>JBCNOP010000012.1:0-53588 GCA_039593775.1 Pseudoduganella sp.
TAACGCGTTGTTCGATATCCGACATGTTATGGCTCCAATATGTTGTTACGGAAAGCGCGCATTTTAGCAGGTTTGCGCGCCTATAAACTAATTTCGACGTTTGATTTGATCTACGTTGAAATCACTATTAAATGATGCGATCGTGCGGCATTATGCCGCATAACCGTATCAATTCATATACATACCACCGTTCACGTGGAGGGTGGTACCGGTAATATACGCAGCTGCTGGCGAAGCCAGGAAAGCGACGGCTGCGGCGATGTCTTCCGGCTTGCCCAGGCGGCCCAGTGGAATCTGGGTCAGCAGGGCCGTATGCTGGTCTTCGCCCAGCGCCTTGGTCATATCGGTATCGATAAAGCCCGGGGCGACGCTGTTGACGGTAATGTTGCGGCTGCCGATTTCACGGGCCAGGGCGCGGGTCATGCCCTCGACGCCAGCCTTGGCGGCAGCGTAGTTCATCTGGCCAGGGTTGCCGGCCGATGCCACCACAGAGGTGATGTTAATGATACGCCCAGTCTTCGCTTTCATCATGCCGCGCAGGACGGCACGCGACAGGCGGCCAACCGAAGTCAGGTTGGTGGCGATCACGCTATCCCACTCCTCATCCTTCATGCGCATGGCCAGCTGGTCTTGCGTGATGCCTGCATTGTTGACCAGGATGCCGACGGCGCCGTAGGTTTTCGAGATGTCGTCGATGATGGCAGCGCACTGCTCGGCGTTGGTAACGTTCAGCACCATGCCCTTGCCTGCTTCGGCACCGATCTCAGCCAGGTAAGCCGAGATCGCTTCTGCGCCGGCTTCGGTGGTGGCGGTGCCGATCACCTTGGCGCCCTGGCGGGCCAGTTCTTGCGCGATTGCCTTGCCGATGCCGCGCGAGGCGCCGGTCACCAGTGCTACTTGATTAGCGAGAGTCATTGTCATCCTTCTTTTATTTCAGGGTTTCCAGCATGCGCTCGAGCGTGGCCTGGTCATAGATGGCTTCGCCAACCAGGCTGGAATCGATACGCTTGGCCAGGCCCATCAGGACCTTGCCCGGACCGCATTCAACCACATTCGTGATGCCATCGGCAGCAACTTTTTGCATGGTCTCAACCCAGCGTACCGGGGAGGCAGCCTGGCGTACCAGCGCATCCTTGATCGAGGCTGGATCGTTCAGCACAGCCACGTCCACGTTGTTAATCAGCGGGATCTGCGGTGCATTGAAATGGATCGACGCCATGTAGTCCCGCAGGCGGTCCGAAGCCGGCTTCAGCAGCGAGCTGTGGAATGGAGCGGAAACCGGCAGGCGCATGGCGCGCTTGGCGCCCTTGGCCTTGGCGATTTCGCAGGCCTTGTCGACCGCGGCAGTATGGCCGGCGACCACAACTTGTGCTGGCGCATTGTAGTTAACAGCTTCCACCACTTCACCCGGCACGGCAGCAGCCGCCTCGGCGCAGGCTGCGCGCACGTCCTCATCGGACAGGCCCAGCATGACGGCCATGGTACCCTGCCCCACTGGAACTGCTTCCTGCATCGCTTGCGCGCGGAAGCGCACCAGCGGCACAGCGTCTTTAAACGAAATCACGCCTGCTGCAACCAGGGCCGAGTACTCGCCCAGCGAGTGGCCGGCAACCACGGTCGGCACCGGGCCGCCAGCGGCGATCCAGGCGCGGTAAGCTGCCACGGCAGCGGTCAGCATGACCGGCTGAGTGTTGGTGGTCAGGTCGAGTTCTTCTTTCGGACCTTCGGCAATCAGCTTGCCCAGGTCGAATTGCAAAGCATCGGAAGCTTCAGCAAGGGTTTGCGCAACCACCGGGTTGCCGGCAAAGCCTTCCATCATGCCCACAGCCTGGGAACCCTGGCCTGGGAACACGAATGCGAATTTATTCATCTTTCAACCTTTAGACTTCTTATTCTAAAAAGGACTGCATTTTATTACATCCGGGCCAGGACAGCACCCCAGGTGAAGCCACCGCCTACACCTTCCATCATCACTACATCCCCCTTCTTCACACGGCCATCGCGCACTGCGACGTCCAGCGCCAGCGGGATCGACGCAGCGGAAGTATTGCCATGCTGGTCGACGGTCACCACCATCTTTTCCGGCTCCATGCCCAGCTTCTTGGCAGTGCCGTTCATGATGCGGATATTCGCCTGGTGCGGAATCAGCCAGTCGATCTGGTCGGAAGTCATGCCTGCCGCATCCAGCGTCTCGTAAGCAACCTTCTCCAGCACCGACACCGCCAGCTTGAACACCGCCTGGCCATCCATGAACAGGAAAGCGCTGCCGTCAATCGCGCCGTTGGACAAGCTGCCCGGTACGCGCAGCACGTCGGAATGGCGGCCATCCGCATGCAGCTTGCACGCGAGGATGCCTGGCTCTTGCGACGCGCTCATGACAATGGCGCCGGCGCCATCACCGAACAGCACGCAGGTGGTGCGGTCTTCGAAATTCAGGATGCGGGAGAACACTTCGGCGCCGATCACCAGCACATTCTTGTGCATGCCGGACTTGATGAAGCTGTCCGCCGTCGCCACCGCGTAAACGAAGCCGCTGCACACAGCCTGCACGTCCACTGCCGCGCAGTTATTGGAAATACCCAGCTTCTTCTGCACGATGCAGGCAGTGCTCGGGAAGCTGCCGTAGAAATCAGGTGTGGAACTGGCGACGATGATCAGGTCGATATCGTCCGGCTGCATGCCGGCCATTTCCAGCGCGCGCTTGGCAGCGATCACGCCCAGGTCGGACGAAGCCTGCTCAGGCTCCGCATAATGGCGAGCGGAGATGCCGCTGCGCGACACAATCCACTCGTCCGACGTCTCGATACCCTTGGCAGCCAGCTGGGCTGCCAGTTCATGGTTAGTGACGCGTTTCTCAGGCAGGTAGCTGCCCGTGCCTACGATCTTGCTGTACAGGGTCATGCGTGTCTCTCGTTTGTGTAGTCGTCTCTTCCTGCGGCATCAGTTCGGCGATCATGGCCGACAGATGCTCTTGCAAATCATGATGCGCCGCCTCGTAAGCGCGGCGGATTGCCCATTCAAAGGCTTCCACGCCTGCCCCGCCATGGCTCTTGAAGACCAGGCCACGCAGGCCCAGCAGGCCAGCGCCGTTATAGCGTGCAGGATTCAGGCGTTGGGTAATCATGCGCAGCGCACCGCGCGCGATCAACGCACCCAACATGGTGATCGGGTTGCGCTTGAATTCTTCGGTCAGCACCACCTTGAACAAGCTCGCCAGGCCTTCGACGGCCTTCAGCGTCACGTTACCGACGAAACCGTCGCAAACGACGATGTCGGTGGTGCCTTTGAAAATATCGTTCCCTTCCACGTTGCCGTAGAAGTTCAGGGCGCCGCGCTCGTGGTCGGCGCGCAGCAGGGCAGCCGTGGCTTTCACCACCTCGTTGCCTTTGATGTCTTCCGTGCCCACGTTCAGCAAGCCGATGGTCGGGCGTTCGATGCCCTCCATCGCCTGCACCAGCACATAACCCATGATAGCGAATTGGTGCAGGTGGTGCGGTTCGCAATCCACGTTGGCGCCCAGGTCCAGCATATAGGTCGGCTTGCCCAGCTTGTTGGGCATGATGGTGCAGATGGCTGGACGGTCGACGCCGGCCATGGTCTTCAGCACGTAGCGAGAGACGGCCATCAGGGCGCCGGTATTGCCGGCCGAAACGCAGCCGGCGACGGCGCCGCTCTTGACCTGTTCAATAGCCACGCGCATCGACGAATCCTTCTTGCGGCGCAAAGCGACCTCGAGCGGGTCATCCATGGTGACCTGTTCGGAAGCGTGAAGGATAGTCAGGCGCGGCTCGGCCTCGGCGTGGTGCTTCTTCAGTTCAGCACGAAGGACATCTTCCAGGCCAACGAGGACTAGTTCAGCGTTCGGTTCGTGCTTGAGGAAAGAGAGTGCTGCGGGGATCGTAACTGAGGGGCCGTGATCGCCACCCATGCAGTCGATAGAGATTTTGATTGTCATTGTATAACTCAAAGAAAAAGCGGCGCGACGTCAGAAAACCTGCGTAGCACCGCTTTGTCTTGTCGCTGAAGCGAAACGTCGATTACTCGTCGTTCTTGGTCTTCAGCACTTTGCGACCACGATAGAAGCCGTTAGGCGAAATGTGGTGACGCAGGTGGGTTTCACCGGTGGTTGGCTCAACGGCCAGGTTCGGTGCTACCAGAAAATCGTGCGAACGGTGCATGCCGCGCTTCGACGGGGATTTCTTGTTCTGTTGAACAGCCATGATGACTCCTAATACTAAAGTTCTAAGATTTTAACACATCCGATGCGCAAAAACATGCGAATCGAGCTTTTACATCCATGCCAAACTCGATTACTGCACGCGTTTTGACACGTTCTTTGCTACTACAAACTGAAAAATTCGTTTAATTTGCCTTCAAACCCTTGAGGCTTGCGAAAGGCGAAGGCTTCTCATTCTTCGCAGAGTCGACCAGCGAGGTATCAGGACACACCTCGTGCTTCGGCGCTTGCGGCAAGGCCAGCAGGGCCTCATCTTCCACCAGGTCCATGAGATTCATGGAGCGCGCACCGACGATTACGTCGATACTTTCATCATCAATGATTTCCTCGATTTCGTCCGCATCCGCGTCATCTTTGCCGAGCATCAGGAGCGTCGACGAATCGATTTCGTATTCAAACGGGGTCAGGCAGCGCTGGCACACCAGTTGCACTTTGCCGGCAACGGTCAGGCGCATCTGCGGGAAGCCCTGTTTGCTGGAACCGCCCTCCACCTTCCAGGCCACCTCACCGGAAGTGTTAGCGCATTCCTTGCTAAGCCGGGTCATTTCAGCGACGGGAGTTACCCCTTCCTTGCTGCTGTTGGTCCGACAAAATTCAAAGGCGTCGATCTCAAAAGCATTCATTGGCTAAAATTTCCCTCGAAAACCTGCGATAATAACAGGATTTTCCACGCCGCGTCAAAGACTTGCGAGACTTTTCGCGCTTTTTCGACGGCGCAGAGAGCATATAACATTTCCCTGATGAAAACAACCAACATCATCCTTGCATCAAGCTCGGCCTATCGCCGGGAGCTGTTGTCGCGGCTTCAACTGCCGTTTTCGGTCGACGTGCCGGATATCGACGAAAGCCCGCAGCCGGGCGAAACACCCTCTGCCACCGCTTTACGCCTAGCGCGCGAAAAGGCCGCGGCTGTAGCCACCCGCCACCCGGGCGCGCTCGTCATCGGCTCCGACCAGGTCGCCACCTTGGACGATGAGCAAATCGGCAAACCTGGCAATCATGCCAATGCGCTGGCTCAATTGCAGAAAATGCGAGGACGCGAGGTAGTGTTCCACACCGCCCTGTGCCTGTGGGATGGGCGCAACAATACCCACCAGCTTGAAGACATCCAGACCGTGGTCAAATTCCGCGATTTGGCGGATGAGGAACTGGACGCTTACCTGCGCATCGAGCAGCCCTATGATTGTGCCGGAAGTGCGAAGAATGAGGCGCTGGGCATTGCCATCCTTGAGCGCATTGATTCCAGTGACCCGACGGCGCTGACCGGCTTACCGCTGATTGCCCTCACGGGCATGTTGCGCGCCGCGGGCGTCAGTTTCTTCCAAACCGGCAAACCGGCCGGGTGGCCGTATCCGTCTGACCCGCAGGGTCAGACACCATTCAGTGCACCGGCCAACTAAACATCACCGCAAGCTTTGAACAGACGAGGGTGTCTGACCCTGCGGGTCAGACACCGCACTACCGGTTTAAAAAAATGAACGGCACCCTATACCTCATCCCCAACACCCTCGGCCCCACCGACTCCCTGGACCAGGTCATCCCCCAGCACGTGCAGCAGCTGACCAGCCAGCTCACCCACTTCGTCGCCGAAAACGCCAAAACCGCCCGCGCCTTCCTGAAGCAAGTCGGCACCGCCAAGCCCATCCAGGAAATTGCGATCAGCGAGTTGAACATCAACACGCCGCAAGCAGCACTGCAAGCCCTGCTCGAACCGTTGAAAGCCGGCCACGACGTGGGCCTGCTGTCGGAAGCCGGCGTCCCCGCGGTAGCCGACCCCGGCGCCGACCTGGTCCGCCTGGCCCACGCCAGCAACATCCCGGTCCGCCCCTTGGTCGGCCCCTCCTCTATTTTGATGTCGGTGATGGCCAGCGGCCTGAACGGCCAAAGCTTCGCCTTCAACGGCTACCTGCCGACCGACGCCGCGCAGCGAGCCAAACGCCTGAAAGAACTGGAAACCCGCTCGCGCCAGGAAAAGCAAACGCAGCTGTTCATCGAAACGCCCTACCGCAACGCCGCGATGCTGGAAGCCCTGGTCAGCGCATGCAACGGCACCACGCTGATCTGCGTGGCCACCGACATCAGCCTGCCAACGGAAACGATCCGCACCCGCACGGGCGCGCAATGGAAAAGCCTGCTCGACTCCGGCAAAGCGCCGGACTTCCACAAGAAGCCAACGGTCTTCCTGCTACTGGCCCAATAAATTATTGAACAGAGTGGGCATATTCATTGACCCACTCAAACGCCTCGCGCTGCAGCGCATACAGCGCCGAGGGCGCCAGGTCCAGCTTATGCAGGATGCCGGTCAGCTCCCGGCCCTCCTGCGCCCGCTCGATCAATTCGATCAGGCGCAGCACATACCCATAATCACCTTCGCGGTGCAGGAGCGCATCGCGCACCTCATCCAGCACATTGACGCTGTCGAGGATTTCGCCCATCCGCACTGAAAACAGCGCATCCATCAGCGACATGATGCCGACCGTGAAGCCAATATCGGCCGCCACCTTCTCCGACGGCCGCACATGCCCCATCACCAGTTCCATGGTTTTGCCGCGCGTGGTCGCCATCTGCAACAGCGGCGAATCGAATTCCGAGCCCTTCACATAGAGCAGGATCTGCAGCCAGCGCTGCAGCTGCCGCCGCCCCAGCACAATCAGCGCATGCCCGACCGAGTTGATGCGGAAGCGCGCCCCCACCGCCGGCGTATTCACCAGCCGCAGCAGGTTCAGGGAAATCAGGGGATCATGCTTGACGCTGCGCTCGACCTCGCGCTGGTCCGCATCCTGGTTCAACAAGTCCAGCAGGTGCATGATGGAAAGCTGCGATGGCGTGATCTTCTTCCCGCTCAGGATGACCGGCCGCGCAAAATAATAGCCCTGGAAGTACTCAAAGCCCAGGTCCATGCATTCGCGGAACTCCTCGACCGTCTCAACTTTCTCCGCCAGCAGCTTCTGGTTCGGATTGCGCAGGTTGCGCGCCAATGCCGGCAGGCTGCCGCGCTCGATCTGCTTGATATCGACCTTGATCACGTCCATCAAGGGACGCAAGGCTTCCACCGCAGCGCTCTCGCCCGCCACATCGTCCAGGGCGAACTTATAACCAGCCTGCTTCAACTCCTGCACGCGTTTCAGCACGTCCGGCGTCGGCTCGACCGACTCCAGCACCTCAAGAATGACCTTGTCATTCGGCAGGAAATGAATGAAATCGCTCATCAGCCCCGTCGTATCGACATTGACGAAAGCGAGCTGGTCGCCCACAACCTGCTCCATGCCCAGCTCGGAAGCATGGGCAATTACGGAAGCGGTGGCATGGGTGCCATCCGTCACACGGGCTTCGTGGACTTCGGCATTTCGATAGAGCAGCTCGTAGGCCACGAGCCGCTGGCTGCGGTTGAGGATGGGTTGCCGTGCCAGGAAGAACTGATTGGCATACGGCATCGGGATCGGCACTTCACTTTCAACCACGGCTGTCATGGGTTTCCCCATTGCTAAAACTCATGGTTACAAGACTATACCCATTAGTGCAGTCTTGGCAACATTTTTATGCAGTGCGCGGCGCACCTTTTTTGGCTGTGGCCGCTTCGCCACTCTCCAGCGTGAACTGAGCGCCCGCATCGCGGCCCAACACCTGCACCAGGTAAGGCATCACCTGCCGCAGCATGGGCTCCAGCGTGTACGGCGGATTCAGCAGGAACATGCCGCTGGTGTGCAGCGCAATACCATCCGGTGTTGGCGTGCTGATGCACAGGGTCACGTTCAGCCAGCTCTTGGCCGGCAAGTGCTTCAGGCGCTCGGCGAAATTGCGCGCCTCGATGCGCTGCAGCACCGGGTACCAGACCGCGTAAGTGCCGGTCGGGAAGCGCTTCAGCGCATCGTTCAGCATGTCCGTGACCTTCTTGTAGTCCTGCTTGTCCTCATAAGGAGGATCGCACAGCACGATGCCGCGGCGCGATGGCGGCGGCAGCAGCGCCTTCACGCCAAGGAAGCCATCCGCCTTGTTGACGATCACACGCTTGCCGCGCGCAGACGGGCGGCGGCCATTGGCGGCCTGGTGCTGCTCCAGCTTCTGGAAATTATCGGCCAGGATCTTGGCGTCCGACGGATGCAGTTCGAACAGGCGGATGCGGTCTTCTTCACGTGCCACGATTTCGGCGCAGTATGGCGAACCCGGATAAAAGCGCAGCTTGCCGCTCGGGTTCAGGTCCTTGATCAATTGAACGTAGTCGGCCAGCGGCTCCGGCAAATCATCGCGGTCCCACAGCGGGCCAATGCCGGTCTCGAATTCGGCAGTCTTGGTGGCCTGCGCGCTGTCCAGCGAATAGACGCCGGCGCCGGCATGCGTGTCGATATAGGTGTATGGGACGTCCTTCTGGTTCAGGTATTCGAGGACCTGGACCAGGACAAAGTGCTTGAGGACGTCGGCGTGATTGCCGGCATGGAACGCGTGGCGGTAACTGAACATAAAAAGGGAAGCGGGAAAATAAGATTTGCCCGCATTATCTCATGCGCGTCATGGCCTGCGATACACTGGCCGCATGATCACCCTTCTCCCCGCAGCCAGCACCGACATTCCAGTCTTGTGGGAATTGCGCACGCGTGCCCTGCTCGAGCAATGCGCCGCTCATTATGCCCCCGACATTTTGCGTACGTGGGCGGCGGCCCCTGCCCCTGCCACGTACCCTCTGCTGCTGGCGCGTGGCGGCGGCCTGAAGGCACACGTCAATGGAAGTCTGGCAGGCTACGCCATTCTCGACACCGAACGCAGCGAGGTTGATGCAGTCTTTGTTGACCCGAGGTTGTCCGGCCAGGGTATCGGCAAGGCGCTGCTGCGCGCGCTGGAACAGATGGCCGAACATCCGTCGGACTTGCACCTCTACGCATCGCTGAACGCAGTCCCGTTCTATGAGGCGGCCGGCTACCGCGCGGTGAAAAGCACGCAGTACCAGCATCCGTCAGGAATCCTGCTGGACTGCGTGTTCATGACCAGGGCTTAAGCAACCTTCTTGTTTTCGTCGAAGAATTGCTCGTCTTCAGTCGAGCCATGCAGCGCAGTCGTCGAACTTTGGCCCTGCTGGATGGCCTGGGTTACCGCATCAAAGTAACCTGTGCCGACTTCGCGCTGGTGCTTGACCGCGGTAAAGCCCTTGGCTGCCGCTGCAAATTCTGCTTCCTGCAGCTCCACGAAGGCCGACATCTGGCGGCGCGCATAGCCATGGGCCAGGTTGAACATGCCGTAATTCAGCGAATGGAAGCCAGCCAGCGTGATGAACTGGAACTTGTAGCCCATTGCGCCCAGCTCTTTCTGGAACTTGGCGATCGTCGCATCGTCCAGGTTCTTCTTCCAGTTGAAGGAAGGCGAGCAGTTATAAGCCAACAACTTGCCTGGGAATCTGGCATGCACAGCTTCGGCGAAGGCTTTGGCGAAGGCCAGGTCCGGCTTGCCGGTCTCGCACCACACCAGATCAGCGTAAGGTGCGTAAGCCAGCGCGCGCGAAATCGACTGCTCCAGGCCATTGCGGACCTTGTAGAAGCCTTCCACGGTGCGCTCGCCGGTGCAGAATGGCTTGTCGTTCTCATCGATGTCCGAGGTCAACAGGTCGGCCGCCTCGGCGTCAGTGCGCGCGATCACCAGCGTCGAAGTGCCCATCACGTCTGCCGCCAGGCGCGCTGCGGTCAGTTTTTCGACTGCTTCACGGGTAGGCACCAGCACCTTGCCGCCCATGTGGCCGCACTTCTTCACCGAAGCCAGTTGGTCCTCAAAATGCACACCCGAAGCGCCGGCTTCGATCATGGACTTCATCAATTCAAAGGCGTTCAGCACTCCGCCGAAACCAGCTTCCGCATCGGCCACGATAGGCGCAAAGAAATCGATATCGTCCTTGCCCTCAGACCACTGGATCTGGTCGGCGCGCTGGAAGGTGTTATTGATACGGCGAACAACCATCGGCACCGAATTGGCTGGATACAGTGACTGGTCCGGATACATTTCGCCCGCCAGGTTGGCATCGCCAGCCACCTGCCAGCCGGACAGGTAGATCGCCTTCAAGCCCGCCTTCACCTGCTGCATGGCCTGGTTGCCGGTCAGCGCGCCCAAGGCGTTGACGAAGGGTTCGTTGTTCACCAGGTCCCACAGCTTTTCCGCGCCGCGCTTGGCCAGCGTGTGCTCAATGACCAGCGAGCCGCGCAAACGCACCACGTCTTCGGCGGTGTAGGTGCGGGTGACGCCCTTCCAGCGCGGATTGGTATCCCAGTCGTGCTGGAGGGCTGCAATTTGTTCGGCGCGAGTAGCCATGATGATCTCCTACGAAAGCGTTAGAAAACGAAAACCGTTAGAGATATCTTAGGCGTGATTGTTCAGTGCAACAACTGTCTTATATAAGACATATAAGCACTATTTATTCGCGTTAAATCATACTCTTAGCACCAAGATTCCATGATACGGAAAGACATTTCTCCTTTCGAGAGAAACAAGGATTGTTGAAATTGTGCACTTTCCATCGGATGAAATGGCGTTTTCACATCGTGGAAAATCAGCTGAGCTTATGCCGAGCCACCAGAACGCCATCCACATCCGCATAGACCCAGTCGCCCGGGCGGACGGCGACGCCAGCAATCTGCACGGTCACATCGCGCTTACCCACACCATCGCGCGCGCTGCGCTGAGGATGCGTCGCCAGGGCCATGATGCCGACATCGCACTCCGCCAGTTCCGCGCTATCGCGCACGCAACCATCAACGATGACGCCGGCCCAGCCGTTGTTTTGCGCCAGCAAGCCAAGCTGGCCGCCGACCAACGCCCGACGCAAGCTGCCGCCGCCATCGACCACCAGCACTTTGCCCTCGCCCTGGGTTTCCAGGGTTGCGCGCACCAGCGCATTATCCTCATGCACCTTCAACGTCGCCGCTGGGCCGGCAAACTGGATCCGCTTGCCAAAGTGGCGGAAGAACGGCGAAAGCACTTGCAGGCTGCCGTCCTCCAGCATTCCGGGATTGTCGTCGCAAAGATCGGTCGTAGCAAAACTCATGGCATCGCTCCAAAAAAAGTCGGGGTCAGGTCTGTCATTCGGACACCGACACAATATCTTTGATCCACCTCAATACGCAAATCCGCGCCATTTTGCGTATTGAGGAAGATCAAACGATTGCGCTAACTGTCCAATTGACAGACCTGACCCCGAATTTTCGGCACGAACTTCAGGCTGCGGCGTTGGCGGTGGCGCGGGTGCGGCTGCCGACACCGGTCGCTGTGGCGATGGCGAGCAGCAGGAAGAACGCGATGCCGGCAAAGACATACTGCGGTTTGCCAGCGTCCATCATGAGGCCGAATAGCAGTGGCCCCACCGACAAGCCACTATCCAGGCCCGAATACACAACGCCGTACACGCGGCCGGTGGCATTTTTCGGTGCTGCGGCGCGGATCATCAAGTCACGTGATGGGCCAGCAATGCCGGAAAAGAAACCGACCAGCGCCATCACCACCACAGCGCCCCAGGCTGGCATGACCGCCATGCCAAGCAGCAGCGCAAGTACTGCAGCCAGTGCAAAGGCCGCGGCAATTGTCCGGTCATGGTTCTTGCGCCCTGCACCGAGGAAACCGCCCAGCATCATGCCTACCGCCGATGCCAGCATATACGCCGTGAATGCGCTGGTCGCCATCGCCAGCGACATGCCGTACAGCTTGACCAGCCCAGTCGATGCAAAACTCTGGATGCCACCCAGCGCCAGCGCAGTCAGGAAGAAGAAACCAAAGCACATCCACACCGATGGCAAGCGCAGGAATTCAAACGAGCCACCCTGCTGCGCGCCGGAAGCATGGTGCACGATCGGATCGGGACGCAGCGCTTCACGGTTCCACCACAGGATCGCCAGCACCATCGCTGGCAGCGCGGCCGCCGACAACAAGGCCGTGCGCCAGTCGGTAGCGCTCGCCACGCCCGTCAGGAACAGCGGTGCCGCCGCCCAGCCAATGCTTCCGCTAAGGCCATGAACGGAGAAGCCATGCGCCACGCGGTCGCGCGATACGCGCTGGTTGAGGATGGTGTAATCCGCCGGGTGGAAGATGCTGTTGCCCATGCCGGCCATCAGCGCGCCCACCATCAGGCCGGCATAATTCTGCGCATTCGACAGTACCAGTGCCGACACGCCCAGCATCGCCATGCCGGAAAACAGCACGCGGCGCGCGCCTACGCGGTCGACGACGAAGCCTGCCAGGGCCTGACCGATGCCGGAAACGATAAAGAATACCGTCATCAGCAAGGCCAGTTGGGAGTAGCTCAAGCCAAATGCCGTCTTCAGCCATGGAAACAGCGCGGCCAGGATCAGGTGATAGAAATGTGAGACGCCATGCGCCAGCCCGACCAGGCCGATCACGCGGGCATCCGTGTGTAAGGTTTGGTTTTCCATTACATGCCTCATTCGTATAAAGAATGGAAACATTCTAGAAAAACCTCGGGCGTCTGTTTTGAGCTAGGATGTCATCCTTTATCGCAAAACTGCCATCCCCATGCCAGTCCAGATCGTCACCCATACCGGCCCGCACGAGAGCCGCCGCGAACCGTCTGACGTGCAGCCGGTCACAATGATTGCACGTGACCTGGTCAGCGAACGTTCCCTGCAGGCGCATAGTCATGACTGCGCCCAGTTGACCCTGGCGCTGGAGGGCGTGATCCGTGTCAACGCCATGGACAGCAGCTGGATCGTCCCGCCACAGCGCGCGATCTGGACTGCGGCCAATGTCGAACACTCGCTTAGCGTGATTGAGTCGGCACGCCTGCGTCCTGTTTACGTCGTGTCGTCTTTCGATCCCTTCCCTGGCGAGCCTTGCAAGGTGCTTGAAGTCTCGCCGCTGCTGCGCGAGCTGGTCATGGCGCTGGAACTGGAAGACCCGGAGGCGCCGACTCACCGCTCCCAATTGATCTGCAACCTGATTCTCGATGAACTGCCGCACCTTGCAACGCGCCCGATCCGCGTCCCTATGCCGCGCGACAAGCGCCTGAAAAGCCTGTGCGATGCCTTGCTGGCCGATCCAGGGGCGACGCACACCCTGGAAGAATGGGCAAGCAAGGCAGGCGCATCGGAACGCACGCTGGCGCGCCTGTTTGAAAAGGAGCTGGGCATGAGCTTCGGCCAATGGCGCCAGCAAGCCCGCCTGGCGCATGCGGCGCCGATGATTTCCAGCGGCATGCCTTTGTCGCAGGTGGCCGATGCCCTCGGTTACTCCAGCCAGTCGGCCTTTACGGCCATGTTCCGCAAGACCTTCGGCTGCCCGCCTACCGAGTTCTTCAACACCCGCGGCTGATCTCGATCAATACCCTGCCAAGCCTTTGGTATAGGCTTGGCTGACCATGCGCAAACCGCGTTTAAATGCCGAGGCTCGGCATATCGCCATGTCCACGTTGAAGAAGCTGGAATCAGGTGCGCTTTACAGCTCGCTATTTACCGCGTTCGGTGCTTCAAGCCGGACAGTTGCAGTCATCATGTTCCGTGCATTCCTCGGCTGTCGCCTCCTAAGATTTCAGATCGCGAGCATCGTTCCCAAAATTCGCAAGTGACTGCAGTGCTTGCCAGCTTATTGAATCACCGCATAAACTCAGTTCAGCATGGGGGCAAAAATGAAGTTCCTGGATTACGCGATTTGGGCATGGCTCATCTTCTACTGCTCTTACGCAGCCGTCGAGCTCAGTAAGATCTCATGGATGCTTTTTGCGGCGCGACATGAACTGTTTGACCTGGATCGTCCCATCTGAGCGCAGCTTATCGAGGCAGGCAGACGTGTGAAAGAAGAAGATGGATACATTTTCATTCCGTTTATCTTTTAACCGGCATCTGATTTAAATCAAACTCACGTTCGAATGCTTCCCGGCTGCGCTTGCCTCGCGGCTCACGCGCTGCCTACACTCATTTCGGAGGCGCGGCCTGGTGGCGCCGCATTGTTTCGGCGTCGAGCAGTTCCCGCAGCTTCACAAATAAGGGTGCCGTGGCAGTGTGCTTGCGGCCATACCCCAGGTTGAAGGCGTAGTCGAAATCAGGCGGATTGTTGCCCTGGTTGTGCTGGAGGATCGTCTCCAGTTTATCGAAGGCTTTCACGGCCTGGGCTTCTGGCGTGACGGCGGCTTCGTACTCGTCCCACAGGGCGATAATTTCCGCGCGCAAGGGCGGGTCGAGGTCGCGCGTCAGGGTATGCAAGTCGTCGCGCTCTTGCGCTGACTTGCCGGGATGGGCGTGCTGGTCGATGGCGGGAATGTCGCCGTGGATTGCTTCGCCGAGGTCGTGCACGATGCACAGTTTCAGCACGCGGGCGAGGTCCAGGCCTGGCAGTTCGTCAGCGAACACCAGCGCCATCAGCGCCAGCCGCCAGCTATGTTCGGCGGTGCTTTCGGGCCGTCCGGTCGAGGTGAACCCACTGCGCAGGACGCTCTTCAGCCGCTCCGCTTCGCGCAGGAACTCCAGCCGGCCCGCCAACGTTGACTCATTCATGCAGTGCTCCTTTCCAGAGGCACGAGTTTACGCAATTTGGAGGTTGTATGTCATCAGGTATCCAATGGCCCTCGAAATGGTGGCAGTGGCTGCTGGTCTATCCGGGACTGGCCGTTGCCCTTATCCCCATCGTCACCGAGTACCTCAAGTCCAGCGATGGCGACAAACAGGTCGCCCTCTGGACCAAGAATATCAGCTGTATCGAAGCGCCGTTTGCCGGCGTCTTGAATGAATTTAATGTGCAGACGTCTGCCACGATCTGCAAATCGGGCGATGTCCTGGTGCGGTTCATTGGTCCCGGCGACAAGCGCGCCTACCGCTGGGTGGGGGTGGAATTGTTCGGCCTGCGCAGCGCGGGCACCTTCAACGTGATCGGCGATGCAATGGCCCAGGCGCCCGCCGTACACCAACGCGAAGAGACCGTTTGCCAGTGGACCCTTCCCGACGGCTGGGTCATTCGCAGGGTGAAGATCGATGGAAGCTGCTTCGAGGAGCGGATCTGGGCCGCTACGGGAGAAGTCAGGCGCCGGCAGCAGGTTGACTGCCGGGCGCCTTGCCGGTGAGCTTAGGCCTTGCGGAAGGCTAGTTCGTTGCCCTCGGCATCGATGCGGATCGTGTCTTTCGGGCCGAAGCGGCCTTCCAGGATCAGCTTCGACAGCGGATTTTCGATCTGCTGCTGCACCGCGCGCTTCAGAGGACGCGCGCCATAGACCGGGTCGTAACCTGCCTCGGCGATCTTCTGCAGCGCGGCGTCGGTGACTTCCATGCCCATGTCCATGCGCCTCAGGCGCTGCTCCAGGATCTGGAGCTGGATTCGGGCGATCGAGCCGATATGCTTGTCGTCCAGGCCGTGGAAAACCACGATCTCGTCGATCCGGTTGATGAACTCCGGACGGAAGTGGCCACGCACCTCGGCCATCACAGCCAGCTTCACGACCGCCGGGTCGGATTCGTCCAGCGACTGGATCTTCTGCGAACCCAGGTTGGAGGTCATGATCACCACCGTGTTCTTGAAGTCCACGGTGCGGCCCTGCCCGTCCGTCATGCGGCCATCGTCCAGCACCTGCAACAGGACGTTGAACACGTCCGGGTGCGCTTTCTCGATTTCGTCCAGCAGGATCACGCTGTACGGCTTGCGGCGCACGGCTTCGGTCAGGTAGCCGCCTTCGTCGTAGCCCACATAGCCAGGAGGCGCGCCGATCAGGCGGGCGACCGAGTGCTTCTCCATGAATTCACTCATGTCGATGCGGATCAGCGACTCTTCCGAATCGAACAGGAAGTTCGCCAGCGCCTTGGTCAGCTCCGTCTTGCCGACGCCGGTCGGGCCGAGGAACATGAAGGATCCGTACGGACGGTTAGGATCCGACAGGCCAGCACGCGAACGGCGGATGGCATCGGCTACGGCGTTGATCGCTTCGTCCTGCCCCACCACCCGCTCGTGCAGCTTCTCTTCTATGTGCAGCAGCTTGTCGCGCTCACCCTGCATCATGCGCGAAACGGGAATGCCGGTCGCGCGCGACACCACTTCGGCGATTTCTTCCGCGCCGACCTGGGTGCGCAGCAGCTTCGGCTTGTCGCCTACCTGCTCGGCAGCGCCGGCGGCTTCGGCATGCTTCAGTTGCGCTTCGAGTTCAGGCAACTTGCCGTACTGGAGTTCGGAGACGCGCTGCCAATTCGAAGCACGGGTTGCCTCTTCCATCTGCTGCTTGATGCGCTCGATTTCTTCCTTGATGTGGGTGGTGCCTTGCACGTTCGCCTTCTCGGCCTTCAGCACTTCCTCGTAATCGTTGTACTCGCGCTGCAGCTTGGCGATTTCATCGTCCAGCAATTGCAGGCGGGCGCGCGAAGCTTCGTCTTTCTCGCGCTTGACGGCTTCCTTCTCGATCTTGAGCTGGATCAGGCGGCGTTCGAGCTTGTCCATCACCTCCGGCTTGGAGTCGATCTCGATCTTGATCTTGGACGCGGCTTCGTCGATCAGGTCAATCGCCTTGTCTGGCAGGAAGCGGTCGGTGATGTAGCGATGCGACAGCTCGGCCGCAGCGATGATCGCGGGGTCGGTAATCTCCACCTTGTGGTGCAGCTCGTACTTGTCCTGCAGGCCGCGCAGGATGGCGATGGTCGCCTCCACGCTTGGCTCGTCGACCAGGATCTTCTGGAAGCGGCGCTCCAGGGCGGCGTCCTTCTCGATGTATTTGCGGTATTCGTCCAGCGTGGTCGCACCAAGGCAATGCAGCTCGCCGCGCGCCAGCGCAGGCTTCAGCATATTGCCGGCGTCCATGGCGCCTTCGGCCTTGCCGGCGCCGACCATGGTGTGCAGCTCGTCGATGAAGACGATGGTCTGGCCTTCGTCCTGCGCCAGCTCTTTCAGCACGGATTTGAGGCGCTCCTCGAATTCGCCGCGGTACTTGGCGCCGGCCAGCAGGGCGGCCATGTCGAGCGAGAGGACGCGCTTGCCGCGCAGGGAGTCCGGCACTTCGTTGTTGACGATGCGCTGCGCCAGGCCTTCCACGATGGCGGTCTTGCCAACACCTGGTTCACCGATCAGCACAGGATTGTTTTTGGTACGGCGCTGCAGCACCTGGATGGCGCGGCGGATCTCGTCGTCGCGGCCGATCACCGGGTCCAGCTTGCCCATGCGGGCGCGCTCGGTCAGGTCGAGGGTGTATTTCTTGAGGGCTTCACGCTGGCCTTCCGCCTCCTGCGAATCAACCTTGGCGCCGCCGCGCACGGCGTCGATGGCGGTTTCCAGCGCCTTGCGCTGCAAGCCGTTTTCACGCGCCAGCTTGCCGGCGTCGCCCTTGTCTTCGGCAATCGCCAGCAACACCATTTCGCTGGAGACGAACTGGTCGCCGCGCTTCTGGGTTTCGCGGTCGGCCTGGTTCAGCATATTGACGAATTCACGGCTGACCGTGACGTCGCCGCCGGACACCTTGGGCATGCGCTCCAGCGCATGCTTCAACGCTTGCGCCAGCCCGCCGACATTCACGCCGGCGCGCTGCAGCAGCGAGCGCGCACCGCCGTCTTCCTGGTTCAGCAGGGCCAGCAGCAGGTGCGCAGGTTCGATATATTGGTTGTCGTTGCCAACGGCCAGGCTCTGGGCATCGGCGAGTGCTTCTTGCAGTTTTGTTGTGAGTTTGTCTTGGCGCATTTCAAACGCTCCTGATGAATTGTCAAGGACAACATAAGGATGCGTTGTTACATTTCAAGACCACTTTTTTAACGCATCGTCGTCGCTTGTGCGGGCATCCACCCAGCGGGCACCTTCGGGCGTCTGTTCCTTCTTCCAGAACGGCGCCTCGGTTTTCAAATAGTCAATAATGAATTCGCAAGCCGAGAATGCCTCGCCCCGGTGTGGCGAAGTGACCGCCACCAGCACGATCTGGTCCATGGGCTTGAGCGGCCCGACGCGGTGGATGACCAGCGCGCCATAGATCGGCCAGCGGGCCTTGGCCTGGTCGATAATGGCCTGGATCGACTGCTCGGTCATGCCCGGGTAATGCTCCAGCTCCATCTCTGCAACGGAGGCGCCCTCGTTCAGGTCCCGTACCGTGCCAACGAAGGTGACTATACCGCCTACCTTGGCGTTCCCGGCGCGCAGTTGCGCCACTTCTTGCGACAGGTCGAAGTCTTCTGCCTGGATCCTTACTTCGTTCATTTACCCTCCGCGCCAATCTTGCGGAACAGCTGCTCGATGCGGCTGGCTGTGCGTGCGTCCACCAGCGCGGGCATGGCACACAGGGCAAGGAACTGGGCGGCGTGGCTGGCCGGCTTCTGGCCGGACTTGAGGGAGGACTGCAATACTTCTACCTGCATTTTCAATCGGTCTTTCGCAAATTCGGCGCCGCTGTCGATGCCGGCCACGATTTCCAGGCGCAGCACTTCGGACAGCAGGCGTTCACGGTTGGTTTCCAGTTGGGTGGCGTAAGCGGAGCGCGCGGCTGCGCCCTCCCCGGCTGCTTTCAGGGCAGCGTCGAAGCGGGTGCGCAGGGTGCGCTCCTGCTCGGCCGGCAACGCTGCCAGGGCTTGCCAGCGGCTGTTCCAGCCGGCGCTGTCGACGTCGCCTGCTTCCGCCAGCGCACCTTCGAGTGCCTGCACCAGGCGCAGCTTTTCGCGCAGGGCGTTGGCTTGCGCAGCGCCGGCGCGTTTGCGGATCGCATCGGCTTGCGATTGCAGGGCGCCGACGGCGGCGCGGTAGCGCTGGTCGATTTTTTGCTCGCTGGCGCGCGGCACCACCCCGGAGGCATGCCATGCGGCGGCGGCATCTTTCAGCGCCTTGCCGATGGCAGCCAGCACAGCCTTGTCGTCGCCTTCGAAAGTGGCCGACTCCAGGCTGGCACAAATCGCTTCGCGTGCATGCAGGTGGGCCTTGCGTTCATGGTCGGCAGCGTGGGCGTGCTCCTTGCGCTTGGCGAAAATCTGGTCGCAGGCGCCGCGGAATTTTTGCCACAGCGCCTGTTCGGTCTTGCGCTCCAGGGGCAAGGCGCGGGCGTGGCCTTGCCAGGACTCTTGCAGGCGGCGCAGGGTGTCGATCGTGTGGCGGTCCAGCGGATTCAGTTTGCCGACTTCCTCGATCAATTGTTCGCGGCGCGCCACTTCGATCTTGCGCTGCGAGTCGAGGGGCGCCATCAGGGCGTCCATCGCTTTACTGAAAGCTGCGTCCAGGCGCTTCTTGTCCTTGCGGTCGATGGTGCCGAGGCGGCTCCAGGCTTGGCGCAAGCGCTGCGTGGACGAGGCCAGCGTGCGCCAGTCGTGGGTGTGCGGCAGGTTGCCGGAGGCCGATTCTTCCCGGTCTACCTGGGCGCCGCCGGCCGCTTCCAGCTGGGCAGTGTCTTTGGCGATCAGGGCATTTGCTTCGTCGACCAGTTGTTGCGCTTTCGCCGCATTGGCGTGGCGTTCGTCGGCCAGGTGTTTAAAATGCGCAGCGGCCGGCGCATAGGCAGCGGTACAGGCGGCGTCAAATTTTTCCCACAGCGACTTGGGTGCGGCGCCCGAAACGCCGTCCAGCGCCTTCCAGCGCTCGCGCATGCTGCCGACTTTCTTGGCCAGTTCGCTCATGCCCAGGCCTTCTGCCGGCAGGCTTTCGACGGCATGTACCAGTTCTTCGCGCGAAACGTTGCCGCCCCAGCGCGCCCAGTCACCCAGGCGCTTCAGGTCGGCCCGCACATGGGCCAAGCGCTCGGCCTGGGCTGGTGTCAGGCGGCCTGTTTTGCTTTCTTTCAGCGTTTTATCATGCTCTGCGGCAATGTGGAGCTGACCTTGTGCCAGCGCGGCTTCCATTGCCTCCACCAGGTCCATGAAGTGGCGGTTGGCTTCCTGCTCGGCAGGCGATGGCTTGTGTTTTTCCTTGGGCGGGCGCGGCGGCCTGGCTGCCGCGACGTCATGGCCGTCGGCATGCATGACCGAGGCGCCCTGCGCCGGCGCCGAAGTTGACGCCGGGACTGGTGCGCTGGCCGCGGGCGCCGGTGCGGCATCGTCCGCAGCACCTGGGTTGTCGCCCCCTGCGAGGCTTGGATCGGCCGCCGCAACAGGTGCCACCGGCGTTGCCGGCTGCTGCGCGGCACGCTCGGCCGCCAGCGCGGCATCGAAATCGTTCAGGAGGTGGCGCGGCAGCGAGCCGCGCTCTGGCGAGGCCATGTGCGACTCGTGTTCACGGGCCAGGCGCTCGAGTTCGACAGGATCAGGGTGCTTGCGCAAGGCCGCCAGCGCGTCGATCATCGCGCGCTGCAGCGAGACCTGTGCTTCGAGGCGTTCCGCCAGTGCCTCACGGACATGGGTAAATTCAGCGGCGGCGGAAGGCGCTGCATCCACTACTTTCCACTGGCGGTCCAGGTCAGCCACCAGGTTTGGCGTAAGCTTTTCATCAGCCAACAAACGCTGCGCGAGAGCAATACAGGCCTGTGCCTGCTTCTGCTCAGCCTGCACGTGGCGGATCGCATCCAGCCGCCCCTGCACCAGCTTGGCCACGCGCCGGTCTGAATTGCGCACCGCCTGCTGCACTTTCTCCAGTGCAGCTTGCGAAACGACGTGTTCAGCTGCCGCCAGCCGCACGTCGGCAAATTCGCTGTTCAGGATGAGCTCAACCGCAGCAGGCTCGTCGCCCGCGAGATTGCGGGCCAGCTCGGCCTGCGCCGAGCGGCGTTCTGCGGGAGTGCCGAGCGGCGCCTGCGACCCGCCGGCACTCGGCTGGCCGGCAACGCTGGCCTGGCTGGCCTGCTGCTTGAAAAGGAACTCAAACATAGTTGTGCTATGAATGGATCAAAACCACCATCATAGCGCAGCGCCGCCCGGCAGGGGCGGCGAATGCAGGCACGGCGTGTTCAGGCCGTATCCGCAGCGGCGCGATGGGCCGAACGCGTGCGCCGGTGGTAGCGCAGCTTCGGCACAGGAACTACGACCTCGTCTTCGTTGCGCAGGGACACACGCACCTGCTTAGCGTCCAACAAGGCTTTCCTGTCTTTTTCGGCAGAGGACGGCACGCGGCGCGCTTCCACCACTTGAGCATCATGGGCCAGGAACTTGTTCGCAATATCGAACCACGCTTCGCCGCCAATGGTGGCGCGGGCAATCGTGAACAGCTCCTTTTCCTCCTTCTCCAGGCGCTGCAGCAGCACCGTGCAGAAAGTCTCGATCGATTCGCAAATTTCCATCACTTGCTGTTCGCTGTATTCCACCGCCGAATCGAGTTCCGCCTGCAAGCGCCGGATCACCGACAGCGCAGACTGGTTCAATCGGCTCAGTTCATCCAGCAACTGATTGGCTTGTTCCGTCGCGTTTTGCAGCGCGGGAATCAGGTACAGCTCGATCTTGCGCCAATGGCAGGCCTGGTACAGACGCTCCAGGGTTTCGCAAGCATATTCAAGCTGGGAGAGCGTCAGGCGCTGTTGTCGCAACAGCGTCGATTGCACGTATTTTTGGAACGACAGCAGGCTAAGGCGCACGTTAGCCTGTTCAACGGATAGCGCAACTAAGGTATATGTGGCCGTTAACATTCTTGCTCCCAAATATCGCTACGCGGAAACGGAAGTACAAGTGTAAATTAGCCCGACAGGTTCGCTTTGACATACATCAATGTAACGTCACGCGCCCTCCATAATTTAGGAGGTTTTCAAATCTAGCGCAAGGCGAAGATCAACCATACCAGCTTCTCGCGACGCCGTCACTGTTCCGCCGAATCTTCGCATCAGTTGTTGCATTCCGATATTCTCCGACAAGGCTTCGCCTGTAATTTCGCGCGTCCCGCGGCTGCGGAAATAGTCAAGCAATTTCTGGAACAGGATATTTCCCAATCCTTTGCCTTTCAGATCGGAACGCACGATGATCGCGAACTCCGCTTTCTGGTTATCCGGGTCGGCAACCGCCCGCACCACACCCAGCGTTTCCGGCTGGCCATCGGCCCCGGTGCGCGTGGCGATGAAGGCCATGGCACGGTCATAGTCGATCTGGGTCAGGCGCGCGAGCTGGGTCGGCGGCAATTCCTTCATTGCCGAGAAGAAGCGCAGGCGCACGTCGTCGGGGTCCAGCCGGCTGAAGAACCGCACATGGGCCGGCGCATCTTCCGGACGGATCGGGCGCAGCAGCAACGGTGCGCCCTGCCATTGAATTTCCTGCTCCAGTTCTTGCGGATAAGGGCGGATCGCCATGCTGCTTTCGGCGCGGCGCGGGCCGAGCGTGGCACGGGCGCCATGCACTTGCAGCACGCCGTTGACCACTGTGACAGGATCGATTTCGAGCGCGGCGATTTCACCGATGTCGGCGACCAGTTCGGCCACGTGCACGAGGGCGCCGCACAGGATTTCACGCTCGTCGACCAGGGCACGGCCAACGCCTGTTCGCCGCAGCATGTCGCGCGCCAGCACGGTGTTCAAGGGCGGCAGGCCAACGGCGCGGTCGTCCACCACGCGGCCTGCACTGCCTCCCAGGCCGACACTGATCGCAGGGCCGAAAACCGGGTCGACCTGCATCGCAATGCGCAGCTGCTGCACGTTGCCGCCGGCCGGCTCGCTTGCCAGCGGCAGGCCGTAAGCGGCCAGCACCACGGCCAGGTCGGTGTGCGCGAGTTCGGCCTGGCCGGCGGCACGCGCGGCCTCCACCAGGTTGCGCGCGGACTGTCGCTCCGGCACCGAATGCGCGGGCACCTGCCCCGGCACTTCAATCAGCAAGGCCTGATTGCGCGAGTACTGCACTACCTGGCTGTAGGCACGCACGGCTTTTTCCGGGGTGTCGTAGGTCGGCAGGCCGGCATCGGCAAACACTTGCCGTGCGCCCGCCACCGAAGCGCCGCCCAGCCAGCAGGAAAGCACGCTGCGGCCACTCTCGCGCAGCACGGGCGCCAGGGCCTGTGCCACGCCGGTGCTTGCTGCCGCTGACGATGGCGCATGCACGACCAGCAGTGCATCCGCGCCGGGATCCGCCAGCAAGGCATTGGCCACAGCGACGTGGCGCTCGGCGCTCGCTTCGCCGCCGATGTCGATCGGATTGGCCAGCAGCAGGCCAGGCGGCAGCTCCCTGGCCAGGCGCTTGCCGGTTTCGGGGGAGAACTGTGCCAGCTTGCCATGCACATATTGCAGGGCGTCGGCAGCCAGCTTACCGGTGCCGCTGCCATTGCTCATGATGGCAAGGCGCGTGCCGCGCGTCTGCCTTGCGCGCGCCACCGTTTCCACCGCGTCGAACAGGTCGGCCGAGGAGTACACGCGCAGCATGCCGGCGCGGCGGATCACGGCGTCGTACACCTTGTCGTCGCCGCTGCGGCCAGCTTTCAGCACCACCACCGGCTTGCCGCGTGCAGCCAGGCGCGCGGCCGAGATGAATTTGCGGGCGCAGGTTACCGATTCGATGTGCATGATGATGGCGGTCGTGTCATCGTCGGCCGCCAGGTAATCCAGCATGTCGCCCAGGTCGATATCGCCGCCCTCCACTACCGACACCACGCGCGAGAAGCCGATGCCGTGCGACTGCGCCCAGTCCAGCACCGCCGTCATCACGGTCGCCGATTGGGAAATGAAGGCGGTCTTGCCCGGCTTGGCGCCGGCATGGGCAGCGCTGGCGTTCAAGCCTGCCAGCGGCGCCACCAGGCCGATGCCGCCAGGCCCCAGGATGCGCAGCAGGTATGGGCGTGCGGCCCGCATGACCTGCTGCCGGATGGTGTCGCTGACCGGGGTCAGGATGATGGCGCCGCGCGTGCCGCGCGCACCCAGGTCGGCGATCAGGGCCGGCACGGTATCAGGCGGCGTGCAGATGATGGCCAGGTCCGGCGCGCGCGGCAAAGCCGACAGGCGCGGATAGCAGGGAATGCCGCGCAGTTGTTCGTACTTCGGATTGACCGGCCAGATTGCGCCGGCAAAGCCGCTTTCCGCCATGTTGTTCATCACCTGGGTGCCCATGCGGTCGGGCCGCAGCGAGGCGCCGAAGATGGCTACCGAAGCGGGCTCGAACAAGCTGTCCATATTCCTGATGCTCATGTCGGCGCTCCCTTACCAGCGTGAGTAATGGTCCTCGGTCACGCCGGCAAGCTGCGTGACCATGCGTTTCGGCCCTTCCGGCTCGCTGCGCACCCAGCCGCTGAAGTGACCCACCGGCTGGATGTAGCGGCTGGCGGCTACCAGCAGGTTGCGGTCCTGCCGGCGCGCGCCGTCGGGGGTGAAGAACAGCTCCAGCTGGTCGTCTTCGGTGAAGATGTGCCAACGCTGCATGGGGTCATGCGGGTCGAATATGAAATGCGCAGGGGCCAGCGGCACTACTTCGCCATCGATCCAGAGCGCGTTTTCGTGGCCGCCGAAATAGCCCGATTGCAGGTTGAAGCCCATTTCGAGGTTATGCCCGGAGGCCCAGCGCCACGATGTCTCGCGCGCCAGCAAGCCGTTCGAGTAGTCGAAGCTGGCCACGCCGCCATCGAGCTTGTATTCGTCGCGGAAGGTGCGAATTTCACCGGTCAAAGGCATGCCGGGAGATTTCTGCGTGCCATGCAGCGCCCCGCCCTGCACCGGGCCTGTAGCCAGCAGCAGCGGTGCGATTGGCGGGCCGAATTCGGCATCGATTTCCATGTACGGGCAGCGCAGGGCCAGTTTGTATCGTTCGCCTTCCAGCGGTTCTATGCTGATCTGGGTGCTGCGCGTGCGGAACCAGCTCGCGGCGCCTGCGTGCTCACCGACGCCGACCGACATGCGGCCTGGCAGGCCGTCCTGCGAGAAGTTGGCCATCATGTCGCTGTCGTTGCGGTCGAAGGCGTAGGCGAAGCAGGTGCTGGTCCAGCCCAGGTCGACGATGGCAACCGCCGCCATCACCTGTTCGGAAACCAGCGAGACATAATGCCATTTTTTGTGATGGAAGCGGCGCCACAGGCTGCTGCGCGCATGTTCGCCCGCCAGCAAATGCCAGTCGAACGATTGCGTCGCACCGGAAAAACGGCCAAGCAGCGGCGTGCCGTCGGCGCCGACTACGCGTTGCGGTGCTGGGGCGAGCTTCATTGTTCGACTCCCTGCGCGTCCAGTTCCGCCTGCAGCGTGGCGGCGAATTCGGGCGGTTCGCTGGCCTGCACCTGCACATTCGGGCAACCATGCCAGTTGGCCAGGCGCTGCACCGCGCCGGCGACGTCGCGCACGAAGCGGTCAGTGACGCGGGCGCCCGGCTCCAGCGCCAGGTTCTTCAGTTCGAAAATGCCGCCGCGGCGGTGCGCCTTGGCGTCAATGCGGCCCACCAGTGCGCCGCGGCGCAGGATCGGCAGCGTGAAGTAGCCATAGCGGCGCTTTTCCGCCGGGGTATAGCATTCCAGGCGGTAGTCGAAATCGAACAGGTCGACCGCACGGCGGCGGTCCCATACTACGGGGTCGAACGGCGACAGGATGGTGGTCAGGGTCGGCGACAAGGCGCCTTCGGCTGCTGCCTGCGCCAGGTCCGCCAATTCGTGGTGGACGTAGACAGTGTCTTTCCAGCCATCGACGCGGGCGCGCAGCAGCAAGCCCTCGTCGGCCAGCGCTTCCAGGTCTGGGCGCGGCGGTTTGGTGCGGTAATAATCGGCCACCCAGGAGCTGCGCGCCAGGCCAAGGGCGCGCACGGATTTCAACGCCAGTTCGCGCCGGGTTTCATCCATGCCTGGCATCTGGCTATCGTCCCAGCCTGGCAGCACGCGCTCGGCCAGGTCATACACCCGCTGGAAATTATGGCGGCGCGCGATCATCAATTCGCCAGCAGTGAACAACACTTCCAGCGAACGCTTTTCAGGCTTCCACTCCCACCAGCCGCCGCCCTTGCCGTCGGTGCGTTCAAAATCTGCCGAACGCACCGGCCCGTTGCTGCGGATATGCTGCAGCACGCGATCAACGTCGGCGCGCCGCTCCTTCATCCACTGGACCGAATATTTCCAGCCCATCGCGCTTGGATCGACCATGCGATGGCGCAGCAGGCGGTAGTCCTCGATCGGCACGAAACAGGCTTCGTGTGCCCAGTATTCGAACAGCGCGCCTTCGGCCAGGTGTTCTTCCAGCCAGGCCTGTGGGTAGTCGCCCAGGCGGCTCCACAACACCAGGTAGGGACTGCGCGCCACCACGTGGATGGTATCGATCTGCAGCACGCCCATGCTGCGGATCGCCTCCAGCACGTCGGCCTTCTGCGCCTTGCGCCGGCGCGGCTGCAGCAAGCCCTGCGCCGCCAGGTGCAAGGCACGTGCCGCGGCGAGAGAGAAATTCAGTTCGGTCAAGACTCGATTCCTGTAGGGGGTGAACGCCTATTCTAATAGCGAATTGACAGTATTTCTTGGCATTTTGCGAATGATGGTGGCTGCAAGGCAGCATTGTTCCGTTTTTTTGTCCCCACTGCCGGGGTTTGAGTGCAAAATAAGCCTGTGCCAACCTCCACCGCCAGTCAGATTTTCCGCAAGCTGTATCGCATGATACTGCTGCCCTCTTTCACGCTGGTTTTGCTGGTTGTGATGTGGGCTGACGTCTTCTACCAGCTCAAACAGGACGCTGAAAGCGCGCACTACGACGCGGTCCAGCACAGCCACTCGCTGGCGCGCACGCTGGCCGAGCATTCCGGCCATTTGCTGCGCCAGGCGGACCACGCCACCCAGCTGTTCAAACTCAAATTCGAAGAGACCAACGGCGCCCTGCGCCTGCCCGAATTCAGCAAACGCGGCGGCTTGCTCGATTCCGTCATGCCGGCCCGCCTCGAACTGCCGATCGCCCTCATCGACGCCAATGGCAAGCTGGTGGACAGCATGCATGGCGTCTTCCCTGCCAATTCCGCCAATCTCGGATTCTTCAAGACTCTCGCCACCACAGCCGGTGATGCGGCCCTGGTTACCAATCCGATGGTGGAACCCATCACCAAGAAGTGGCAGATCCAGATCGCCCGAAGGCTGGACGATAAGGCAGGCAAGTTCGCCGGCGTGATCGTGCTGATGATCGACCCGGCCTACTTCGTCGAGGACTATGACCGCCTGCATGTGGATGAAGGAGGCCTGGTCATGCTGATCAGCCGCGATACTGCCCTCGCCACCGGACGTGTCGACGAAAAACTCTTCATCACCGACACCATCGACTACGTGGCGCCGGCCGATCCGGTCAACCTGCCGGAAGAACTGCTGCTCAAGACGCCGATCGACAAGACGCCGCGCATCTACGGTTTCCGCGACATGCCGCGCTACTCGCTCACTGCCGTTGTAGGCGATGCCAAGGAACACGCGCTGGCCAAATACTATAGCCAGCGGCGCCTGTATTTTGGCGTCACTGCCATCGTTTCGGTGGTGGTGCTGGTCTTCAGCTTCCTGTTGACGCGCCAGGCGCAGCGCCTGCGCGAAAGCACGCGTGAAGCGACTTATGCGCGCGAGAAGCTGCATGCGGCGGTCGATGCCAGCCTGGATGCCCTGTTCCTGATCAAAGCCTGCCGTGCTGCCGGCAACGGCAGCGAGATCACTGACTTCATCCTGGTCGACGTGAACGAGCGCGGCGCGCGCGTCCTTGGCTATCCGGCTGACGAAGCGCTGGGCAAGCGCATGGGAGACATGCTGCCGCACTGGCACAGCGAAGGCTTGTTCGACAAATGCCTGGGTGTGATGCGGACCGGCGAACCGCTGGAAGAGGAATTCGAGTCGACGGTTTTCGGCGAACAGCTATGGCTACGCCACCAGATCGTCGCCATCGAGGACGGCGTCGCCGTCACGGCTCGCAATATCACCGAGCGCAAACGTTCTGAAATGGCTGTGCGCCAGAACCAGGCGGAGCTCCAGGCCGTCAACGATGCCTCGCCGCTCGGCCTGGTGCGCGCCGACAAGGACGGCCAGTGCACCTACGTCAACCGGACCTTCGAAGCCATTACCGGCATGTCGCGCGACGCAGCGCTGGGCGATGGCTGGTTCAACGCCGTGCATCCGAACGACCGCGAAATGCTGCGCGCATCGCTGCGCCACCTGAACACCACCCAGCAGGCTTTCCAGGAAACCCTGCGCTGCGTGCACCCGGACGGCAAGATCGTCTGGACCTCGATCAAGGTGGCGCCAATTGTGGTCGACAATGCGATTGCCGGCTATGTCGGGACGCTGGACGACATCACGCTGGTACGCAAGTCGGTCATGGCCCTGCGCGAAAGCGAAGCGCGCTTGCGCACCATCGCCGATACGCTGCCAGCGATGATCGCCTACGTCGACTTCGAAGAAATCTACCGTTTCCACAACCTGGCTTATGAGCGTGAGTTCAGCAAGACCGGCCTGCAGGTGACTGGGCGCACGGTGCAGGAGACCGTGGGCGAAAAACGCTATGCCCTGCTCCAGCCGTACATTGCCCGCGTGCTGCGCGGCGAAACCCTGACCTTCGAGGAAGAGGACGACACCGGCGACTACCTGCGTACGTTCGACGTGGTCTATATCCCCCAGCTGGACGAAGACGGCATCACGGTCATCGGCTTCCACGTCATGCGGCAGGACGTGACGGCGCAAAAGCGCGAGAAACAGCGCTTGCTGAAGCTGTCGCAAGTCGATGCGCTGACCGGGCTGACCAACCGCGCCGGCTTCCTGCAAAAGCTGAACGAAACCATGGTGGCCTGCCGCGAAGGTGGTGGCCTGATGGCCGTGATGTACCTCGATATCGACCGCTTCAAGCCGGTCAACGACACTTATGGCCATGCTGTCGGGGATGCGCTGCTCAAGGCTTTTTCGGCGCGGCTCTCCAATACCGTGCGCGCCAGCGATACCGTGGCGCGCCTCGGTGGCGACGAATTCACGATCATCATGGACCACATTTCCAAGACCGAGGATGCCGCCGTCACTGCCTCCAAGATCGTGCACGCCATGCAGCAGCCGTTCGAGCTCGACGGAATCATGGCCAACGTTTCCACCAGCATCGGCCTCACCTTTTACCGCGATGAAGATGTCAGCCCCGCCGAATTGTTGAAGCGGGCCGATTTGCTGCTGTATGAGGCCAAGCAGGCCGGCCGCAATACTTTCCGCAGCGGCGTGCCGTTGCCGGAAATGCGCTCGCCGAACGCAGCCTGACGGGGATCAAGACATCCATCTGCCGTTTGCGCTATATTTGCGCTTCCCACGCCCTGCTTTACATTTCATGCGCCTGCTGCACACTTCCGATTGGCATCTTGGCCAGTCGCTGCATAATTTTGATCGCTACTACGAGCACCAGCGTTTCCTGGACTGGCTGCTGGATACCATCGTGTCCGAGCAAGCCGATGCCCTGCTGGTGGCAGGCGACATTTTTGACAACGCCAATCCATCGTCAGGGTCGCAGCGCCAGCTTTATGCCTTCCTGCAGCAGGCCCGCGCCCGTGCGCCCCAGCTTGATATTGTCATCATTGCAGGCAATCATGATTCGCCCGGCCGGCTTGAAGCGCCGGGTCCACTGCTGGAAGTGCATGGCACTACCGTAATCGGCTACCCGCATCGCGGCGCGGACGGCAATATCGTCATGGAACGCATGCTGGTGCCGCTGACCGGCAAGGACGGCGCCGTCGCGGCCTGGGTGCTGGCGGTGCCCTTCCTGCGCCACGGCGACGTGCCGCGCCTGCTGCCGGTGGAAGCGGCCGATGGTTCCCATGGCGATATCCCGCAGCCAGACCCCTACCTTTCCGGTATTGCAGAACTGTACCGCCAGGCACTGGAGCTGGCAGGCGCCCGCGCCGCCGAAGGCCAGGCGATTGTCGCAATGGGCCACTGCCACATGGTCAACGGCACCATGTCGGCCGATTCCGAGCGCCGCATCGTCATCGGCGGCACGGAGATGCTCCCAACCGGCATCTTCCCGCCGCCCATTGCTTACGCCGCCCTGGGCCACCTGCACCTTGCCCAGCAAGTGGGGCCGCACGCCCATATCCGCTACTGCGGCAGCCCGATTCCGCTTTCCTTCGCCGAAACCAGCTACCAGCACCAGGTCCTGCGCATCGACCTGCAAGGCGCGCAAGTCGGCGAAATCACGGCCCTGCCGATACCGCGTGCGGTGCAATTGCTGCGCGTGCCGGAAAAGCCTGCGCCACTGGATGAAGTGAAAGCCGCGCTGGCCGCCCTCGACCTGCCAGAAGCTCCGCTGGAACAGCAGCCGCTGCTCGAAGTACGCGTCAAGCTGACCGCCCCCGAACCCGGCCTGCGCGCCGCGATCGAAGAAGCCTTGCACGGCAAGGCAGTACGGCTGGCGAAAATCGAAACCTCGAGCGCCGCCCGCGCCTCCTTTGAAGAAGCCGCGCTGTCGCTCGACCAGTTGGCCACCTTGCAGCCGGACGACATCTTCAAGCGCCTTTACCAGCAGCGCTACGGCACCGAGGCGCCGCCTGATCAACTGGCCGCCTTTGCGGAACTGGTGCGGCCATGAGGGTCCTGCGCATCGCCGGCAAGAACCTGGCTTCGCTCGCCGACGAGTTTTCGGTTGATTTCACCGCCCAGCCGCTGTCCGACGCCGGCTTATTCGCCATCAGCGGCCCGACCGGGGCCGGCAAGAGCACCCTGCTCGACGCGTTGTGCCTGGCGCTGTATGACGACACCCCGCGCCTGCACAAGGCCGAAGGCAAAACACCCGACGTTGGCGACCCGGTCTCGTCGCAAGACCCGCGCACCCTGCTGCGCCGTGGCGCGGCGGAAGGCTGGGCAGAAGTCGACTTCGTGGGCAACGATGGCGCCTCCTACCGCGCCCGCTGGAACGTCTGGCGCGCCCGCACCAAGGCCGCGGGTGCTTTGCAGCCGACTACCATGTCGCTGCACAAGCTCCCGGGGCTCCAGCCGCTCGGCCATAAAAAGACCGAGGTCATGGCGGAAATCGTGCAGCGCGTCGGCTTGAGCTTCGACCAGTTCACGCGCGCCGTACTGCTCGCGCAGAACGAGTTCTCGGCCTTCCTCAAGGCCAGGGATGACGAACGCGGAACATTGCTGGAAACCCTGACCGGTAGCGGGATTTACAGCGAAATCTCCAGGCGCGCCTTTGAGCGCTGGCGTGCCGAAGAACTGGCATTGAAAGCCCTTTCCGCCGGCCTGGCAAACCAGCAGCCGCTGGCGCCGGACCAGCGCGCCGAAATCATCGCCCAGTCTGAAGCTGCCGAAGCAGCCCTTCATGCGTCCGCGCTGCGCGTCACCGCGCTGGAGGCCGAGCTGCGCTGGCACCAGCAAGCCGATCGCCTGGCCACGGCAGTGCAGCACGCGCGCGACCATCTCCAGCAGCGGCAGCATGAGTCGGATGCTGCCGCGCCACGCCGTACCGTGCTGGCGCAACTCGATGCCGTGCAGCCTGCGCGGGCACTGGACGATGAAGTAGTCCGGCTCGCAGCGGAGCGCGTTACCACCCAAGCCGCAATGTCGCTCGCGGAGCAGGAAGCCGAACGAACCCGCCTGGCGCTGGAAGTGCTGACCGGCGACGTCCAGCAGGCCAGCGCCGCACTGGCGGCAGCCGAAGGCGCACAGCAGTCGGCGGCGCCGCTGCTGGACAAGGCGAAGGCGCTCGATACGCGCCTGGAATCGCTGCAAGCGGCCTTCACCCAGGCTGCCAGCGCCCGTGACACTGCAGCCCAGGCCGACGCCACCGCACGCGCCGCCCTGGCTGCACGTGAAGCGCAACAAAAAGCGCTTGCCGACGAACACCACGCCAGCGAGCAGTGGCTGGCCGCGCACCAGCACTGGGCGGCCCTGGCGCGCGACTGGCCGCGCTGGGACGTACTGTTTGCCCAAGCCGGCCAGCAGGCCAGCCGCGCCGACCAGCAATCGCAAGCGCTAGCTACCATTCAACAGGCCTTCGCCCGCCAACGCCAGGAAGAAAACCACGCGCGCAACGGCCTTGATACCGCCACGGAGCGCCTGCGCCAAGCCGAATCCCAACGCGAACAGGCCACCAAAACGCTGGCTGGAATCGATGCCGAACAGGTTGCGCAGCAGCGCCGGCATCTCGAACAGCGCCGGAGTTTGCTGGCCGACGCCAGCACCGCCTGGCAAGAACTTGCGCAGCTCACCGCACGCCAGCAGGACCTGGCCACGCGCAGCACTTCGCTGCAAGCTGCCCGCGACAGCGCCGACGCTGAAGTCGGCGCCGCACGCCAGGCTAACCTGGCGCTTGTCGCCGCCTCGACGCAAGCCGAGCGTTCACTGAAGCTGGCGGAAGCCGCTACCGGCGAAAGCGTCGAGAAGCTGCGCGCCACGCTGCAGGACGATACGCCATGTCCCGTTTGCGGTTCGCACGAGCATCCCTACCGCAATGAAGACGGCCCGCTGCACGCGATGCTGGCCCAATTGCAAGCCGAAGTGCACGACTGCCGCGACAAGCTGCAGCGCAATATGAAGCTCGAGGCCGAGCAACAGGCCCGTCTTCAATCCAGCGTCGAACAGTTGGCAGCGATCGGTGTCGAACAGCACGGCATCAGCAACAACTTCGCCACCGCCGCGCCACGCTGGCAATCCGCACGCACCGCTCTGGAAGCACACACCGGGCAGCCTGCCGGCGATGACACCGCTGGCTGGCTCACCGAGCAGGCAGACGCACTGCACGCCGCAATGCGCGCACTGGAAAGCCAGGAGCAAGCCTGCCGCCAGGCCGCGCGCACCCGCGAAGTGGCGCAAACCGCATGCGAGCAGGCAGCCGCCGAATGCAGCCGCCAGCAGCAGGCGCTGTCGACTGCCCAAGCCGCCCTGGCGCAATCGGAAGCGCAGCACAAGGCGCTGGACGAACAGCGGATCGACACAGCCCTGCAAATTGCGAACCTGCTCGACCAGCTCGACAGCCCGCTGGCGCGCCCCGGCTGGCAAGACGAATGGAAGGAAAGCCCGGCGCACTTCCACGAGCAACGCGCACGTGAAAGCAGGCAATGGCAAGCGCAACGCCAGTCAGCCGATGAACGCACTACTGCAATTGCCGCCATCGCCATCGAGCTGCAGGCCTTGCGCGCTGCCCAGGAACGCAGCGCAGCGGACGCGCACGCCGCCGAAGCAGCCGCCGAAGCGGCCCGCGCCGCACGCGACAGCGCAGCCGCCGAACGCCAGGCACTCTGGCAAGGCCGCCCCGTGCGCGAAGTGGAGGCTGAGCTGCGCGCGGCCACCGATACCGCGCGCGCCGCACTTCAGGCACGCCAGGAGTCGGCACAGCAAGCCGCCCAACAGCGCGCCCGTGCCGACGAAGCCCATGCGCAGGCTGTGCAACGCCTCGCGGCGCTCGATGCCGACGCCGAGGGCGCCGCTGCCCGCCTGCAAGCATGGCTCACCGAACACCAGTCGCTTGGCATCGAAAGCCTGGACGCACTGCGCGCCCTGCTCGCCCACTCCCAGCAAGCAATCCGCGACGAGCGCACCGGCATCCAGGCGATCGACCATGCGCTGGCCTCCGCCAAAGCCGTGCAGGCCGAACGCGAAGCACAGCACGCCGATCACCTGGCCAGCGCGCCAATCGGCGAACAACGCAACGCCACCGAACTGGAACAGGCGCTGGCAACGCTGCTGGAAGAGCGCAAGCAAGCCAGCGACCACGCCGCAGCCCTCAAGCTGCAACTGGCACAGGACGATGAACGCCGCAAAGCAGCCGAAAGCCTGCTGGCCGACATCGCCCGCCAGCAGGAGAACGAACGCCGCTGGGCGCAACTGAGTGAGCTGATTGGCTCCGCCGACGGCAAGAAGTTCCGCAACTACGCCCAGCAATTCACGCTGGACGTGCTGATCGGCTACGCCAACGCCCACCTGTCGCAACTGGCGCCGCGCTACCAGCTCGAACGCATCGACAACCCGGCGCAGCCTTCGCTTGGCCTGCTGGTGCGCGACCTGCACATGGGCGACGAAAAGCGTTCCGTGCACTCGCTCTCCGGCGGCGAATCGTTCCTGGTATCGCTGGCCATGGCACTCGGCCTGGCCTCATTGTCGTCCAACCGCGTGCGGGTGGAATCGCTGTTCATTGACGAAGGCTTCGGCAGCCTGGATGCGGAAACCCTGCGCGTCGCCATGGACGCGCTGGATGGTTTGCAGTCGATGGGCAGGAAAGTGGGCGTCATCTCCCACGTACAGGAAATGACCGAACGGATCGCCACCAGGATCGTGGTGCAGCCCGCAGCCAACGGTCGCAGCGCAATCTCAGTCAGCTAAGCGCCAGGTGCGCTGTTCCTGCTCGACGCGCACCATTTCCCATCCCAGCTCGCGGCGGATCTGCTGCGGGTCGGGCAAAGGACGCCGTTCTTCCTGGCGCGACTGCAGCCAGTTGCGCACTGCTTCCTTGCTTGGTTGCTTGGACTTGTCCATCGAAAACCTCCATCGGCATGACGGTCACTCCTTCAACGCAGGAGATGGGGGCCAGTTGACGAAAAGCGCCAGCCAATTTGTTATGATGTGTAAATGGGAATCGGCGCTATAACATCGTCAAACACCTACGCGCAGCAGGCCAGCGCACCTGCGCGAAGCCCCTCGCGCGCCGAGTCCTCCCAGCAGCAATACTCGCCGGAAGACCAGGCTACGATCGACAAGCTCAAGGCGAGCGACCTCAAAGTGCGCCAGCATGAGCAAGCCCACCTTGCCGCAGCGGGCAGCCTTGCCACTTCCGGCGCCACTTACACATACCAGCGCGGCCCGGACGGGGTGAATTACGCGGTCGGCGGCGAGGTCAATATCGATACTTCACCAGGACGCACGCCCGAAGAAACCATCGAAAAGGCACGCCAGGTCCAGGCGGCAGCCCTGGCGCCGGCCGATCCCTCCGGCCAGGACCGCAGCGTGGCCGCACGTGCCAGCCAAATGGCGCTGCAAGCACAGGCGGAACTTTCAGCGAAGCAACAAGATGTCCAGCGCGGCTATGGCCTTTCCGAAAAGCAAGCGACGATTGATATCTTTGCCTGATAAAATCGTCCTTTTGCCCGGAGTTACGGCCATGTTCCTGAAAGCCCCACGCACCCTCACTTTCAAATGCGCGAAATGCAGCAAGGCAGTTAAAGTTGCATTGCAGAAAACCTCTGCATGCTCGCACATTACGCCTTACTATGGAGTCTGCACCTGCGGCGAAGTGAAACTGCACGCTACTGGCGCCCCTGAAGCCGTCAAGTCCTATCTGGAATCCAACGGTTTGTGGACCCATCATCATTGATAAACCTCAAGAAATTCTGAAACTTGCCGTTTCAGGGGGTAGTGCCCCTAAAGGTTGCCTATCATGAACCCACTGAATTCCATCGGCCCACGCCAATACCAGAACACTTCCTTGTCCCCTGCCACCTCGCAGCCGGAAAGCAAGCCTTCGCGCGCCAATGCAGTGCGGGATGTGAATACCGATAGCGCCGTTTCCTTGTCCAGCAATGCCGTCGACCTGCAAAAACGCGTCGAGCAGTTGGGCAACAGGACCGTCGACATGGCACAAGACCTGATTGGCAGCTTTGCAAAAAGTTTGCTGGGCGACAATGCCAAGGGCGCCAAGATTTCCTTCGATTCCGTTGCACTGGAATCGAACGCCAGTTTCGCTGCCGGCGCCCTGCATGCCGAAGGCGCCAATGGCGTCACCGACGCGCTGGGATTCAGCCTGGACGAAAATTCCCACTTCCTCGGCAAAGGCACCATCACCACTGCCGACGGCCGCAAGCTGAACTTTGAAGTGGAAATCCAGTACGAAGCCAAGATGACCGCTGGCGCCTCGTCCAGCGTGCCGTCGCGCCGCAAGGAGCAAGCAGACCAGAACCCGGCCATGCCGCTGCCGGAAGTGGAATTCCCGGACATCGACTTCCCTGGCAGCCTGGCAGACCTGTTCCGCCTGATGGACCGCAATATCAGCGCCACCGTCAAGCAGTTGAGCGAGAGCGGCCAGGAAAGCGAAGCCGGCAACCTGACCATGCGCTTGCTCAAGCTGGTCGATTCGGAGTCGTCGCTGGACACCTACCTGCCGGCCAACGCCAGCGAAAAGGCCAAGGCCTACGGCCGCCTGCAGTCCGAGCCGGGCCAGGCTGCGGAACTGGCGCACGCCGCCAAGGCAGCCCGCAGTGGCGACATCGATCCACCAAGTGACGAAATCGATCCACCGGCAACTGACATCGATCCACCGGCAAGCGAAATTGATCCACCGGCGAGCGAAATTGATCCGCCGGCGACTGACATCGATCCGCCTCAAGCTAACGCCGCTCCGATCGATCCACCGCAGGCCACTGCAGTGCCGATCGATCCACCGGCACCGGCAATCGCCCCGGCCCCGAAGGAACCGCCAGCCGCCTGAGCGCGCGTATAATGGCAGTCTCCTGACGAAACCGCCTTTTCAGGCGGTTTCGCCGTTTACACATCGGCCACTATGCAAGAAATCCACTGGACAGAACAAGGCGAGCCGCGCTCCGCGCGCTGGCATTCCGAATCAGGCAACCCGCCGCCCAAGCGCGTGCAGGTCGCCGACGACACCATGAACGCCGACGTCGCCTATCGCCTCGCCTGCGAAGGCACCGCACTGCTGTGGCGTGGGGACTTCCAGAACGCGCGCCAATTGCTGCAAGCGCTGGCCCGCCGCGCCGACCATAAGAAAGCCAAGGGCGGCAAAGGCCGCAAGATAGCCGCCGCGAAAGCGCCTGCCAGCGCCACCGAAGCCTTCCACCTGCACCGCCAGGCCCAGTCGCAGCGCGCACGCACGCTGGCCATGCTGCTGATTCCTTTCGAACCTGGCTATCGCATTCCGTTGCGCCGAGCGCCTGATGTCGCCTTGGCCTGCAATGAGGCTTATGGCCGCGGAGAAGATGCCTTCGTCATCTCCCTGCGCGAGCTGCAAGGCCTGATCGGCGCCCACGAGTGGCGCAAGGCAGGCGTGCCGGTGGCGGCGCTGGGCGAACGGATCCACCCGCATTACGGCGTATTCTCGCCGGTGCGCGGCGAGTATGTGCAGCTCGTTGCCGATGCCCCGCTGCCGAAAGGCGCATCCGAGTTGGCCTTCGATATCGGCGCCGGCACCGGTGTTTTGTCCGCAGTCCTGGCCAAGCGTGGCGTACAGCGCGTCGTGGCCACCGATATGGACCGGCGCGCCCTGAGTTGCGCGCGCGACAACCTTTCGCGCCTGATGCTGGACGACCAGGTCGAATTGCTGGAAGCGGACTTGTTCCCGCCCGGCCAGGCGCCGCTGGTGGTCTGTAACCCGCCGTGGGTGCCGGCCCGCCCCAACTCCTCGGTCGAACATGCAGTCTATGATCCCGACAGCCGCATGCTGCGCGGTTTCCTGTCCGGCCTGAAGGCCCACCTGACGCCAGGCGGCGAAGGTTGGCTGATCCTGTCCGACCTGGCAGAGCACCTTGGCCTGCGTTCGCGTGCAGAACTGGAAGAATTGATCGCCGCCGCCGGGCTGAAAGTGCTGGGCCGCCTCGACGCCCGTCCGGTGCACCCGAAAGCCAGCGACGCCAGCGATCCCCTGCATGCAGCCCGTTCGGCAGAGCTCACTTCGCTGTGGCGATTGGGCATCGCATAAATCGACCTTGCGGAACCGGGATGTGCGAGCTATAATGCTTGCCTCAGACGCGGGGTGGAGCAGTCTGGCAGCTCGTCGGGCTCATAACCCGAAGGTCACAGGTTCAAATCCTGTCCCCGCAACCAGATTCAAAAAGCCGTTGCCCTTGCAACGGCTTTTTTCATTTCCGGGTGCGCCAATGCAGATGCCATTTTGCTTACGCTGGATCCCAGTCCTGTCCCTGCTGGCCGCATGCGCCAGCCCGGGCGATCAATCCCGAGCCCTCGCCCAAAAGCTGAGCAACGACATCCTCGCCAGCAGCAGCGCCACGCTGACGCTGGAAAAATGGTGCGCCGACCACGCCATGGCGGCCGAGCCAAAGATCGTCGCGCGCCTGGTGCGCGGAGCCGACAAGCCTGCCAGCGCTGAAACGCTCGCCCGGCTCGGCGTAGCCAGCGCAGACGTCAAATACCGCCGCGTACAACTTTACTGTGGCACCCACTGGTTCTCCGAAGCAGACAACTGGTACGTGCCGGGCCGCCTGACGCCCGAAATGAACCGGCTGCTGGAGCAAACGGACACGCCGTTCGGCAAAGTGGTACAGCCGCTGGCGCCTTATCGCCGCACATTCTCCAGCACGATGCTGAATTCACCAGCCGCACTGTTCGAACACGCCGCGGTGCTTTACTCCGCCTCGCACCAACCCATTGCCGAAGTGCGCGAAACCTATCGGCGCGGTGCCCTCGCCTTTTTGTGATCGAACTGTCACAATTGCACGCGACAAGAACCGCAAGGAGCTACGCGTGAAAGACGAGAACACCACAAACGACCTGCCGGCCAGCCCTGCGCGCCGCCGCATCTTCCAGGCGGCCGGCGCCGCGGGCCTCGCAGCCAGCCTGCCAGGCGTGACCGCCGGCGCAGCCACGAAATCCGCCAAGCCGGCCAAAGCCACATCGCTGGACGACAAACTGCAGGCCAACGTCAAGAACGTGGTGGTGATCTACCTCGAGAACCGCAGTTTCAACAACTTGTTCGCCGATTTCCCAGGCCTGGCATCGCCGATGTCGACCCTCAAGCCAGCCGACTACCAGCAGCGCGACTATGACGGCAGCATCCTGCCGACGCTGCCGAAAGTCTGGGGCGGCCTGGTGCCCGTGCCGCAAGATATCGCCGGCAAGCGCTATGAAGTCAAAGAGGACCAGCTGACCGGCCTGCCGAACGCACCGTTCAAGCTGGTCGATGCCGAAGGCAAGCCGCTGCCGGAATCGGTCATCACACGCGACCTGTGGCATCTGTTCTACCAGAACCAGATGCAGATCAACGGCGGCAAGAACGACAGCTTCGTCGCCTGGGGCAATACCGGCGGCATGGTGATGGGCTACTACGGCGAGATGGAGAAGAATCTCGGCCTGTGGCAGGTGGCGCGCCAGTACACCCTGTGCGACAACTTCTTCATGGCGGCCTTTGGCGGCTCTTATCTTAACCACCAGTTCCTGGTGTCCGGCCGCTGCCCGGTCTACCCGAATGCGGCCAACAGCCCGGCCAAGCGCAAGATTGCAGTACTGTCCGACGGTCCGACTGGCCACACCCTGGCGCTTGATCCAAAGAGTCCGAAATCCGCGCTTGAAGGCCGTCCGCATTATGTGAATGACGGCGCGATCACGCCGGACGGCTTCGCAGTCAACACCATGGCGCCGCCCTACCAGCCAAGCTTCGTGCGCCCTGCACCCGGTGGCGATCCTATGCACGCGAATCCGGAAGACCCGGCCACCTTGCCGCCGCAAACCTACGACACCATTGGCGACCTGCTCTCGCGCAAAGGCGTGAGCTGGGCGTGGTACGGCGGCGCCTACCAGGCCGCACTGGACCACAAGGGCGGCGGCAGCAAGCCGAACTTCCAGTACCACCACCAGCCGTTCAACTACTTCGCCAGCTTCGCGCCGGGCACCGCGCAACGCGCAGCCCACATCCGCGACGGCGGCCTCGGTGACAGCCCGATTTCGAACAAGTTCCTGGCCGATGTGGTGGCGGGCAAGCTGCCAGCGGTAAGCTTCTACAAGCCTCAGGGCAACCTGAACTTGCACGCCGGCTATTCGGATATCGAATCGGGCGACCAGCACATCGTCAACGTGCTGGAACACTTGAAGAAATCGCCGCAGTGGGAAAACATGGTCGTGGTGGTGACCTTCGACGAAAACGGAGGCTGGTGGGACCACGTCGCGCCGCCGAAGGGCGACCGCTGGGGCCCGGGTTCGCGCATCCCGGCGATTATCGTGTCGCCATTTGCCAAGAAGTCGACGGTGGACCACAGCTTCTACGACACTACCTCCATCCTGCGCTTCATCACCCGCCTGCATGGCCTGCCCCTGCTGGAAGGCCTGGCCGAGCGCAACAAGGCTTTTGCAGAACGCGGTGCGCTGCCGCCGGGCGACCTGACGGGGGCTCTCGCCTTCCGTTGACATGATTGTCCGTGTTACAATCCGCCGGTTCTAAAATGAAGCCCGACTGATTCAGCCGGGCTTTTGTTTTCTGCGACGGATAATGAGAGATAAAAAAGACAACGCGACAATCGACCTGCCAGGCTTCGAGCCTGCCGAGCCGATGGCGCCGGAAGCCAAGCTTCCGCCGCCGCCGCGCGTTCGCCGCTCTCCGCGCAAACAGGAACAACTCGACCTGCTGGGCGAACTCGGGCCAACCGACGCCAGCGGCCTGCCAATCTGGCAGAATGATCCCAACCTGGACCTCACCGGCCTGCCCATCTGGCGGCGGGACTAAAAAATGACCTCTTTCGCTACCCTGCCACTGTCCGAAAAATTCCTTGCCAACCTGGACTCGCTGGGCTACCGCGAAATGACCGAGATCCAGGCGCAAAGCCTGCCGTCCATCATGGAAGGGCGCGACCTCATTGCACAAGCCAAGACCGGCAGCGGCAAGACCGCAGCCTTCGGCATCGGCATGCTGTGCGGCCTGAATACCGCCTGGTTTGCCGTGCAGGGGCTGGTGCTCTGCCCTACCCGCGAGCTGGCCGACCAGGTAGCCAATGAACTGCGCCGCCTGGCGCGCTGTGTACCGAACGTGAAAGTGGTGGTGCTGACCGGCGGCGCGCCAATGCGCCCGCAAATCGCCTCGTTGGAATTCGGCGCCCACATCGTGGTCGGCACGCCGGGCCGCGTGCGCGACCACCTGTCGCGCGAATCGCTCGACCTGTCGAATGTACGCACGCTGGTGCTGGACGAAGCAGACCGCATGACGGACATGGGCTTTTACGACGAGATCGCCGGCATCGTGCGCGCTTGCCCCAAGCGCCGCCAGACCTTGCTGTTCTCGGCCACCTACCCGGACGACATTCGCCAGGCTACCGGAGCCTTCCTGGCCGATCCGGTTGAAGTAATGGTCGAAGCGCAGCATAGCGGCGGCAAGATCGAGCAGCGTTTCTATGAAATCGGCTTTGACGACCGTGACAAGGCCGTCGGCAAATTGCTCAAGCATTACCAGCCAGCTTCCGCCATCATCTTCTGCAACACCAAGGTGCATTGCAAGGAGTTGTTGGACGAACTGCACGCGGAAGGCTTTTCGGCGCTGGCCTTGTACGGCGAGCTGGAACAGCGCGAACGCGATGAAATCCTGGTGCTGTTCTCCAACCGCAGCTGCTCGATCCTGATCGCAACCGACGTCGCCGCGCGCGGCCTCGACATCGCTAACCTGGAAGCAGTGATCAACGCCGACGTATCGCGCGACACCGAAGTCCACATCCACCGCATCGGCCGCACCGGCCGTGGCGGCGAGAAGGGCCTGTCGCTGACGCTGTGCGCACCAAACGAGAAGAAGTGGGTCAAGCTGATCGAAGACTACCAGGGCGCGCCAGTCGAATGGCACGACATCAAGGAACTGGCGGAAGACGAATTCGTGAACGCCGAACCGGCGCCAATGCTGACGCTCTGCATCGCCGGCGGCAAAAAGGAAAAGCTGCGCGCCGGCGACGTGCTGGGAGCACTATGCGGCGACGGCGGCCTGACCAAGGAACAAGTCGGCAAGATCAACGTCACCGAGTTCCAGACTTACGTCGCACTCGACCGGCGTATCGCGCACGATGCCTTCGCCCGCCTGAAAGCCGCCAGCACCATGCCAGGCGGCGACTTCGGCAGCTTCAAAGGCCGCAACTTCAAGATGCGGTTTATCGAGGTCTAAACCGCTGAGCCGCCCCGCTCACGCGCATACATCCCGACCGCTTTGCCGTACATCTCAGTTTCAGCTTCAAAAGCCAGGCCAAGGCGCTTGGCTACGCGCAGCGATGATTCATTGGCCGAAGCGATGAGCGCCCGAACTTTTGGTTCGCGCCGAATCTCGAGCGCGTGGTTCAAGGCTGCGGCGGCCGCTTCGCTCGCGAATCCTCGGCCCCAGAAGGCACGATAGGTATTCCAGCCAAGCTCCATCACGGCGGATTCCTCGCGAAAGAACGCGCCAACATTTCCGACCAGTTGGCCAGTTTCCTTTTCCTCGACAGCCCACCATCCGGCGCCCTGTATCAGCCATAGGCCTGCTTGTGAGCAGAAAATTCGCCACGCGGCATGGCGGTCAGCCGGAACCAGGTGGGCCGAACTTACAGGGTCGGCGATATGCGCTGCGAATGCGTCAAAGTCTTCCCGTCGATATTCGCGAAGCATGAGCCGTTGCGTATGAAGGTATGGAACAGAAGTGGTGAACTCGCTATTCATAAGCCGGATTCCAGGTAGCAGTTAAGCCGTCTATTACCAGCCAATGGCAGACCGGCAACACAGCCCAGTGTACCGGGCCGTTGCCATAAGATCAACGGGATAGCTCGAACAGAATTCGCTAACGAACCGACAAACTCACCGATGCCGGGAATTGCGGTGCGCGGCGCACCATCGTCGCCTGCTCGAAAGCGTAGGCCATGCCGATCAAGGCTGCTTCGCTGAAGGCGGTGCCGACGAAGGACAGGCCGACCGGCAAGCCGCGCACGTAGCCGGCCGGCACCGTGATGTGCGGGTAGCCGGCCACCGCGGCTGGGGAAGAGAAACTCTTGCCGTAGTGGTCGCCGTTGATGAAGTCGGTGAGCCAAGCGGTGCCGTCGGTCGGTGCGACCAGCGCATCCAGTTCGTGCGCTTTCAGCACCAGGTCGATGCCCTCTTCACGCGAATAGCGCCGATTGTTCGCCAAGGCATCCTGGTAGACCTGACTTTCGAGGCCGGACTTGGCTTCCGCCCGCTCCAGGTATTCCTGGCCAAAGTAAGGCATTTCCAGCTTTGCATTCTGCTTGTTGAAGGCAATCAGGTCGGCCATGTTCTTGACCTTCGCGTTCGGCGCGTAATCGCGCAAGTAAGCTGCGAGGTCGACCTTGAATTCGTGCAGCAGCACTTCGGTCTCGCTGTCGCCGTATTTCTCCGTGTTGGGCACCTGCACGTCAACCAGGATTGCGCCCTGCGCCTTCAGCGCTTCCAGCGCTTTCTCGATTTCAGCGTCGACCCCATCGCTGCCGCCGAAGAAATTGCGGGCGACGCCGAGGCGCTTGCCGCGCAAAGCGTCGCGCTTCAGTGCCGACGAATAGTCGGCGGCCTTGCCGGCGCCATCCTGTGTAGCCGGGTCTTTCGGATCAACGCCTGCCATCGCAGCCAGCATCAAGGCGGCGTCGGAAACGCTGCGCGCCATCGGGCCGGCAGTGTCTTGCGAATGGGCGATCGGGATGATGCCGCTGCGGCTCACCAAGCCGATGGTCGGCTTGATCCCCACCAGGCCGCAAATCGAAGCGGGCGATACGATCGAGCCATCGGTTTCAGTGCCAACCGCCAGCGTCGCCAGCCCGGCAGCAATCGCAGCGCCCGAGCCGGAACTGGAGCCGCTGCAATTGCGGTCCAGCGAATACGGGTTGCGGGTCAAGCCACCGCGCGCACTCCAGCCGCTGACGGAATGGCTCGAGCGCATATTGGCCCACTCGCTCAAATTGGTCTTGCCGATGATGACTGCGCCAGCCTCGCGCAAGCGCGCTGCCACGTGCGAGTCGCGCGCCGCTCTTACGCCAGCCAGCGCCAGCGAACCGGCTGTGGTACTCATGCGGTCCGCTGTCGCGATATTGTCTTTCAGGAGCACCGGAATCCCGTGCAATGGGCCACGAATCTTTCGCTGGTGACGCTCGCGGTCCATTTCGCGCGCAATCTTCAGCGCTTCCGGATTGATTTCGATGATGGAATTGATGCGGGGGCCCGATTTATCAATCGTATTGATCCGGGACAGGTACTGCGAAGTGAGGGCATGCGAGGTCAGCTTGTTTGCTGCCATCAGCCCCTGCTGGTGCTCAACACCGGCATCAAGAACGGACGGCACTGCCGCCTGCGTACGCGGCAAAGTAGCTGCACTACCAGCAGCCAACCCCAACTTCACGAAACCCCTTCGATCCATCTGGTACGCCCTCAGTCAAGAAAAGCACAAACCAGTAGAATACCAGCAGTTTGCAAGTAATCAATCGTGCACAAAAGCAAAAAGCCCGCATCAGCGGGCTTTTTATTGCGCATTTGCAACAGTACGTTGCAGATGGCCAGAGTAATCAGGCGCGAACGACCTTCTTGAACTCGTGGGTACGGGTGTCGATCTCGACCACGTCATCCTGGGACACGAACAGTGGAACCTGGATGGAGAAGTTACGGCCTTCGATGGCGTTTTCCAGCTTGGCTTCTTTCAGAACGTTACCGGAGGTGTTGCCTTTAACTGCTGGCTCCGAGTAAATGATCTGGCGAGCGATGGTGGTTGGCAGTTCCACGGAGATTGCCTTGCCATCGTAGAAGACAGCTTCGCATTCCATACCGTCTTTCAGGTAGTTCACTGCTTCGCCCATGTTCTCTTCTTCGATTTCGTACTGGTTGTACTCTTCGTCCATGAACACGAACAGTGGATCAGCGAAGTACGAATAGGTCACTGGCTTCTTGTCCAGAACGACCACGTCGAACTTGTCGTCGCCGCGGAACACGTTTTCCAGCGGGGCGCCGGTCAGCAGGTTTTTCATCTTCCACTTGTAGGTGAAGCCAGTGCGGGACGAGCCGTTGACGTCGGAACGCAGAACGATGAATGGCTTGTCTTCAACCATGATGATGTTGCCGACACGAATCTCTTTTGCGAATTTCATAGCGAATATATACCGGTTAAGGGGAGTTGCAGTAACCGTGCATTATAGCACGGGGAATTGATGTATTACCTGAGCGATGCACAAAATTTAGTCAAATTCGTGGCCAGATCGCCGTTGGCCAGGATTTTTTGTTGCCATTCCGACGACTTTGCCGAAATATCAGGCATTGCCGTTGCGAGGGCTTTCCACAGCGCTGGCCAGTCGCCCTGAGCCGCACCATTCCAGCACAGCGAGAACTCATCGAACGCACTGCCCGCGGCATAGCGCTGCAGGAAAGCGCGCAACTTCTTATGGTGCAGGTTTTCATCTTGCGCATAAATGTGCCAGATGAAGGATTTCCCAGCCCATTGCGCCCGCACCCAGGAATCTTCGCCGCGCACGAAGTTCAGGTCGCAGGACCAGAGCAGCTTGTCGTAGTCCTGCTGCGGAACAAATGGCAGCACGCGTACCGTCAGTGCACCTTCACTGCGCACCGCACCTGGCACGGCTGGCTGGCCGAGGAAGTTTGCGACAGCATCACTCGCCACGCCCTCCGGTACCAGGCAAGTCACTGCCAGAGCGCCGTCGCGCCAGGCCGCAAACAACTCGGCGACCGGTGCGTATGGATAACAGAACAAAGACACCTTCATTGCCGCCGCTTCGGCATCCGTCACGCCAAGCGAGGACAGGAAAGCCGATACCGCAGCGGGATCGGAGATATAGGCGCGGCGCTCGGCTTCAAGGCCTTTTTCGCACAAGAGCCCGCCAGTTTTTTCGGTAAAGCCGGGGAAGAAGAAATACTTCGTCAGCGGCAGGCGCGGATGCTTGGATGGCAAGCTGTGGCAGCCCTCCACCCACTCTTCCGCACTGAGGCCTTCGAGATTCACCCAGACCGGGCGCTCCTGGCGCTGCGCCATCGCGGCAATATAGCCAGGCGGGATGTCGCAGCCGAAGAATTCAATGACGATGTCGGCCACGTCCTCGGCGGAGAACTCGCCATCTTGCGAGGCCCAGTGGCGCACAGCAATGCTGTCGACTTGCTGCCTCTCGGCCGTCACATCGACTTGCGGGCAGATGCGCTGGAATGTACGCATGTCGTCGACCCACAGCGTGACGGCGATGCCGTGCTCACGCTGCAACTGGCGCGCCAGGCGCCAGCAGATGCCGATGTCGCCGAAGTTATCGACAACTTTGCAAAACAGATCAAGGGACAAGCTGGTTGACATAGGCCGGAAAACGAAAAAGCCGCACTAGGCGGCTTCATTCTAATCTGTGGCGTCCCCACGGGGATTCGAACCCCGGTACTCACCGTGAAAGGGTGATGTCCTAGGCCTCTAGACGATGGGGACCCTGGACTTGCACTACGCTTGAATGACTTGGCGTCCCCACGGGGATTCGAACCCCGGTACTCACCGTGAAAGGGTGATGTCCTAGGCCTCTAGACGATGGGGACGTCGTAAAAGCGTGCGCGAATTATATCAGCGTGCAAGCCTCATTTCAAGGGCGCAACGGCGAAGTGTTCGATGCGATTGGTATTCACATAATGTGACTCCGCCGACATCATCCCCACCAGCACGAGTATCGCCAGTGGCGGCAGGGTGATTGCAAAGATCAGCGCCAGCCTCTCCCACTTCATGTGCATGAAGACGGCGACGATGAAGCCAGCCTTCAGTGTCATCAAAATCAGGATCAGCGACCAGCGCAGCAAGCCTTGCAAGTGGAAGAAGTCCACCAGGTAGGAGAAGAAGCTCAATACGAACAGCAGGATCCAGACTTTGACGTAGGTGCCAATCGGGTGCTGTTGATGGGCGACGGTAGCATCGGACATGGCGGCCTCCTACCAGAGATAGAACAATGCAAAGATGAATACCCAGACAAGGTCGACGAAGTGCCAATACAGGCCGGTGATCTCGACGATGTCATAACCCTTCTTCTCGTAATGTCCATTCAGCACGCGCCGCGCGATGATCGACAAATACACAACGCCCGCCGATACGTGCAGGCCGTGGAAGCCGGTAATCATGAAGAAGCACGAGCCGAATTGCGCCGCCCCCATCGGGTTGCCCCATGGCCGCACGCCTTCGTGAATCAGCTTGCTCCATTCGAAAGCCTGCATGCCGACGAACACCAGGCCAAAACCGGCCGTCACCAGCATCAAGGTCGCTGCCATCTTACGGTTGCGCTGATAACCGTAGTTGACCGCCATCGCCATCGTGCCGCTGCTGGTAATCAGTACAAAGGTCATGATCGCAATCAGTATCAGCGGGTAGCTGGTGCCGGCAATCGTGAGCGAGAACACCTCGCTGGGATTTGGCCACGCAGTCGTGGTTGCCATGCGAACCGACATGTAGCCGGTGAGGAAAGTGCCGAAGATGAAGGTGTCGCTAAGCAGGAAGATCCACATCATCGCCTTGCCCCACGGGACGCGGAACGCGGCGCGGTCGCCCGCCCAATCGGAGACGAAGCCTTTCAAGTCGTTGGTGCCGGTATCCATACCTCACCTCACTGGAATGCCTATCGTTGTGCAGAAGGCCCTGACCAGATCCGGCGTCACCAGGTACAACAAGGCAAACACCGCCAGCCAGAGGACAAACAGGAAATGCCAGTAATGCGCGCACAGGCCAATTGCCTCACCTGCCCTGCGCACCGCAAACGCGCCTGCCACCATGCCGCCCAGCACGTGAGCCGCATGCAATCCGGTGATCAGGTAGAAGAAACTGTTGGCCGGATTGGCTGCCACACCGTAGTCCGCGGCCGTCATCGCCTGCCATGCATAGAGCTGGGACAGCACGAACATCGCCGACAGCACCAGCGCACCGATCGACGTACTGCGCGCCGCTTCGCGCCGGCCGGCCGCGACGTGGCGCCGCGCCAATTCCCACGCCAGGCTGCACAGCACCAGCAAGCCGGTGCTGCAATACAGCTGCCAAGGAACGTAGGTGATGGGGCGCCAGTCTTCGTAAGCCGCACGCATCATGTAGGCCACACCGAACAGGCCGAACAAGGTGGTGACCACCACCATGAAGACCCACAGCCCGACGCGGCGCGCCCCCTGCGGCCAGGCGGGGCCGCTGTCGCGCGCACCGCGCGGACCTCCTTCGCCGCCAGGCTGGCCCGGGAAATTGCCGTTCGAGCGTAGCGTTGCGTTGGCGCTCATTTCGGCACCTCCGCAGGATCATGGTGCGGCGCCGAGCGCGATGGAGGATGCGACGGCGGCGGCGCGTGCGGATCGGGACCGTATTCCGGCCCGGCATTCTGCGGAATGTAGTCGCCGCCAGGGCCATCGACGCCGTATTCATACGCGCCACGGTGCACGGAAGGCAGTTCCGGTCCCCAGTTGCCGTGTTCCGGCGGCGTGTGCGGCGTGAACCACTCAAGGCTGGCGGCGCGCCATGGATTGCCACCCGCAACCGAACCCTTGCGCACACTCCAGGCCAGGTTAAACAGGAACAGCAATTGCGCCACGCCGACAATCAGCGCCGCTACGGAAATGAAGGCATTCAGCGTATGCGCCGACTCGGGGATGAAGGCGTAATTCTCATAAGCGTAATAACGGCGCGGCATGCCCAGGATACCGAGGTAATGCATCGGGAAGAAGATCGCATAAGCGCCGATGAAGGTGATCCAGAAATGCGCCTGCCCCAGTGTTTCGTTGTACATGCGGCCAGTCACTTTCGGGTACCAGTGATACAGCCCGCCAAACACCGCCAGCACCGGCGACACACCCATCACCATGTGGAAGTGCGCCACCACGAAGTAAGTATTCGACAGCGGAATGTCGACGCTGACGTTGCCGAGGAACAGGCCCGTCAGCCCGCCGATCAGGAAAGTGCTGATAAAGCCCAGCGCAAACAGCATAGGGACCGTCAGATGAATGTCGCCGCGCCAGAGCGTCAGGGTCCAGTTATAGACTTTCAGCGCAGTCGGCACGGCGATGATCAGGGTCGTGGTAGCAAAGAAGAAGCCAAACCACGGATGCATGCCGCTGACGTACATGTGGTGCGCCCACACCACGAAGCTCAAGCCGCCGATAATCACGATAGCCCACACCATCATGCGGTAGCCGAAGATGCATTTGCGGGCATGTACGCTGATCAGGTCGGAAATCACGCCAAACGCCGGCAGCGCAACGATGTACACCTCCGGGTGGCCAAAGAACCAGAACAGGTGCTGGAACAGCAGCGGGCTGCCGCCCTTGTAATCAAGCTGCTGCCCCATCGAGACCAGGGCCGGCATGAAGAAGCTGGTATGCAGCGTCTTGTCGAACAACATCATCACCGCGCTGACGAACAGCGCCGGGAATGCCAGCAGCGCCAGGATGGTCGCCACGAAAATGCCCCACACCGAAAGCGGCATGCGCATCAGCGTCATGCCGCGCGTACGCGCCTGCAGCACTGTCGTCACGTAATTCAGGCCGCCCATGGTGGCCGCCACGATGAAAATCGCCAGCGACACCAGCATCACGATGATGCCCCATTCCACCCCCGGCGTGCCCGGCAAGATCGCCTGCGGAGGATACAGCGTCCAGCCCGCCCCGGTCGGCCCACCCGGCACGAAGAAGCTCACGCAAAGCACCACTACCGCCAGCAGGTAGAACCAGTACGACAGCATGTTCAGGAATGGGAACACCATGTCGCGCGCCCCGACCATCAGCGGAATCAGGTAATTGCCGAAGCCACCCAGGAACAGCGCCGTCAGCAGGTACACCACCATGATCATGCCGTGCATGGTGATGAACTGGTAATAGCTGTTGGGGTCGATGAACTGGAATTTGCCGGGGAAGCCAAGCTGCAGCCGCATCAGGTCGGACAGGATCAGGCCAACGGTGCCGATGAACAGCGCCGTCAGCGTGTACTGGATCGCGATGACCTTGTGGTCCTGGCTCCAGACGTATTTGGTCCAGAAGCTTTGCGGGGCGTGATGGCCTTCGTCGTCGTGGCCGTGCTCTTCACCATAAGACATGCGAGGTCTCCTCAGCGTACAGTCTTGATGTAGTCGATCATCGCCGCCATTTCTTCATCGCTTAGTTGGTTAGGCGGCATGATGTTCGGGAAGCCCTTGACCACTTTGGCCTTGGGATCGGTAATGGATTGCTTCAGGTAGGCCTCGTCGACAGCGACGGTGGCGCCACCTTCCAGCGTCTCCTGCTTGCCAAACAAACCTTTCCACGTCGGGCCAACGCTTGGCGCGCCGTCCACACTATGGCAGGCCACGCAGCCTTTCGACTGCGCAATCAACCTGCCCTGCTTGCCGGGTTCTGCAGGCCCGCCAACGCCGCCCACCGCGCCATGGCCGCTGAAGGTCGGCTGCTTCGCCAGCCAGGCGTCATAGACACCCTGCTCGTCGACGACTACCGCGCTGCGCATATTCGAATGTCCCACCCCGCACAACTGGGCGCACAACACCTCGAAGCGTCCGGTCTGCGTCGGCGTCAGCCAGAAATGGGTCACCAGGCCCGGCACCATATTCATACGGGTACGGAATTGCGGCACGTAGAAATCATGCAGCACGTCCTGCGCGCGCAGCATCACTTTGACCGGCTGGTTGAGCGGGATATGAATTTCACTGCCATCGACCAGCACGTCGTCCTGCCCGGCCGGATCTTCCGGGTTGATGCCGAAAGGATTGGTGGCATTGATGAAGCGCACATCCGTCGCACCAAGCTTGCCATCCTTGCCCGGCAGGCGGAAATGCCAGTCCCACTGCTTGCCCATCACCTCGAACACGCTGGCATTCGCCGGAGGAGAAATCAGCTTGGCATATACGTTCAGGCCTGGCGCGAGCATCGCTACGATACCGAGCGAGGTGGCGCCAATCAGCCACCATTCCAGCTTGCCGTTATGCGATTCGGCAGCGGCGCGATGGCCTTCGCGGTGGCGGAACTTGACCACGGCATAGGCGACAAACAGGTGGATGATGATGAAGAGAGCGGCGCAGATCACGAGTGTGATCATCAAAGCATCGTCCATCGCCTGCCAGTTGGAGGCAATGGGAGTCAGCCACCATGGGCTGAGCCAATGAAAAATAATCGCGCCAAGAACAATCAGGATGAGGGAGATTGCCAACGCCATAATGATAAGCCCGGTTAGTTATGGGGAAACTACACACGGCTACGCCCCGCTCACTGGCGGGGCGTCCTTGCTAAGGCTTATTCACTCGCGTTTTTCTGGCCTTTCAAGCATGCGGTAAAACACTGCACAGCAGGCGCCGAACACGACGTGGGCGCCAAAAGTTGTCCACCCTCGCAAGTCGGCAAACCAGGTAAAGGCGCCGGACATGCCGTAGAAATTCAGTACGTACAGCAGCACGCCAAACGCGGCGCCGGTCAGCGCCACCAGGCCCATGCTCGAATCGAGCTGGAACGGCGCGATGATGGCCGCCAGCATCATCGCGAAAGTAATGCCGAGGATATAGTGGACTGCCAGCGCTGCAATCACAACTGTCAGGTCGTAGCCGGAGGTCTGCAACACCTCCCAGCCCATGACCATCGCCGCCACCATCCGGGTTGTCAGCCATCTGTCACCGCCTTGCACGGTGGCCCATAACAACTCCAACAACATCAGGATACCGCCGGCTCCAAAACCGGCAATGGCCGCAGCGGTCCAGTCAGCCTGGCGCGCCACCCAGCGATGCGATTGCAACACGCGAAGTTCCATGACTTCCTCCTGTGCAGGGTCTGTAACTCATATTAGTACGCAAACACCTAGGATGCAAAGGAATCAATTTTAATGAAACACTAGTATGACTTGAGACTATTCAAAGCTTCCTGTGGCGGGGAAAATCCGATAGGATGCTTGTCATTTGATAAATTTTCAAGCGGGCGCTATGGCAAGCCAGCGGAGCACTTTTCGATTTGATATCCAGGTGTTGCGCGGCCTCGCCGTCTTGCTGGTGGTCCTCTACCATGCGGACCTGCTGCCGATCCCTGGAGGCTACCTCGGCGTCGATATCTTCTTTGTCATCTCCGGCTACCTGATTACCAAGATGGTTGCCGAGGGCATTCGCAACAATACCTTCAGCCTCAGCCAATTCTACTTCCGCCGGGCGCGCCGCCTGCTGCCTGCCGCCTACTCCACCTTTTTGGCCTGCGCCCTGCTCGCCCCGTGGGTGCTGAACCAGCAGGAGCTGCGCGACTTCGCTAGCCAGATGGTGGGGGCACTGACTTTCACCGGCAATTTCGTCCTTTGGCAACAAACCGGATACTTCGAAGGAAGTGGCGACCTCAAGCCTTTGCTGCATATGTGGTCGCTGTCGCTGGAAGAACAGTATTACTTTCTATTGCCTTCACTGCTGTTGTTGCTGCCGCAAAAACGTTGGCGCCTGGGATGTGCCGTATTGCTGCTTGCCAGCGGCGCGATGTGCGTTGCCGGCCTCTTCGTCAAGCCGGTGGCCACTTTCTATCTGCTGCCAACCCGCGCCTGGGAATTGTTGGTCGGCTCGTTTGGTGCCATGCAACTGCAGTGTGGCCTGCCCCCGCTGGCCAGCCGCATCTTGGCCCGTTTGTTCGCCCCCAGCCTGCTCGCCTTGCTTTTATTGCCGGTATTTCCGCTGCCGGGACCACACCCAGGCTGGAATTCCCTCTTGGTTTGCGTGGCGACCATTGTGGTCATCACCGCACGCAAGCAGTGGCCCGAGCGTAACCGCCTCTTGCGGGCAATGAAAGGCTTCGGTGATATTTCCTACTCGCTCTACCTGGTGCATTGGCCCGTCATCGCTTTCCTGCATAATGCCTGGGTGGGAAGCAAGGACTATCCGTTTTGGCTGAAAGCAGGCGCTGTGCTGCTTTCATTTGCCTTGGCCCTGCTGCAATATCGCTATGTGGAAAATCCCTTACGACACGCAGGTGGCACACCCCTGCGTGCCTTCCGCCAGTTCGCAACGCTGGCACTGGCATTTGGCCTGGTAACGCCAGCGGCGTTGCTTGCGCAATCAGCCCGCCCAGATTTCACAAGACTGCTGCAGCCAAACTATGGCTTATCGATAAAGTGCAACTACAAGGAAGGGGATTTCGCTCCCCAGCCAGAGTGCCAAAGTTCACCCGCCCCCACGCTGCTGTTGTGGGGCGACTCGTTTGCCATGCATCTGGCGACGGGTCTTGCCAAGCAATGGCAAGGGAAAGGCGGCATCGAGCAGGCGACCCAGAGTCTCTGCGCGCCGTTCCTCGGCATCGCCGCATACCAACCCAATCCACCGGTCGGCGCAACGCTTCGTCCATTGGCATCGGCGGAGCGCTGCATCGCTTTTAATGAATCCGTGTTTGATTACCTGGCGCGTAATCCGAGCATCAAGTCCGTCGTCATCTCCAGTACCTTAATGCAATTTTATGAGGCGAACGCCGCAACGCTCGCCATCGAGGATGGCAGGGCAAAGACTGGCGCCCCGGACCCTTCGCAAGTGACGCGCCACGTCGTCGCCACGATCCGGCGGATACAGGCCTTAGGAAAAAAGGTCGCGCTTGTTGCTCCACCGCCCAGCTCAGGTTTCAATATCGGCGGCTGCCTCGAAAAACAGGTCAGCGCTACATTTGCCGTCGGCGGTGCCGATGGTTGCCTGGTCTCCGTCGATCGATACCGGAGCCATCGCGCTGGCCCGCTGGCCATGCTGGCCGAGCTGGAAAACAAACACGGCATCTCCGTTCTGCGTATGGATCATCTGCTATGCAACCAAGGCACCTGCCGCACAATGATCGACAACGTCATCCTGTATCGCGACGAGGGCCATTTATCCTTCGCCGGTTCCGAATGGATTGCCGAACACATGGACTGGCGCTACCTGGCGGCCGAGTAAAAACTGCGGAAGAATTTGGCGTCCCCACGGGGATTCGAACCCCGGTACTCACCGTGAAAGGGTGATGTCCTAGGCCTCTAGACGATGGGGACCTGTTGGACTATTGCTACGTTGTGCCTTGTTGGTGGAGGTAAGCGGGATCG
>JBCNOP010000120.1:0-15247 GCA_039593775.1 Pseudoduganella sp.
ATGATGGCCAGCGTCCACGCTTGGCCGGCGCCGGCGCAATCGGCCAGCCAGATGCGCGGCAAGGCGACGCCGCGCAAGGAGTGCTCGGCGGCTTGGCGCAGCATCAGCGCTTCCGCCGCATCGTCGAACAGCCCCGCGGGCGGCACATGCAGGGCGCGCAGCAGGCTGGCCGCGGTGGCAGGATCATGCAGCACGTGGTCCTGCAGCTGAGACAGGGTGGACAAGCCGTGCTGCTGCATGAAGCCGAACAGCTTGCGCTTGAGCGGCGCACGGTCGTGCAAGCGGAAGTCGAAGCCGAAGCGACGCACCAGCGCTTCCAGCAGCAGCTCCAGTTCGAGTTCCTCCAGCTCGGGCGCCGTGCTGCGGCGCAATTCCTCGTTGGCTCCCATCAGTGCAGCCAAACCCGCATCAGCGACAGCAACTGCGCCACGTCCACCGGCTTGGTGATGTAGTCCGAAGCGCCGGCGGCAATACACTTGTCGCGGTCACCCTTCATCGCTTTCGCCGTCAGCGTGATGATCGGCAGGGAACGGAATTTCGGGATACGGCGGATGGCGCGCATGGTGTCGTAGCCATCCATCTCCGGCATCATGATGTCCATCAGGACGATCTCGATGGACGGGTCGCGCTCCAGGACTTCAATGCCGTCGCGCCCGTTTTCGGCAAAGGAGACCAGCATCTGCTGGCGTTCCAGCAGCGAGGACAAGGCGAAGATATTGCGCAAGTCATCGTCAACGATCAGCACCTTGCGGCCAGCGAGGCCGGCATCGGCCGCATGCACTTCCTCCAGCATGCGGCGCTGGGCCTCCGGCAGGTTGGCCTGCGAACGGTGCAGGAACAAGGCCGTTTCATCGAGCAGGCGCTCCGGCGAACGGGCATCCTTGATAACGATAGTCTTGGCGTAGCGTTTCAGCTTGGCCACTTCCTTGCGGTTCAGCTCCTTGGCGGTATTGATCACGATCGGCAGGTCGCGCAGGCGCTGGTCCTTGCCGATCAGGTCCAGCAGGTCGAAGCCGCTGATATCGGGGAGGGTCAGGTCCAGCACCATGCAGTCGAAGTGCGAAGCGTGCAGCGCTGCCAGCGCTTCCTGGCCGGTGCCGACGGCCGTGATATCGACATCGGTATCACCAATCAGCTTGACGATGGCGTCACGCTGGTTTTCCTCGTCATCCACCACCAGCAGGTTGCGCTTGCCGCCGATCAGGAAGCGCTGGATGCGCATGAACTCCTCGTTCAGGTCTTCCTTGCTGACCGGCTTATTGAGGTAAGAGATGGCGCCGGAACGCAGCGCACGTTCGCGCTCGCGCAGGCTGGACATCACATGCACTGGAATATGGCGGGTGCTCGGGTCGCGTTTCAGGCGTTCCAGAACGGTGAAGCCATCGATGTCCGGCAGGTCCAGGTCGAGCAGGATGGCCGACGGCAGGTAATCGCGCGCCAGGCTCAGGGCCCAGTCGCCCTGGTGGGTCACGATGCCCTTGAAGTTCTTTTCGCGGGCAAAGTCGAGTACCACCTTGGCAAAGCGCTCATCATCTTCAACGATGAGTACCGAGGGATCACCCGGCGCAGTCAGGCCGCGGTCGTCGATGGTCGAGCCGTAGATCTGCTCGTCCTGTTCGGTTTCCTGCTCCCGCGGCGGCGGTGAGTACACGACGGCGGGCGTGGCGATGATCGGCGCGGTGGTCGCCGCCGGCGACGGCAAGCGCGGCATGGCCGGCTGGCGGGCGGTCTCGTAGTACACAAAGCCGGAGCGGTTATACGGCAGGAACAGGGTAAAGGTCGAACCCGCGCCAACGGTCGACTCCACGCGGATCTCGCCGCCCAGCAGGCGCGCCAGTTCACGCGAAATTGACAGGCCCAGGCCCGTGCCGCCATATTTACGCGCAGTGGAACCGTCGGCCTGCTGGAATGCCTCGAAGATCAGCTGCAGCTTGTCGGCCGCGATACCGACGCCAGTGTCGCTGACTGAGAAGGCCAGCACCGCGTCGGCATTGCCCAGGTTCGGGTGATCGGCGCTCCAGCCGCTTTGCACCAGCGCGATGCCAAGCGAAACCTGGCCATGGTTGGTGAACTTGAACGCGTTGGACAGCAGGTTTTTCAGCACCTGCTGCAAGCGCGTGGTGTCGGTCATCAGGGACGCAGGCAGGTTGTCGCCCAGTTCCACCGTGAAGCCGAGGTGCTTGGCCTCCGCCATGTGGCGGAAAGTGCGCTCCACATAGCTGCGCAGGTTGGCGAAGCGATATTCCGACACGTCCAGGGTAACGGTACCGGATTCGATCTTCGACAGGTCCAGGATGTCGTTAATCAGGGTAAGCAAGTCGGAACCGGAGCCGTGGATGGTCTTCGCGAATTCCACCTGCTTGCCGGACAGGTTGCCCTCCGGGTTGTCGCCCAGCTGCTGCGCCAGGATCAGCAGCGAGTTCAAAGGCGTGCGCAGCTCGTGCGACATATTCGCCAGGAATTCGGACTTATATTTCGAGGACAAGGCCAGCTGTGTCGCTTTTTCCTCCAGCGCCAGTTTCGCCTGTTCCACCTCGCGGTTCTTGCGCTCCACCTCGATGTTCTGCTCGGACAGCAGGCGGGCTTTCTCCGCCAGCTCCTGGTTGGTCTGCTGCAGCTCCTGCGCCAGCGATTGCGACTGGGTCAGCAGCGATTCGGTACGGCTGTTCGCCTCGATGGTGTTCAGCACCACGCCGATCGATTCCATCAGCTGGTCAAGGAAGGACAGGTGGGTTTCGGTGAAGCGGTCCAGCGAAGCGATCTCGATCACCGCCTTCACCTGCTGCTCGAACAGGATAGGCAGCACCACGATATTGGTCGGCGGCGCCGCGCCCAGGCCGGAGCTGACCACGATGTAATCGCGCGGCACGTCGGTCAGCCAGATGCGCACTTTCTCCAGCGCGCACTGGCCCACCAGGCCTTCACCCGGCAGGAAGGAAGTCGGCAGCTTGCGCGAAGAACGGTAGCCGTAACTCGCGATCATGCGCAGGCGGGCATCGGCCAGTTGCGAGTCCATCATGTAGAACACGCCGTGGTGGGCCGACACCAGCGGCGCCAGCTCGGACAGGATCAGTTTCGTCACCGCCTGTAAGTCGCGCTGGCCCTGCAGCAGGCGGGTGAAGCGCGCCAGGTTGGTTTTCAGCCAGTCCTGCTGTGCATTCTTCTGCGTAGTTTCCTTCAGGTTGCGGATCATCTCATTGATGTTGTCCTTCAGGTAGGACACCTCGCCGCGCGCTTCCACCTGGATGGAACGGGACAAGTCACCGCGTGTCACCGCAGTCGCCACCTCCGCAATTGCACGCACCTGGTTGGTCAGGTTCGCTGCCAGCTGGTTCACGTTCTCGGTCAAGTCCTTCCAGGTACCGGCCACGCCGGACACGTTCGCCTGGCCGCCCAGCTTACCCTCGGTCCCCACCTCACGCGCCACACGGGTCACCTCCGACGCGAAGGAGGAGAGTTGGTCCACCATCACGTTGATGGTGTCTTTCAGCTCAAGGATCTCGCCCTTCACGTCCACGGTAATCTTCTTCGACAAGTCACCGCGCGCCACGGCGGTGGTCACCGCCGCGATATTACGCACCTGGCCCGTCAGGTTGGAGGCCATGAAGTTCACGTTGTCGGTCAAGTCCTTCCACGTACCGCCCACGCCCGGCACATAAGCCTGGCCACCCAGCTTGCCCTCCGTACCCACCTCACGCGCCACGCGGGTCACCTCGGAAGCGAACGAGGACAATTGGTCCACCATCACGTTGATGGTGTTTTTCAGTTCAAGGATCTCACCCTTCACGTCCACGGTAATTTTCTTGGACAAGTCACCGTTCGCCACGGCGGTCGTCACCTCCGCGATATTACGCACCTGGCCCGTCAGGTTGGAGGCCATGAAGTTCACGTTGTCGGTCAAGTCCTTCCAGGTGCCGCCGACGCCGGACACGTTGGCCTGGCCGCCCAGCTTGCCCTCGGTGCCCACCTCACGCGCCACACGCGTCACTTCCGACGCGAAGGAGTTCAACTGGTCCACCATCACGTTGATGGTGTTCTTCAGCTCCAGGATCTCACCCTTCACGTCCACCGTAATCTTCTTCGACAAGTCGCCGTTCGCCACCGCAGTAGTCACCTCCGCGATGTTGCGGACCTGGGACGTCAGGTTGCCCGCCATCGAGTTCACCGAGTCGGTCAAGTCCTTCCAGGTGCCGGCCACGCCTTTCACCTGCGCCTGGCCGCCCAGCTTACCCTCCGTACCCACCTCACGCGCCACGCGGGTCACCTCCGATGCGAAGGAGGAAAGCTGGTCCACCATCACGTTGATGGTGTTCTTGAGTTCAAGGATTTCACCCTTCACGTCCACCGTGATCTTTTTGGACAAGTCGCCGTTTGCCACTGCAGTCGTCACCGCCGCGATATTACGCACCTGGCCCGTCAGGTTGGAGGCCATGAAGTTCACGTTATCGGTCAAATCCTTCCAGGTACCGCCGACGCCCGGCACATAAGCCTGGCCGCCCAGCTTGCCCTCCGTGCCCACCTCACGCGCCACGCGGGTCACCTCGGAAGCGAAGGAACGAAGCTGGTCCACCATCACGTTGATGGTGTCTTTCAGTTGCAGGATCTCGCCGCGCACGTCCACCGTAATCTTCTTGGACAAGTCGCCGTTCGCCACTGCGGTCGTCACCTCGGCGATGTTACGCACCTGTGACGTCAGGTTACCGGCCATCGAGTTCACGGAGTCGGTCAAGTCCTTCCACGTGCCGGCCACGCCTTTCACCTGCGCCTGGCCGCCCAGCTTGCCCTCGGTACCCACTTCTCGCGCCACGCGGGTCACCTCGGACGAAAACGAAGTAAGCTGCTCCACCATGGTGTTCGCGGTCATTGCTGCGCGCAGGTACTGGCCCTTCAGCGGATGCCCGTCGACCTCCAGCGCCATGGTTTGCGACAGGTCGCCCTTTGCCACGGCGCCGATCACGCGCGCCATTTCAGTGGTAGGGCGCACCAGGTCATCGATCAGCGTATTGACTGCACTGATGATGGTTGCCCAGCCGCCGGAAACATGGACAGTCGCACGCTGCGTCAAGCGGCCTTCGCGGCCCACCACGCGGCTAACCTCGGTCACCGACTTCACCATCCGCTCATTGGTTTCGATGATGTCGTTGAGGGTATCGGCAATCTTGCCCGACACGCCCGTCCAGTCGGACGGCAAGCGCGCGGAGAAATCACCTTTTTTCAGGGCCATCAGGGTGGACAGGATCAGCTTCAGGTCCAACTCTTCCGGCAGTTCGGTCATGTCGTTCATTCGACGTTACCTCAGGTATAAAGGGGAATGCGAGGGGGAAGGCTTAATGTCACTCCGGCAGGTGCGACAGTCAAGTACAAACGTGATAAAAAGCTTCACTTTGTCAACTGTGCAACGCGGGCGGAAACATTTTCCCTAGCATAACGATGTGCAATATTCCAACGCGCACGATTGCGCCGAAAATTCGGGGTCAGGTCTGTCATTTGGACAGCTGGTGCGCACCTTTGATATTTCTCAATACGCTCCTTCAAAAGCGTGAATTGCGCGGCTAACGGTTTTGACGGAAACACGTGCATATCTGGCAATTTCTGGCATGGAATAAGCTAGCGAACGATAGGCGCGTGCCATCGCTTCTTTGGGATCCCGATATTCGGAGAAGTAGTCTGCCAGGGGCTTCGAAATTGCCCTACGCTCAGCGCGCTTCAGTTCGATCAAGTCTCCGGTTGGACGACTGCCGATAGCCCGAGCGCAAAACTCCTCGTCACCCAGCAGGAGCTGATTCGAAACTGCGCGCAGAGGGCTATGGGCACCAATGCCCTCGGCAACGAATTTGGCATAAGCTCGCCGCGCCTGGTGCTTATTGTTGCCGAAGTGAGCGAGCAGTTCATCCGTTCGTAGCCAGATGTGGCCGTCGTCCAGGCCCATGGTCGTGTTATAGCTGCTCCATGCCCATCGGGAGGGATGGGCAACCATATTGGCGCGTACAGGGTTGAGTTCGATGTAGCGCGCGAGCTCTTTGGCATACAGCTCGCGCTGGCAAAGTATTGCTTTGAAGCGCCCTTGAAAGACGTGCCCGACAAGATTATGTGCGCGATTGAAGTATTGAGAGTAACTACCGTTGAGGTGGCGCATGCCTCGAGAAAGATCTCCGTCCACGGTTTCCAGCAGGATGTGGAAATGGTTGGTCATTTGGCAGTAGGCCAGCACAGCCAAATTGAATCGGTCGCAGGTCTCGCCCAGGAGTGTCAGCCAGGTCAGCCGGTCACCATTGGAGCGGAAGATCTGATCTTTCCGGTCGCCGCGCGCAGTGACATGGTACAGCGCATCGCTGAGTTCGATTCTTAATGGGCGGGTCATGGGGAAAGCTTAAGTCGCTTACCCAGTAGCATTATTGCGATCCCGCAATGAATATGAAAACACCCGCAGTTGAGCAAACGAAAGCGGGTGTTTTGATCTGGATCAAAGGTGTGCGGCGACTGTCCAAATGACAGACCTGACCCCGAATTTAGCGCAATTGCTTGAGCAGGAAGACATAGGTCAGGGCCCACATCTGGGCTTGCTGATCGTTGTTGGCTGCACCGGCGTGGCCGCCCTCGGTGTTTTCCCAGTACAGCACGTCGTGACCCTGGTCTTTCATCTTGGCCACCATCTTGCGGGCATGGCCGGGATGGACGCGGTCGTCGCGGGTGGAGGTGGTGAACAGCACGCGCGGGTAGTGCTTGTCTTTGAAGACGTTCTGGTAGGGAGAGTATTGGCTGATGTAGGCCCATTGCGCCGGGTCGTCCGGGTCGCCATATTCGCCCATCCAGGAGGCGCCGGCCAGCAGCTTGCTGTAGCGCTGCATGTCGAGCAGCGGTACCTGGCAGACGACGGCATTGAACAAGTCCGGGCGCTGGGTCAGCGCGGCGCCGACCAGCAGTCCGCCATTGCTGCCGCCCATGATGCCAAGGTGGCGAGGACTGGTGATCTTGCGCTTGATGACGTCTTGCGCGACGGCGATGAAATCGTCGAAGGCACGCTGGCGGTTCTCCTTCAGCGCGGCCTGGTGCCAGCGCGGGCCAAACTCGCCGCCGCCGCGGATGTTGGCCAGCACGTAGGCGCCGCCTTGCTTGAGCCATGCTTCGCCGGTGGTGCCGCTGTAAAAGGGCTTCATCGATACTTCAAAGCCGCCATAGCCGTACATCACAGTCGGGTTTTTGCCATTCAGCCTGGCTTTCTTGTTCATCAGGACGAAGTAGGGCACCTTGGTACCGTCTTTTGAGACGGCCATGTGCTGCTGCACGGTGTAGGGCTTGGCGTCGAAATAGGCGGGCAGGGACTTCAGCGACGTGCGTTCATCGTTGCCGCTATGGGCCAGGTACATCGTAGTCGGCGTCAGGAAGTCCGTCACCGTCAGGAAGTACTGGTCGGATTCGATCGGGTCGAGCGCTTGTACTGCCAGCGTACCGAAGGCTGGGGCGTCGACGTCGCGCCGCTGCCATTTGCCGTCCACGTGGTGCAGTTCGACCAGGCGGTTCTTCACGTTATCGAGCACGTTGAGCAGCAGTGCCGAGCGGGTGGCGGAAACGCCGTCCAGCGAGCTGCTTGGCGTTGGGCTGAACAGTACTTCGAACTGGCGTTCGCCGGCCATGAAGCGCTTGAAGTCGGCGGCCAGCAGCGAGCCTTGCTTGTAGGTGGCGCCGTTGACGGTCCAATCGGAACGCAGGTCGATGATCAACTGGTCGCGCACGGTGTAGGCGTTGGCGTCGTCCGGCTTGTCGATTTTGACCAGCTTGTCGCCTTCGCGCACGAAAAGTTCGCTGGCGTAGAAGCCGATCTGGCGGTTGATGAACTGATAGCTGTGGCCGGGCGTAAAGTCTTTGTAGGCGCCGACGCCCAAGTCTTCTTCCTTGGCTTCATACAGTGTGGCGGCTGCAGCCAACGGAGTGCCGCGCTTCCATTCCTTGACGATGCGTGGGTAGCCGGAGGTGGTCATGCTGCCTGCGCCGAAGTCGGTGGAGACGAAGATGGTGTCGGCGTCGATCCATCCGATATCGCTTTTGGCTTCCGGCAGGTTGAAGCCGTCGCTGACGAAGCTGCGTTTGGCGACGTCGAATTCACGTACCACATGTGCATCGCCGCCGCCGCGCGACAGCTGCACCAGGCATTGTTCGCCCTTCGGGTAGAGGCAGGATACGCCGTGCCATACCCAGTTTTCGTTTTCGTCGGCGGCCAGCTTGTCGATGTCGAGCACCGTTTCCCATTGCGGCTCGGCCTTCTGGTACTGCTCGAGCGTGGTGCGGCGCCAGATGCCGCGCGTGTGCTGGGCATCGCGCCAGAAGTTGTAGTAATAGTCGCCGTGCTTGGTGACGTAGGGGATGCGTTCCTTTGAATTGAGGATGGTCCTGAGGCGCTCGTGGATGCGGGGATAGTCCGGCTGCGACTGCAATTCCTGCAATGCGACGGCATTCTGCTCCTTGACCCAGGCCAGGGGCTTCTCGCCGCCTACGTCTTCCAGCCATAAATAGGGATCGGGCTTTTGCGCTTGCGCGCCACCCACCGCCGCCAGGCCAAGTACTACTCCAGATGCCATTTTCCGGTACGAACGCATTGCCACTCCTGTTCTTGAGATTCCGATTACTCTACACTAATCGTTTTTCCGCTGGAGATCGAATTGAAGAAGTTCATCATGGCCGCCCTCCTGGGCGCGGCTGCTGTCGCCGTCAACGCTGCGGCGCCTGCCGTCAGGGTCACCCAGGAAGAAGGTTTCGTCGACCTTCAGTTCCGGGTGCAGAAAGTTGAACTGTTAGAAGACGGAACGCGTAGCGTGGTAGTGCAGGGCAGCCTGGATGGGAAGTCTGTTGGCTTTGCCGTCGAGTTTCGTCCGAACTGGAAACGCAAGCAGCTTGACGGCAGCGAGGATTCTGTCTATTGGGGGAGCGGGCGTTTAGTGAGCACTGGCGGCGATACCGATCGATTCGTTGATGCGCTGGCGCGCTTGTACGGTGCGCCGGGCGGTCTTCGCCAGGCGAAAGCCAGTGTAGATGCCGAAGTGGTAGGGCTGATGACTGATCCGGCGGCGATGGCGTCCGCACCGACGAGGATGAAATTCTTCTTCCAGGGCGATGGTTCAGAGGCCCAGTACAGCGAAGTCTTCATCCATACGGACCTGAAGCAGGGCGTCCTGCACTTCAACGAGAAAGACGTCGAATACCGGGCGCCCCTGCTCAAGAACCTGGCGAAATAATCAGAGCTGGCGGGCTTCGAAGGTATTGCATTGGGCGATTTCGCCCGATTCGATGCCGCGGTTGAACCAGCGCACGCGCTGTGCCGAGCTGCCGTGGGTGAAGGAGTCCGGCATGACTTCGCCGCCGGCCTGCTTTTGCAGCGCATCGTCGCCGATGGCGGTGGCCGCGTTCAAAGCGGCTTCCACGTCGCCTTTCTCAATGATGCTGCGGGCGCGGTTGGCGTGGTATGCCCAGACGCCGGCAAAGCAGTCCGCCTGCAATTCCAGCCGCACCGATAGGGCGTTGGCCTGGCGTTCGGAGGCGTTGCGCTGGGCGTTATGGACCTTGTCGCTCAGGCCCATCAGGTTCTGCACGTGGTGGCCGACTTCGTGCGCCACCACGTAGGCTTGCGCGAACTCGCCCGGTGCGTGGAAGCGTTGTTCCAGCAGGCGGAAGAAATCGAGGTCGATGTAGATGTCCTGGTCGCCCGGGCAGTAGAACGGGCCGGTGGCTGAACGTCCGGTGCCGCAGGCCGTCTGGATCGCGCCGCTGAATACCTTCATCTTCGGCATCTGGTAGGTGCCGCCATTGCGGCGGAACAGGTCCGTCCACACGTCTTCGGTATCGGCCAGCACGACCTTCATCAATTTATATTCGCGGTCGTTGCCTTCGGTGCGCGGACGCTGTTGCTGCTGCTGGCTTACCTGGACCGGGCCGCCACCGCTCAGCAAGCCAAGGATGGTCATGGGGTTGACGCCCAATACCCAACCGCCAATCAGGGCGACGACGATAGTGCCTATGCCAATCGACCGGCCGCCGAACCCGAACCCGCCGCCACCGCCGCCATCGCCACGGTGATCTTCGACGTTTTCACTTTCCCGGTTACCTTCCCAGCGCATTTTTTTAACTCCTAGTTTATTTTCGCTAAGTGTAACGCATTGGTGCGCAGTGCAGGCGCACGTAGAATGCTCGTCATGACAATCGAACGCAAAACTATGGTCTGGGCGCTGGCTGCCGTGATGGTCTTGGCAACAGTGGCGGGCGGCGCCTGGTACTACCAGCGCTTGAAGGAACGCGGCAGCGTGCCGTGCGCGCAGCAGCAGCCTTCCCAATTCAGTCCTTATTGCCTGGCGCAGTCGCAGGCGGCGGCTGGCCGCGGCGACCGCGCTGCGATGGCGGCGCTGGTGGTGTATTTCGATCAGCGCCAGCCGGCGGAGGCTATCCGCTGGACGCGGGCTGCCGCGAAACTGGGCGAGCCACGGGCGGTCAGCCGGGTGCTGTCCTCGTGCGGCCCGGCAGGGCCGTTTTCTGTTGAGGAGGCGCAGGCATTGCTGCCGGCGGCGCCGCTCCTGGCCGCGCTGGATTTCCGCCTTGGCGGCTCGTGCGCACCGGCGGACCTGGAGGCGGCGCGCACTATCGCGCCGGCCGAGCTGCTGTCATCCGCGGATGGCGCTGGCCTGTGCAAGGTGGCGGTGCGCTTTGGCATGCTTCGTTTGTCGAGCGATGGGGCGAAACTGGATTCGCAGGCGGCGCAGCTGCTGCTGGCGGAATGCGAGCGCCGCCAGCAAGTGCCGGCCGCCGTCCGCAAGGAGGCGGAAACGGTGCGGCAGATGCTGGCGCGCGAAATCAATCCGGTCCGCATCAGCGTTGATTGACCCAGATAGGCGCTGACCAGAGCTGCTTGCCGTCGTCCTGCGTAAGCCGCGCGTAGTAGAAATGGGCCCCGGGCTGCGGCGTGAAGCTGTGCTGGATGGCGCTGACGCCGCGCAAGGGTTTGACCTCGCCTTTGCGGCCTGGGACGCCTTCCATCACCTCCAGCGCCGCAATGCCGCGGCCTGCGGTGCTGGTGTAATGTACTTCCAGTGTAAGTGGCCCGGTATTGTCTATTTGCGCGCCCATCAAATTTCCGTTGGCGGTCAGTGCGACTGCGGACTGCTTGTCCATTGTCGCGAACACGCGGCGTGCGCGGATGGCGTCGAGCAGGGCGTCCAGGGTCGGCGCAGTACCGGCGGGCAGCAGGATGCCGGTGCGGTTGCTGTAGGAGGCGCCCCAGTTGGCACAGTGGTTGTCCTGGTCGCTGCTGAACGCCAGGCGATAGCCCGCCTCCAGCAGCCTGCCGCAGGCTTCCTCGTAAAAGCTGTGGCGTGGTTCGCCTTCGTCGAGGCGTTTCGAAAAGGCGTTGCTGTTCATCACTTCGCACAATGCCATGACGGCGCCGCCATCCTCGCTGAAGGCCAGCGCCTGGCCGTCGATCGGGAACTGGCTGGGGCTCGGGTGGTTGAACTGGCCTAGCCAGCCTTGTTCTTTCATCAGCGTGTACAGCGCGCCGTAATCGTTCTTCGGCGTGACGACGTCGGCGAAGGGCTGGCCATTTGCGCTGCGTTCCCACCCCAGCAGGGCCGGGCTGTTGAGGATGTTGAGGTGCCCGCCGCCACTGATGACGCCCCATTCCATGCCATACATGGCGACGAAGCCAGGGTGCTGGGCGGAGTACTGTTCCGCGCCGGCGATACCCATCCGGTATAGCTGGCGGGCGGCTAGCGGATCGGCATTGGGATCGCTGCCTTCGCTGCCATCGTACATGTGGTTGTGTTCTGATGTGAGCAGGAATTGCAGGCCGTGCTGCCGGGCGAACTGGTAGGCGTCTTCGGGGCCGAAGGCGCCGGTCCGTGGCGCCTGAGCGCCGTGGCAACGCGCGGGATCTCCGCCGCCATCGCTATGGTTTGTCTGGCTGTGCAGGTTACCGTACAGGATGTCGAAGTCCAGGCCATCAAGGTGCGTTGGTCCGGCCGTGCCGACGGCTGCCGCGGCTGCGGTGGCCGGTTGCAATAGCGCCGGCTGGCCGATTGCGATCGGACGGCGCTGGCGAATATTGCCGGCTTGCAGGCGCAATTCGTAAATTCCAGCGGGCAGGGCGCTCGGAGCGCGCCAGTTGACCTGGGACTGGCCGCTGCCGCCTTGCAAGACGTGGCGTCCGCGCCACTGGTGGACCAGTTCGCCAGCGGGGCTGTACAGTCCCAATGTCCAGTTCACATGTCGCGCCGCATTTGCACCGGGAAGTGTAAAGTGCACTATGAAAGTCCTTTTTTGCCCCGTGGCGGGCGGCTGGAATGCGGCCTCCAGCATGGCATCGAATTCGTGGTGCTCCAGTACCGGCGCGGGTGGCGGGCGTTGCCGGCCGCCTGGAGCGGCATTGGCGGACCCGGCAAGGCAAAGCGCCGAGAAATGCATACAGGCTAGGAAAATCCGGCAAGCCCGGGATGCCGGTAAGATGTGGAATCCATTTTTCATGATGAGCCCTCCTGACGCGCTTGGACCAGGGAGCGATGAATTGGTTCCGTTCAGGGCGGCTTTAACGTATGCTGCTTAAATGCAAGACTTTTCTCAATGGATGAGGCGTAAGCTGCGTAGCCTGGCCAGCGGGCGGGCACTGCTATGGTTGCTCGGCCTGTCGCTGGCCTCGGCAGTTGGCGCCACCTTGTTTGCCACTACCTCCAACACGGTGGAGGATGAGGCGCAACTGCGCTTCGACAACCTGAACCGCGCTACCCAATACAGCATCTCGGCCCGCGTGAAGTCTTACTCGGACGTGGTGCGCGGCCTGGTGGCTTTATTCCAGACCTCCGACCACGTCACCCGGCTGCAATTCCGGCAATACGTGACGTCCCTGAACATCAGCAAGCACTATCCGGCCCTCGAGGCCATCAACTATGCGCCGAATGTGCCGCACGCGGAGCGCGATGCGTTCGTGGCGGCAGTGCGCGCCGATACCAGTTTGTCGCCGGGCGGCTACCCCAAGTTCGACATCAAGCCGCCAGGCAAGCGCGACCACTATGCGCCGCTGACTTACCTGGAGCCTATGGGCCTGATGATGGAGAAGTTCGGCGTCGACATCACCGCCAATCCTGCCATCGACCGCGCCATGCAGCTGTCGCGCGATACGGGCGAAATCAGTGCTTCCGGCCAGCCAGTGCTGCTCAAACAGCCGGTGCCCCATATCGGGCTGGGCATGCGCCTGCCGGTCTACAGGCGCGGCATGCCGGTCGATGACGTGAACAGCCGCCGCGCCAACTTCATCGGCTCAGTGGGCATCGGGTTTTCGGTGTCCAAGCTGATACAGGGCGCGATCGACGAGATGGCCGATCGCCAGGTGCACATGGTCCTGTATTCGGATGCGTCCACCGATCCTGAAAAGCGCAACCTCACCATCGAACCGGACGACCGCCTCCTGTTCAACGATAACGGCTCGATCGACAAGCCGGCGGCGCTGCCGGGCGACCCCGGCGACTATTTCATTTCCGTGCTGCCGATCGACTTCAACGGCAGCTTGTGGAAAGCCCAGTTCTACGCGCGCAAGGACGCAATGATCGTGGGCTTCGACCGCTGGATTCCTTACCTGTCACTGGTCACCGGTTTTACCGGCACGCTGCTGATCTACGGCTACCTGTTCACCATGTATTCGCAGCGCCGCAATGCGCTGGAACAGCGCCGCCTGCTGGATAGCGTGCTTGATAACGTCGAGGCGCACGTCTACATGAAGGACCAGGAGCGGCGCTACGTCTACGTCAATGCCAAGATGGCCGAGGTGATCGGGCTGCCGGTAGAAGACATCATCGGCCGCCTGGATGTCGAGGTAATGCACAAGCGCGATGCGGACGAGGCCTGGCAGGAAGATCGCGTGGTGCTGGCGGACCAGCAGAAGCGCTCGGGCGAGGCCAGTTACACCGACCGCCACGGTGTGGTGCATCACCTGTGGACCGTGAAGGCGCCGGTGCGCCTGGAGAAGGACGTCACGGTGGTGATTGCGCTGTCGACCGACGTCACCGAACTGCACATGCTCAAGGAGCAGGCGCGCGCGGCCAACCAGGCCAAGAGCGATTTCCTGTCCAATATGAGCCATGAAATCCGTACGCCGATGAATTCCGTGATCGGCATGGCGCACCTGGCCCTGAAGGGGGCCACCAATCCGAAGCAGAAGGATTACCTGCAAAAGATCTACCATTCCGGCCAGCACCTGCTGGGCATCATCAACGACATCCTCGATTTCTCGAAGATCGAAGCGGGCAAGCTGGACCTGGAAGTGCTGGACTTCGCGCTGGAATCGCTGCTGACCAATATTTCCGGCCAGTTGGGCGATGCAGCCAACCGCAAGGGGCTGGAACTGGTGTTCGAAATCTGGCCAGGCCTGTCGCACCAGTTGCGCGGCGACCCGCTGCGGCTGGAGCAGGTGCTGCTGAATTTCACCAGCAATGCGATCAAGTTCTCGGAAAATGGCAAAATTTACATCCGCGCCCGTCCGGTCGAGGATCGCGACAACTACACGGTGGTGCGCTTCGAGGTGCAGGACAATGGCATCGGCATGACGCCGGCCCAGGTTTCCAGCCTGTTCCAGTCCTTCCACCAGGGCGATACGTCGACTACCCGCAAATACGGCGGCACCGGCCTGGGCCTGGTGATCAGCAAACAGCTGGCGGAACTGATGGGCGGCACGGTAGGCGTGGAAAGCGAGCCAGGCAAAGGATCCACCTTCTGGTTCACTGCCAAGCTGCAGAAGGGCACCCACCTGCTGCAAGCCACCGACACCAACGCGCTGCAGCCGGACATGCTGGCGCCGATCCACGGCGCCTCCATCCTGCTGGTGGAAGACAATATTTTCAGCCAGCAGGTGGGCCAGGAACTGCTGGAAGATGCAGGCGCCACGGTGGTGGTGGCCAACAACGGCAAGGAAGCCATCGACCTGCTCATGAAAGAACATTTCGACTGCGTGCTGATGGACGTGCAGATGCCGGTGATGGACGGTTACGAGGCGACGCGCATCATCCGCGCCCATCCGAAACTGTCCGGCACCCTGATCATCGCCATGACAGCCAACGCCGGCCGCGAAGACCAGGCACGCTGCCTGGCCGCAGGCATGGACGAATTCGTGACCAAGCCGATTGCGCCGAACCTGCTGTTCTCGGTGCTGTCCAAGTGGATGAGCCAACGCGCGGCCGAAGGCCGCATGGCGCAGGTGCGCACCACCACCACGCCTGGCCAG
>JBCNOP010000121.1:0-15198 GCA_039593775.1 Pseudoduganella sp.
AAACCCGAAACCAACGACGGCACCGGGACCTGGATTGCAGACCCTGGCCACTGTGAAGTATTTGGCATTAAGGTTTTCATCTCATACCTCGACGGCGCCATCAGGATCTCGGCAAGTCCGGGATCGTATGATGTTACGGATACCCACATCGAAAACGCGGAGAAAATAGAAGCCAACCTGGTCAACTTGAGGCTTAAGATACGCTAAGCAAAGATCACGCGAGAACACGCACCGTCGCCCAGCACTTAAAATGACGCCTTTGAAATGGAGAACGATGTGAAGAAAACTGACTTGGCGAAGAACGACGCGAAAAAACTGATGGGCAAGATGGTAGTGCCGGGTGCTGCGACGTTTGGCCCGTCTGCAGGCGCTATCATCGACAAACGCGAACAACGCAAGCGCGATCAGGCACTTGGGCTGGTACCGTTCGCGGTCAAGCTCAATAGCGACCTGGTGAAGCGCTTGCACGCTGTAGCAAACGAACGTGGGCTTGACTTGAACACCGTCGTCGCTGACGTACTTACCAAAGGTCTTGACGCGCAGTGAAGCAAGCTCCTGCCCTGCCTGTCCTACTTGCTGCCATTCTGGGTACAGCCCCGGCCCATGCAAAGGATCTGTGCCGCCAAGAGTTTAAATGGACGGATGCCACTTACGCAAAACGCGACACCCGGAAAGATGGTCAAGTAACACTGGCAGAAGTTGAAGTCTTTGCCAATGCCACCGTAGTCCGTCTGAACATTGACGGCGCTCGATCCGGAGTGATCGATTTGAGGAGGACAGCGAATGCCACCTCAATTCAACTAACGTACGGAAACAACAAATCTGCTCCACTCGAGTTTGCGGAAATTTCGATGATCGTTGAACCGCCGATGGCAAGGGGCAACTGGACTCGCCTGACGGGGCCATGTTCAATCCCGGATGGAACGGCCGTCACCTTTGACGAGAACGACATACCAGCCTCTGAAAGAATAGGTGCCTATCCGCCAAAATTTCGAGGGACACTGCAACGTCATGGCCTTCGGGTACGCTATTCGATGACCTCCGATGACGGAGAGGTTTGGCAAGGTGAGCTCGCTTACGGGCGGCGCTTAAAAGATCTCGACCCGAATGCCGACGTAAGCGGATGGAACGTCTTTCGCGCCGGATCGTATGTGGAAACACTTCCTGCGAATACGCCCGCTCCTCTCCGTGTTGCTCTAGAGCGGATCTCCGGTAGGCCGGGCCTGCCTCCTGCGCGCTAATTCGCGATCCAGCGCGTTGGCAAAGTTCTGCCGGTCGCCCTGGCTGAAAGCCGCCGGCCCGCCGGTTTCGACACCTGCGCCACGCAGCTCCTCCATGAAGGCCCGCATCGTCAACTGCTGCGCGATGGTGTCCTTGGTGTACCAGTCGCCGCGTGGATTGAGCGGGAGGCCCCCCTTCTCCAGCACCTGGGCAGCCAGTGGGATATCGCCAGTTACGACGATGTCACCGGCACTTACGCGCTCAACGATTTCGGCATCCGCCGCGTCAGCCCCTGCCGGCACTTGCAGCGCGCGAATGAAGCGCGAGCCGGGCACGCGGATTAACTGGTTGGCCACCAGCGTGACATTGATCTGCGTGCGGTCCGCCACGCGGAACAGGATGTCCTTGATTACAGCAGGACAGGCATCCGCATCTACCCAAATGTGCATGAATTACATCGAATTCGATAAAAAGAATCAGGCATTGTAATCAAGTTCGCCAAACTATATCGTCCAAAAGGCGCTGAAGCCTGGCCGCTCGGCCAGAATTTACCATCGCCACGTAAGAAATCCTGCCTGCAAGGTAGGCTTGAAAGTTGGGATGATTCTCCCTGTTCTGGGATTCCGGGCCATGACGCACGCAATTGGTCAGCATCGCTTTGAGCTTGTCATACTCGTCGCGGGCGATATTCGGATGCGAATTGACGACGATACCGGTCACTTGATGCCGCACGCCTTCTCGCATAAGCCGCGTCTTGCGGGTGTTGACGCGGAAGCCCTCTTCCAGCGCGATTGCCGCAACCTGGATATGGAAGCGCTCGGCAGCCCGCGCAAACTCCTCCCCGCCAGAAAAGGCCAGGTCGTCGGCGTAACGGCTATACGACGCACCTAGCGACCGCGCCAACGAATCGAGACGCATATCGAGACGGTAGGCGCAGAGATTGGCCAGCGCTGGAGAGCACGGCGAACCTTGCGGCAGGTGGGGCGATTTCAGGGCCTGGCGCTCCGCCCAGGGCAACGAACCTCCAAGCTGCCTGTCGCGGAACAGTCCATGTGGCGCGCGGTTGACGCAAATACGTGCGAGCGTTCCAGCGACATTTTCGGGGTAGCCCAATTTTTCAAACAGCGCATGGATGCGCGAGTGCTGGATGCTCGGGAAAAAATCCTTCAAGTCCATGCGGACAACAGCATGCTGTCCAGCGTGCCGCGCAGCGTGCGTGACGCAGGAGTGCCCGCGACGGAAGCCGTGTGCGGCAGGATGCGGCGGCACCAGGTCCAGGATCTGGCGCAGGATTTTCTGCTGGATGCGGCGCAAGCGTTCTTTGGAAATCTCAATCAGGCGCAGGCCGCCGCTGCGCTTCGGCACCCAGCGATAGTGGTAATGCTGGAGGCTCGACTGCTCGTCGCGTGCAATACGCCACTGGTCCGCGAACCAGCGCAGTGCGCCGACCGGTTCATTCAGCCATGCTGACAGGTCGCCGACGGTCGGCAGTTCCGGCAATGCTAGTGCAGCCAGCCATTCCGGCTTCGGCGGACGTATCGGCTGGTCGAGGCAATAGCGCCGTACTTCCGGCAGCTCGATGAAGGGTGGCGCGTCGTCATCCTCGTCATCGTCGTAATCATCGTCCTCGTCGTCGAAATCAGCGTGCGTGCGGCCGAGAAGCTCGAGCAGGATATCCGCCAACTCATGCCGGCTGAAGTAATGGAAATTCTCGCCAGTCCGCAAAACGAGCGCCACGCAGACTCCAGGCGCCCAGGGCAGCGCTGCATCGAAAACGCGCTCGCACGCAGCGACGAGGCTCTCCGGGCTGCCGTCCGTGGCCAGCATCGTGTCGGCAAGCGCCAGTGCCGTGAGTTTTTCGATATTCATGGATTGAGATGGAGCGGAGAGCCGTCAACGAGTCTCGTGAAGCGTGCGTAGTGTCTGCGCGAAGCGCAAGGCCACTCATGCGGCGAAATGCAGAACATCAAACATCCCGCGGGGTAACCCCGCAGAGGCTGTCCCTGCACGAGGCAAAGACAGGCCGGCTTGACGGATCCGCCCCGCCGACACAGTAGGTCAAATTTGCCAGACGGTCAATACTGGGACGATTACAGCGTCGCCGGAATCGCGTCGACCTGGATGCTTTGCAAGAAGACCTGCGAATACGCTTCAAAGCCGGAATCGATACCCAGCATGACCCACACCGCGCCGTTCGCATCGGTGGTCACCTTCAGCGTCTTCTCATTCTTCAAGGTCTTGCTGACATAGGACACCGCGGTGCCGCAAGCCTGGCCGTTGGCGATATTGCCGATCACCTGCGCATCCTTGCCGCCTTCGGCCTGGTTGCCGCGCTCGATGTTCATGCGGATCGCATTATTGACCGTGACTGCTTTGGGCTCCGCGGCCGTGGCGCCGGCATAGACCCACACCGCTTCGCCTGGCGCGCCACCCACACCCATGCAGCCGGTTTGCGCGTTGCTCGCAAATTTGAGCGAGAAGGTGATGTTGTAGGTGGTGTTCTTTTCCAGGCCGAAGAACTGCTTCTTCACAAACAGGAACAAGTCGTCGCTGCGATTGGTGCCGCCTACCAGGTAGCCCTTGCCGGTCAGCGGGGTTGGCAGCGTGCGCTGTTCGAAGACGACATTGGTCGGCGCAGTCTCCGGCGTGTAGTCGGAGGAGCTGCCGGTCCAGCCAGTAATGCCATCCTTGTCGAAGTCCACCACCGCCGAAACTTGCTTAGGACCTTTGTCAGTCTCGTTGCCGCCACCGCAAGCAGCCAGCACGGACAGCATGGCGACTGAGAGACCGGTTTTCAGGATTGTTTTCATTGACTGCCCTTCTCACAAAAGTTTTTGGAAAACCAATTGTAAAAAGGAGCAAAGGCGCCGAGACGGCGCCTTTGTATGTAGAGGTATGTAGCCCGCTTAGACCATTGACTACATTTTTCTACTTCCAGTCACCGCGCAGTTCTGCTACCTGGCGGTACAGCAGTTCCGGGCTCACTTCGGTCGGCTCGACCGGTTGGCCAACGGCCAGCGAGAGCTGAGAACGGAAACCTTTGCGGAAGGCGCGTTCCAGCAAGCCGTCCTTGCTGCGGCTAAGCAGGTGGCCCCACAGGCCGCGCAGCGCCATCGGGATCACCGGCACTTTGGTACGTTCGATGATCTTGCTGATGCCGCCCTTGAACTCATTCATCTCGCCGGTGCTGGTCAGCTTACCTTCCGGGAAAATGCAAACCAGCTCGCCTTCGTGCAGCGCCTGTGCGATATCGACGAAGGCTTTCTCCATCAGCCACGGGTCTTCTTTGGCAGGTGCAATCGGGATCGCCTTGGCGGTGCGGAAGATCCAGCCGAAGAACGGGGTCTTGAAGATGCGGTGGTCCATCACGAAGCGGATCGGGCGCGGGCTGGCCGCCACGATCACGATTGCATCGACATAGCTGACGTGGTTGCACACCAGGACGGCGCCACCCTCTTCGGGAATACGGTCGGCATCAATCGTTTTCACATTGTGCACGGTGTGGATCAGGAGCCAGGCCAGGAAGCGCATCAGGAATTCAGGCACCAGCGAGAAGATGTACGCCGCCACGATGGCATTCATGATCGCGGTCGCCAGGAAGACTTCTGGAATCGTGAAACCCTGGCCCAGCAGCACAATCGCTACGCCGGTCGCCACCACCATGAACAGCGCGTTCATGATATTCATGCCGGCGATGGTGCGCGACAGGTGTTGCGGGTCGGCGCGCAGTTGGATCAAGGCGAACAGCGGGACGATGAAGAAGCCACCGAACACGCCGATCATCACCACGTCGAAAATGATGCGCCAGGCGCCAGGCAGCATCACCATGGCGTAGGCATTCACTTCGCCCGGTGCGCTGTAACCCTGGCTGGCCAGGTACAGGTCGATGCCGAACACCGACAGGCCGATGGAGCCAAATGGCACCAGGCCGATTTCCACTTTGCGTCCGGAGAGCTTTTCGCACAGCAGCGAGCCAGCGCCGATACCCAGCGAGAACATCGTCAGCAGCAGCACGAACACGCTGTTGTCGCCCTTCAGGTAATCCTTGGCGTACACAGGGAACTGTGCCAGCACGATCGCGCCGTAGAACCAGAACCACGAGTTGCCCAGCATCGAAAGGAATACGGAGCGGTTGCCGGCCGAGAAGCGCAGGTTGCGAATCGATTCTGTGAAGGGGTTCCAGTTCACTTTCAGGTCAGGCTGCGGCGCCGGGGTTTTCGGGATGCCGTACGCGGTGAACAGGCCTGCGATTGCGAAAAACACGGTGGCGACAGCCAGCCAGGTAATCCCGTCCGGCTTGTGGTTGACGATGACTGCGCCGAACACCTGGCCAAGCAGGATGCCGACGAAAGTGCCCATTTCAACAATGCCGTTGCCGCCGGTGAGTTCTTCCGGCTTCAGGTGCTGCGGCATGTAGGCGTATTTAACTGGGCCGAACAAGGTTGAGTGCATGCCCATGCCGAAGATGGCAATCATCAGCAACACCAGCGTGTGAGTGAACCAGCCGATGGCTGCCACGCCCATGATGCCGATTTCCAGCCACTTGATGAAGCGCGCCAGCCTGCCCTTCTCTATTTTCTCTGCGATCTGGCCGGAAGTGGCGGAGAACAGCACGTACGGCAGGATGAACAGGCCGGGCACCAGGTTGGTGATCAGCGACGGATCGAGAGTCGTCCAGCTGGACGCTTCGTAGGTCAGCGCTACGATCAGGGCGGTTTTGAACAGGTTGTCGTTAAACGCGCCAAGGAATTGGGTCCAGAAGAACGGCGCAAAACGGCGTTGTTTCAGGAGATCAAACTGGCTGGGATGGCTCATGTTGCGTCACGGGAATAGTGAAAATATCGACAACATACAGCACATTCCGCAAGCTCTCAACTCGACTTGTCAAAGTATCGTAATTTAATACTTCTCGACGGCAGCGTCACATGCGTACCAGGCGACGAAATGCCGGGCCGACGGCCAATACTAGCACCACCATCCGGCATACATGGAAGGCGGTTACCACCGGAACTTCAACGTGCAGTGCGCGTGCCGTCAGCGCCATTTCGGCGATGCCGCCGGGCGAAGTCGCCAGCAATGCCGTTGCCGGATGCAGGTTGCCGAATTTCGCGAGCAGCAGTCCGAAAAGCGCGGCCAGGCCAAGCGCGGTCACGGTGCAGGCGGCTACCGCTGCCATGAAACGCGGGGCCGTGTGCAGGAAGCCGGGCGTGAAGCGTGTGCCGAGCGACAGGCCGATGCAAAGCTGGCCGGTACGGACCATCCATTCCGGTACACTGCCAACCGGCACCTGTGCGGCCGCCAGCAGCCCTGCGCCCATCAGCGGGCCAAGCACCCAGGCGTTCGGCACGCCGCGTTTCCACAACAACCAGCCCGCCGCGCAAGTTACGGCAGCAAGCAGTCCGAAGGCCAGCAACGCGTCCACTACACCGGGCGGCAGTACGGTCCCGGTGCTCGCGCCTCCCGCGGCTCCTGCGCCAGCCAATGGCGGCATGCCATGCCCGCTCCAATAGCGCAGCACGAAAGGCAGGAAGCTCACGACAAACATCAGCCGCAAGCCCTGTGCCGCAGCCACGTGCTGCGTGACCGCGCCATGCCGCTCGCCTTGCACCGCCATTTCAGAGGCGCCGCCCAAGGCCATCGAGAAGAACGCCGTCGCGGCGCTGACGTCCGCCAGCCGCTTGAGCAGCCAGGCGCAGAAACATCCCAGCGCCAAAGCAAATGCCACCGCCCCAGCGATGTAGCCGGCGCGCGCCGCCACCACCGCCAGCACTGCAGGCGTGAAGTACAGTCCAAGCACAGTGCCGATCGCCCACTGCCCGGCCGCGCGCGCAGGAACCGGGCAGCACAGGTCAACACCCGCGATGCGCAGGGCCGCACTGGCGAACAGCGGCCCGATCAGCCATGGCAGCGGAGTATCAAGCCACCTGCAAAAAAAAGCGGCCAGCAAGCCGGCCGCCAAAGCTTGGAGGAAGCAACGGTGGCGGATCAGAAGACCCACAGCTTGTCGGCCGGCAGTTGCAGCCAGTACTGGCCATCCTGCAGGCGGTATTTGGAATGGGCGCGCACGCTGATATCGCCGCGCTTGAACAGGCATTCCCAGCGGTCGCCAAGGTACATGCAGGTCACCAGTGCAAGCTCCAGCGAGTTCTCGACCTGGCTGCTGCTCACGCGCACTTCTTCAACTCGGATCAGCGGGGCGATCGACTCGCTGCCCTTGCCGCGCGCAGTCGCCTGCAGCCTGGTGCCGGCAACTTCGATCACAACGCGGTCGCCGTCGCGCGAAACCAGCGTGCCGGGCAAGCGGTTGTTGCTGCCCATGAATTCAGCCGTGAACAAGGTCTCCGGCGTTTCGTACATCGACTGCGGCGTGCCCTGTTGCTCGATCTTGCCATTATTGAGCAGCAGGATTCGGTCGGAAATCGCCATCGCCTCGTCCTGGTCGTGGGTCACCATCAGTGCCGAAAGGCCAAGGCGCACGATCAGCTCGCGCAGGAAGGCGCGCGCTTCTTCGCGCAGCTTCGCGTCCAGGTTGGACAGCGGTTCATCCAGCAGGATGACCGGCGGGTTGTACACCAGTGCACGGGCAATCGCCACGCGCTGCTGCTGGCCGCCCGACAACTGGTGCGGGAAACGCTCGCCCAGGTGGCCCAGGCCAAGCTGCTTCAGCACCTCGGTCACTCGCTGGCCGATTTCTTCCTTGTTCATCTTGCGCAGCTTCAGGCCGTAGGCCACGTTCTCCGCCACGGTCTTGTGCGGCCACAGTGCATAGGACTGGAACACCAGGCCCAGGTTGCGCTGTTCGGCCGGCATTTCGAAGCCCTTGCTGCCATCGAACACGCGGCGGTCGCCGATATCGATAGAGCCCAGGCGCGGGCTTTCCAGGCCGGCCACGGCACGCAGCAGCGTGGTCTTGCCGCTGCCCGATGGGCCCAGCAGCGCAACCACTTCGCCTTTTTGCAGGTGCATCGACACACCCTTCAGGATAGGGTTGGCGTGGGCGCCGGTGCCGTAGTCCAGGTGCAGGTCTTCGACGGACAGTTCGTTCATTTTGAGGTCTCGTTTCATGATCTATGTCTCAGTTATGCAGCTTGACGCCGAAGCGCAGCGCGATGCCCAGGCCAATGCCGACCAGGGTGATGTTGATGAAGGACAGTGCCGCCACCAGGTCGGTCGAACCACCCGCCCACAGCGACACGATCAGCGCGCCAATCACTTCGGTACCCGGCGACAGCAGGTACACGCCTGTCGAATATTCACGCTCGAAGATCAGGAAAATCATCAGCCACGCGCCCAGCAAGCCGTATTTGATCAGCGGCAGGGTCACGTCACGGGTCACCTGGCCTCGGCGGGCGCCGACAGCGCGTGCCGCTTCTTCCAGTTCAGGGCCAACTTGCAGCAGCGCGGTAGAAATCAGGCGCATGCCATAAGCCATCCATACCACTGAGTAAGCCAGCCACACCGCAAAGATGGTGGTGCGCAGGCTGCGCAACGCAGGGATCGCGTTTTCCACCAGCCATACCGCCAGGCCGTTTTCGGAACCCTTGAGCATGCCATCCAGCCAGCTGGGCACGAACAGGAACACCCACAGGAAAGCCAGGCCAGCCAGCAGGCCAGGAATTGCACGCGGCACCAGCACGCTGTAGTCCAGCACGCGGGTCAGCAAGTCCGGCTTGCGGTGCATGGCCAGCGCGATGAAGCTGTAGCAGAAGATCGCCAGGCCGCCGCCGATCACGCCGATCAGCACCGTGTTGATGATGCCGCGGATCAGTGCATGCTGTTCGAAGATGTCACGGAAGTGCTGCAAGGTCAGGACGTCGGCCAGCTTCACGCCCTCCCCCCAGTACTGCACGAAGGAGCGCAGCGCGATGCCGGAAAGCGGCATGAACACGGTCACCAGCAGCCAGGAGCCCAGTACGGCAAACGCCAGCCACTTCCAGCGGCCCAGCGGCAGCGCCTTGCTGCGCGCGCCCTTGCCCTTGATCGACACGTATTTGTTGGCCGATTTGAGCAGCCAGCGCTGCAGCATCACAAGCGGCATGGTCACCGCCACCAGGCACACGGCCACGGCGGCCATCAGGTGATAGGACGGGGTGCCAAGCTTGTTGGTCAGTTTATACAGGTAAGTCGGCAGCACCAGGTGGCCTTCCGGATCACCCAGTACCAGTACCAGGCCGAACACTTCGAAGCCGAGGAAGAACACCAGCACGCCCGCATAAGCCAGCGCCGGCATGATCATCGGCAGCGACACGTTGAACATCACCTGCAGCGGCGAGGCGCCGGCTACGCGTGCAGCTTCTTCAACGTCCGAGCCAAGGCTCTTCAGCGCCGAAGAAGCGTACAGGTAGACGTGCGGCACGTGGGTCAGGCCAGCGATGATCACAATGCTGGTGAAGGAATACACGTTCCATGGGATGAAGCCGATCAGGTCTTTCACCCAGGTGGAGTAGAAGCCGACTGGCCCCATCGCCACTACATAGCCGAAGCCCATCACCATTGGCGACACGAAGATCGGCACCAGCAGCAGCGGGGAAATCCAGCCGCGACCCGGCAGGTCGGTGCGCACCATCAGGAAAGCCAGCATGCCGCCCAAAGGCACGGCGATAGCAGCCAGGCCGGCTGCCAGCAGCAGGCCATTCTTGAATGCCACTGCAAAATCCGGATCATCGAAGATGAAGCGGAAGGCATCCAGTCCTACTTCCTTGCCGGGCATGAAGAACGGCGCCGACAGGAAGCTCTGGTAAAAGATCAGGAACAGCGGAAGGAAGATGGCCGTACAGGTCAGCACTGCCACAATCCCGCGCGGCCAGTTAATGCTGGCGCGCCCTGTTCCCTGCAAAGTCGCGGTTGTCATTTACAACTCCTTATTTCTTGCCGGCGGTTTCTTTCCACTGCTTCAGGAAGGCCATGCGCTTCTGCGGGCCGAGGAACTGCAGCAGGATCGGATGCACAGGCACCGGCTTGATCTTGTCCTGGCCGATCTGCTTGACCAGGTCGGACGATGTGGTTTCGCCAGTCACGTCGGCGCGGATCGCGAACAGCTTGGACTCATTGGCGATGATGGTCTGGCCGCGGTGCGACAAGGTGTAGTCCAGCCACAGCTTGGCTGCATTGACGTTTTTTGCGCCCTTGTTGATGAACATCACGCGCGACATCACGAGGGTGTAATCCTTAGGCAGCTGCACGCCAATCGAAGGATCGGTCTTGGCGCGCACCAGGGCGTAGGAACCCAGCACGTTGTAGCCGATCAGGTTTTCGCCGGAGGAGATGCGCTCCATCATGGTGCCGGTGGAGGATTGCACGCGCACTTTCGCTTCACCGAAGGCATTTTCCAGGTCCAGGAATTTCGGGAATTCTTTTGCATCCTGGCTCATGAACATGAAGCCGACGCCGGATTTTTCGATGTCGTAGGTGGTGACCTTGTCCTTGAACTTAGGCTGCTGGATCAGCTTCACGAAGTCGGCGTGGGTCTGCGGCACTTCCTTTGCATCGACCAGGCGCTTGTTGTAGACGATGGCGGCCGGCTCGAAGGTGGTGCCGTAAGCCTGGTCGTCCCACACTGCCCAGCCAGGAATCTTCGGTGCTTCCACCGATTTGTATTTCAGTGCGTATCCATCGGAGGCCAGGCGCATCTGCAAGTCCATGGCGGAGGACCACATCACGTCGGCAGTGTTGCCGCCCGCGGCCATCTCGGAGATGAAGCGGTTGTACACCTCGGTCGAATTCATGTCGTTGTATTCGACGGTGATGCCCGGATAGAGGGCGTTGAAGTCGCGGATCAGCGGCTGCGCAGCCTTGCTGTCGGTGGCGCCATACACCACCAGCTTGCCTTCTTTTTTCGCCGCATCGATGACCTTCTGGTAATCGGCGGGATAGCCGGCAGGGGTTTGTGCGAATGCGGTGCACGCAAACAGTCCGGCAGCGGCGGCCACCATGGTCGTCTTGATCATTTTTGTCTCCTAGATTTTTGAGGGATGTTTCAGCGCATCAGGCCTAGCTGGCTGGCGCGTTTTCCGTAGTCGTCCACGGCTTTATGCACATACTCGTTGAGTGCCTGTCCTGTCAGGCTGAAGGGATAGAATCCCGCTTCCGTTCGCAGCTTGGCAAATTCCGGCGTGGCCATCACGTGCTCGAAAGTCTTGACCCAATGCTGGTAATCGGCATCGCTCACCTTCGGGCCCATCCACAGGCCGCGGATCACTGGCCAGACGATGTCATAGCCCTGTTCGCGCGCGGTCGGTACCGAAGACAGCCTGCCGGGCAGGCGTTCCTCCGACATCACTGCCAGCACGCGGATCGAGTCCCCGGCAAGATGGACTTCCGAAGCATCGCCCGACATCACCTGCACGTAGTTGGCCTGCATTGCGGTGAACGCTTCGCCACCGCCTTCCAGCGCCACGAAACGCAGAACTTTCGGATCCATGCCGGCCTGGCGCACCAGCAGCGCCACCTTCAGCCAGTCCTGGCTGCCGACGGTTCCGCTGACGCCGATCAGCACCTTGGAAGGGTCGCGCTTGAGCGCCGCCACCAGGTCAGTCAGCGACTTGTAGGGCGAATCGGAACGCACAGCGATCATGCCGTAGTCCGCCCCCAGAGCCGCCACCCAGCGCACGTCGTCCGCCTTGACCTTGCCGAATTTGCCCTGCGCGAGGTTCAGCAGCGAGCCGCCGGAGAATGCCACCAGCGTATTCGGCGTAGCGCCGCGCTGCGACACCAGCGAATGCCAGGCTACGGCACCGATCCCGCCCGGGCGATACACCAGCTTCATGGGCTGGCCGCCCGGCACCGTCGCCAGGCCCTTCTGGGCCAGCTTGCACGTCAGGTCCATCGCACCGCCCGGCTTGGACGGCACGATGCATTCTGCGGCTTGCGCCTGCCCTGCCAGCAACAGGACAGCAGCGGCGATGATATGCAGGATCTTCATGGCTTCATTAATATCAGAAGCGGTGCTGGATGCCAACCATTACGCCGTGCTGGCTGTCGCCAAAGGCTGCATCGTCGCGCGACAGTCCGACCAGCTGGTCATGCTTGGCTTTGGTGTAACCGACAGTAGCATACAGGTCGGTGCGCTTGGAAGCGGCGTAACGGTAGCGCAGCACATACATGGTTGGATCGGCGTCCTTGCCGGCGGCCAGGTTGCGCTGGTCGATGTGGTAGACAGCGCCGGTAATGGTGACGTTTGGCTGCGGCTTGTAGGCCACGCCGGCCCACAGGGTGTTGCCTTTTACATCAGCCGTAGCGGCTTTGCCGGAGACCAGTTTGTAAGTACGGCCACCGAGCCAGAACTTGAAATCGCCGGTGGCGTAATAGCCGCCCAGGTGGAATGCGGTCGTCTCGTCACGGTTGCCGGTGGCAACCACGTTATTGCCATTGATGCGCTCCGCCGTGAACATCGCGCCCAGCGTTTCGGACTGGTAGCTCACAGCGCCGGCATACTTGGCGCTGTCGGCCGAACTGGCGCCGGCGCCTTGCTGCTCGCCCGCACCGTAGCTGAAGCCGTAGTTCCAGTCCCCGGTCTTGCCGGAGTATTTGATCAGGTTATCGAAACCGGTAGTCATGCCGTACTTGCTTGGCAGGGTGGCGCTGCCGCCGGTCGCCCAGGAGTAGTAAGGCGCAAAGCCCATCGGGTCGAAGCGGATGACGGTGTCATACACGCTGGTGAAGGAGCGGCCCAGCACCACGCGGCCCCAGTTGCCTTCCAGGCCAACGTTGGCCTGGCGCTTGAACAGGTTGCCGTCCTGCGCGCCGGTATCCATCAGGATGCCGCCTTCGAGCTGGAACACGGCTTTCAGGCCGCCGCCCAGGTCTTCGCTGCCTTTAATGCCCCAGCGCGAAGTGTTCATGCCGCCGGAGCTGACGTGGGTGACGCTGCCGCCGCCTTGTTGCGCATTGTTGGAAATGTCGACACCCATGTCGAGCAGGCCGTAGACCTGCACATTGGATTGGGCGTGGGCGGAAGTATAGGCGGCAAACATCATTGCGACGGCCGCTGCCATCGAAGTTCTTTTCACAATCAGTCTCCTGGGTTTATAGTTATTTCAGTCATGCCTCGCTCTGGCACGGTTCAACTATAAAATCGCCAACCTTTCAAACGCCTTTCAGGCAGATGCCATGCGAATATTGTTAGTGGAAGACCACACCGAATTACAACACTGGCTTTCCAAAGCCCTGCGTGATGCCAACCTTTCAGTCGAATGCGCCGATAACGGCGCCGACGCCGACTCTCTCTTGCTGACCCAGGAATATGCCCTGGTGATCCTCGATTTGACCCTGCCCCGCATGGACGGGCTGGAAGTGCTGAAACGCCTGCGTGCGCGCGGCGGCAAGACGCCCGTCTTGATCCTGACCGCGCGCGGCGGCCTGGAAGACCGTGTGCAGGGCCTGAACCTGGGCGCCGACGATTACCTCGCCAAACCTTTCGAACTGGCCGAACTGGAAGCGCGCGTCAAGGCTTTGCTGCGCCGCAGCGCAGGCAATGAATCGCTGGTGTACCAATGCGGAGCGCTGCGTTTCGATACGGTCAGCCGCATGTTTTCTTATTTCGGCGAAAACCTGCAGCTCACGCCGCGCGAGCACGCCGTGCTCGAAGCGCTGATTACGAAAGGCGGCAAGCCGGTCGCAAAAGAAAAACTGTTCTCCCAGGTGTTCTCGCTGGCCGACGATGCCAACCTCGACGCGATCGAGCTGTACATCCACCGCGTGCGCAAGAAGCTCGACCGCAAAGAGCCTGGCGCCGCAGCGATCACCACCTTGCGCGGCATCGGCTACCTGCTGCAGCCGGCCGAAGCGAAAGCCTGATGAAAGCCATGCCCGCCATGGGCAGCCTGCGCGGCCAGTTGCTGCGCTGGCTGCTGCTGCCTTTAGTCCTGCTGGAGATCATCAACACCATCTCCGTCTACTACAACGCGGTGGATGCGGCTGACATGGCATATGACCGCTCGCTGCTGGCCTCCACCCGTGCACTTGCGGAACGCGTGACGGTGGAAGACGGCAAGGTGGTGGCTGATGTGCCCTACGTTGCACTGGACAGCTTCGAGACTGACACGCTGGGCCGCATCTACTACAAAGTCACGGGCATCAATGGCGAAACAGTGTCCGGCTACGATGACCTGCCCGCAGTACCAGCCAACGTGCCGCGCTCGGAAAACTACCCTGCCCTGGTGCGCTTCTACCACGCCAACTACAACGGCCAGCCAATCCGCATCGCAGCCCTGCTGCAGCCGGTGTATGACGACAATATGCGCGGCATCGCTCTGATCCAGGTCGGCGAAACGCTCGATGCACGCAAAGGCCTGACGCTCAAGATCCTGTACGACACCATCGCCTGGCAGGCCAGCGTGGTGCTGCTTGCTGGCTTGCTGGTGTGGTTCGCGGTCAAGCTGGTGCTGCGGCCTTTGATGCAGTTGAAGCAGGAGGTGGAGACGCGCGACGTGTCCGACCTTTCCGACCTTGATCCCGCGCTGGTGCACAAGGAAGTGCGGCCGCTGGTGCAGGCCATGAACGCCTCCACCACGCGCATTGCAGGACTGATCGCCAGCCAGCGCCGCTTCATCGCCGACGCCTCGCACCAGCTGCGTACTCCGCTGACAGTGCTCAAGACCCAGGCTGAACTGGCGCAACGCGAGCTGGAACGGGAAGCTTCGGCATCGCCCGGGCTGCGCAATGTCGTGGCCAGCATGGCAGCCACCACCGACTCTACGGTGCACCTGGCCAATCGCCTGCTGATGCTGGCGCGCATTGAACACAGCGAGAATGGCGAGCCCGTGCCGGTGCCCTTGCGCGAGACCGTGCAGCAAGTGGCGTTGGAATTGGCCTTGTCCGCCGTGAACCGGGGCATTGACCTGTCACTTGAAGGCGATGGGGAAGCCAGCGTGAATGGCCAGGCCTTGCTGCTGCACGAGTTAGTATCGAACCTGGTCGACAATGCCCTGCATTACACGCCACGCGGCGGCAGCGTCGTGCTGCGAGTGCTGCCCGGCG
>JBCNOP010000122.1:0-15084 GCA_039593775.1 Pseudoduganella sp.
CCCAGCGCCGAACCTTTCACGCACAGGCGCCCCTGGTTGGCCGGATGCGCGGCGTCGCCAGCGATATCGAATCCACCATCAGCACGCGGCGTCGCCGTGACACCGCAACCAACACCACAATAGGCGCACGTCGTCTTAATCATGAATTCACGCAGCCTGCGCGCAAAGCGCCTGCCCAAACAAAAGGTGGTTGCGCATCGACGAAATGTCGGTGCGGTTCTGTATCAGGTCGAAGTACCATGGGCCGTCCTGCACGTCGCCATACAGCACGGCGCCGGCGATGCGGCCGCCGTCCAGCACCAGGCGCTTGTAGACGCCGCGGCGCGGATCGCGCAGCACCAGGTCTTCGCTGCCTTCACCGCCAATAAAGTCGCCGACCGAGTACAGGTCGACGCCAGTCACCTTGAGGCGGGTCGGGGTAACCTGCTGCACGTAGCGGCGGTGGCCGGCGCCTGCCAAGTGGGCGGCGCAGACGCGCGCCTGCTCCCAGATTGGCGCCACCAGGCCGAAGGTGGAACGGCGGTGCTGCACGCATTCGCCAACGGCGTAAATGCGCGGATCGAAAGTCTGCAAAGTGTCGTCCACCACGATGGCGCGTTCACAATGCAAGCCGCTGCGCTTTGCGAGCTCGATATTCGGCCGCACGCCGGCAGTCATCACCACCAGGTCGGCCGGGATTTCGCTGCCGTCGGCAAAGCGCACGGCAGTTACACGGTCGGTGCCTACGATCTCGCTGGTCTGCGCTTCCATGCGGAAGGCCAGGCCCTTTGCCTCCAGCGCTTTTTGCAGCAACTGGGCGGCAGGCTTGTCCAGCTGCTGGTTCATCAGCGCGTCGGTTACGTGCACTACGGTGACGTGCATGCCCTGCCGCTGCAGGCCGTTGGCGGCTTCCAGGCCGAGCAGGCCGCCACCGATCACTACGGCGTGGCGGTGGTTGCGCGCGGCTTCCAGCATCGATTCAACGTCCTGGATGTCGCGGAAGGCCAGCACGCCAGGCAGCTCATGGCCCGGCACGGGAATGATGAAGGGGCGCGAGCCGGTGGCCAGCAGCAGGCGGTCATAGCGCACTTCCAGGCCGGAGCGGGCGCGCACCAGGCGGCGCTTGCGGTCGATGTATTCGACCGGGTCGCCCGTGTGCAGGTTGATGCGATTCTGCTCATACCACTCACGCGTGTTCAGCATGATGTCGTCAACCGTCTTCTCGCCCGCCAGCACAGGCGACAGCAGGATGCGGTTGTAGTTGCCGTGCGGTTCGGCGCCGAAGACGGTGATGTCATACATGTCCGGCGCGAGCTTGAGCAGCTCTTCGACCGTGCGCATGCCGGCCATGCCGTTGCCGACAACAACCAGGGCGGGCTTCATGCGCCGACCCAGACCTTCCCGCCTTCGATGCGTGCCGGCCAGGTTGGCACCGAGTGTTCAGGCGCTTCCAGGCATTCGCCGGTCTGCAGGTCGAAGTGGTGCTTGTAGATCGGCGAGGCGACCACCAGGCGTTCGCCGAGGTTGCCGACCAGCCCGCGCGACAGCACGGAGGCGTCGGAATTCGGGTCGTAATTGCCGATGGCGAAAACGCGCGGTTCGCGGCCGTCATTCAGGTGGAACACGGCCACCTGCTGGCCCTGCAGCAGGGCGCAGACGCCGGTGTTCGGCACGATCTGGTCGACGTCGCAAATGGCGGTCCAGGCGGAGGCGGATTGGTCACGATGCATGGCTAGTCTCCTTATGCGATGGCTTTGATGGGGATGCGCTTGCGCTCTTCCACGGTGGCGGGGCGGATCTGGCCGCGCTCTTCCATGAAGACCACATTGCTGTCGGCTTCCGGGCTGTTGACGAAGTGGCGGAAGCGGGCGCGCGTTTCGGGATTGTTGACAGCCTCTTTCCATTCGCAGGCGTAGGTATCAACCACGCGCTGCATGTCCTGTTCCATCTCGGCGTTGATGCCCAGCTTGTCGCTGATGATCACGTCCTTCAGGTAATCCAGGCCGCCTTCCAGGTTTTCACGCCAGGTGCTGGTGCGCTGCAGGCGGTCGGCGGTTCGGCTGTAGAACATCAGGAAGCGGTCGATGTAGGCCACCAGGGTTGCCTTGTCCAAATCGGAGGCCAGCAGCTCGGCGTGGCGCGGCTTCATGCCGCCGTTGCCGCACACGTAAAGGTTCCAGCCTTTTTCGGTGGCGATGATGCCGACGTCCTTGCCCTGCGCCTCGGCGCACTCGCGGGTGCAGCCGGACACGCCGAACTTGATCTTGTGCGGGGTGCGCAGGCCCTTGTAACGGTTTTCCAGCTCGATCGCCAGGCCGACGGAATCGTCGACGCCATAGCGGCACCAGGTCGAGCCGACGCAGGATTTCACGGTGCGCAGCGACTTGCCGTAAGCATGGCCTGTTTCAAAGCCGGCGGCGATCAGTTCTTCCCAGATCGCCGGCAGCTGCTCGACGCGGGCGCCGAACAGGTCGACGCGCTGGCCGCCGGTGATCTTGGTGTACAGGCCGTATTTCTTGGCCACCTGGCCGACGGCGATCAGGCCTTCCGGCGTCACTTCGCCGCCCGGCATGCGCGGCACAACCGAATAGGTGCCGTCCTTCTGGATATTGCCCAGGAAGTAGTCGTTGGAATCCTGCAGGCTGGCGTGTTCCTTCTTCAGCACGAAGTCGTTCCAGCAGGTGGCGAAGATGCTTGCCGCCAGCGGCTTGCAGACGTCGCAGCCCAGTCCTTTGCCGTGGCGTGCCAGGAGGTCTTCGAAGGTCTTGATCTGGCCGACGCGGATCAGGTGGAACAGTTCCTGGCGCGAGTGCGGGAAGTGTTCGCAGACATGGTTGTTCACGTCCATGCCGAGCTTCTTCATCTCGGCCTTCATGATCTGGGTTACCAGGGGCACGCAGCCGCCGCAGGAAGTGCCGGCGCCGCAGCATTTCTTGATGGCGCCGATGCTGGTGGCACCGCCGGCGACAGCCTCGCAGATGGCGCCTTTGGACACATCGTTGCAAGAGCAGATCTGGGCACCGGCAGGCAGCGCATCCACGCCCAGGCCTGGCTTGGCTTTGCCGTCCGATTGCGGCAGGATCAGGAATTCCGGCGCTTCCGGCAATTCGATCTTGTTCAGCATCATCTGCAGCAGGGTGCCGTATTCGCCGGCATCGCCCACCATCACGCCGCCCAGCAGGTACTTGCCGCAGTCGGAGACCACGATCTTCTTGTACACCTGCTTGCGTTCATCAGTGAACTGGTAGCTGCGCGCTCCCTCCGCCTTGGCATGCGGGTCGCCGATGCTGGCTACGTCCACGCCCATCAGCTTCAACTTGGTGCTCATGTCGGCGCCCGTGAACTCGGCGGCGCTGTCGCCGGCAATGTGGCGCGCGGCCACGCGGGCCATGTCGTAGCCTGGAGCCACCAGGCCGAAAACCTGGCCGTTCCACAAGGCGCACTCGCCGATGGCGTAGACGTCCGGGTCGCTGGTCTGGCAGCGGTTGTTGATGGCGATGCCTCCGCGCGGGCCGACTTCCAGCCCGCATTCGCGCGCCAGGTAGTCGCGCGGGCGGATGCCGGCGGAGAACACGATCATGTCGGTGTCGAGCGAGGTGCCGTCGGCGAACTGCATGCGGTGGGTTCCGCTTTCGCCGGCTATGATGGCGGTGGTGTTTTTGCCGGTGTGGACGGTCACGCCAAGGTCCTCGATCTTCTGGCGCAGCACGCGGCCGCCGCCGTCGTCGACCTGCACGGCCATCAGGCGCGGCGCGAATTCGACCACGTGGGTTTCCAGGCCCATGTCCTTCAGCGCCTTCGCGCATTCCAGTCCGAGCAGGCCGCCGCCGATCACCACCCCGGTTTTCGAGCGGGCGCCGCATTCCTGCATGGCTTCCAGGTCTTCGATGGTGCGGTAGACGAAGCAGTCCTTGCGGTCCTTGCCATCAATCTGCGGCACGAAGGGGAAAGAACCGGTGGCGATCACCAGCTTGTCATAGGCCAGCACTTCGCCGCTATTGGTGGTGACGGTGTGGGCGGCACGGTCGACGGCGATGGCGCGCTCGTTCAGCTTGAGCACCATGTCCTCGCGGTCAAAGAAGCCCGGTTCCACCAGGGACAATTCGTCGGCGCTCTTGCCGCTGAAGAATTCGGACAGGTGCACGCGGTCATAGGCCGGGCGCGGCTCTTCGCAAAGGATGGTGACTTCTGCGCTGCCTGCCGGCAGCGACTTCAGGAACTGGTGGCCCACCATGCCGTGGCCGATGACGACGATCTTCATGCTGCTGCTCCTGCAATTGCGTATTCTTTTACGGTGGTTTCGCTGAATCGTGCGCCCAGTGCGCACAGGGCGGAGATGGCGACCAGAACGCCGAGAATCCACAAGGTCTGCTGGGTGTTGCCGACGCCTTTCAGCAGGAAGCCTGCCGCCACGGCGCCCACATTGCCGCCGGCGCCGATGATGCCGGCGACGCCGCCCAGCGCGCGCTTGTCGATGAACGGCACCAGGGCGTAGGTAGCGCCGCAAGCCATGTGGGTGAACAGGCCGAACACCAGCATCGAGACCACGGCCAGCAGCACGCTGTCCGCCTTGGAGAAGAACAGCAGGCCGATGCCCTCGCCCAGCATCATTACGAACAGCAGGGTGACGCGGCTATTCAGGCTGCCGCGGGCCGCGGCCTTGTCGGATACCCAGCCGCCCAGCGCACGGGCAAACAGCGCCAGCAGGCCGAAGCTGCCGGCCGCCATGCCGGCCTGCGGCAGCGTGAGCTTGAAGGTGTCGACGTAATAGGTAGCAGCGATGTTGTGGATGAAGATCTCGACACCGAAGCAGGCGCCGTAAGTCACGAACAGCATCCAGACGCGGTAGTTGACTGCGGCGAGCTTGAAGCTGCTCCAACCGCCTTTCTTGCCGCCTTCGAGCTCGATGCCGGCGGCGCGCAGGTCGGCGTAGTTGCCAGCCGGGCAGTCCTGGGTAAAGCGGTAGTAGAGGAAAGCCATGACCAGCATCAGCACGCCCGGTACGACCAGCGCAGCGCGCCAGCCCATGGTTTCGCTCACACCCAGCATGATCATGGCAGCCATGATCATCGGCATGGTCGACTGCACCACGCCGCCGCCTGCATTGCCCCAGCCGGCAGCAGCCGCGTTGGCGGTGCCAACCACATTCGGCGCGAACATGACAGAAGTATGGTACTGGGTGATCACGAAGCTGGCGCCGACTGCACCAATCAGCAGGCGGAAGAACAGGAAGCTCTCATAGGTCTGCGCCGCGGCCACGCCCAGCACGGGGATGGCGCCCAACAGCAGCAAGCCGGTGTAGGTCTTGCGCGGCCCGTAGCGGTCGCACAGCGGACCGATGACCAGGCGCACGATGATGGTGATCGCCACTGCGGCGATATTGATATTGGCAATCTGCGCCGGGGTCAGGCCGAATTCGCCTTTAATCACGGGCATCAATGGCGCGCAGGCGAACCACGCGAAGAAGCAGACGAAGAAGGCCATCCAGGTGAGGTGGAAGGCACGCATCTGCGGCGTTGAGAAAGAAAACAGTTTGATGCTGGTCGCTTTGCTGGCCATGGTTTTTTGTCCCTGAAAACAAAAAGGCGTCCGCACAGCCACTGCCATCGAAGGCAGCGCTGCGCGGACGCCGTTGTCCGGTTTTGCCGATCCTCCGTTAGACCGACCCTTGACCTATGCTTTGCAAGAGCTGTGCCAGCCGCTTCGCAGGGGGGAAACCGCTCGCCAGGCCGCGAAAATGCCGGTTTTCGCCATCTGGCGGTGCAAAGCGCCCAACAATGGTGCACCGCAATAGCGCACGCGGAGGTTCATAAGCGTGCGCGCCTCAAGCGTTGGCTGCCTGCAGCGCGGCCTTGACCATGTCGTCGATTTCGGTGGTGATGTTCGACAGTACGCCTGCCACTACGGCGAATTCGCGGCCCGCATGGCCGGCCCGTGCCGCCACGACGCGGGCATTGAAGGTGACCATCTTGGCCTGGCGGGCAATGGTTTCGATTTCCGTGATCACGCCGCGCAATTGCTTCTTCATCAGGACCGCGTGTTTCTTGGACTGCTCTTCATAGATAGCGGTGATCTGGTTCAGCACCGCCAGGACCGGCGTGGCAGTGGCCACCAGCTGCTCCAGCGCCGGGCCGGACTTGCCGCCGTCCAGCGCGCGCTGGGCCAGGTCGATGAAGGCAGCGATCTGGCGCGCGCCGTCGGCGCGGCCGTGGTAGGCCTCCTCCAGCTCAGGGCAGAAAATACCCGGCAGCGAGTCGCTGCCATTCAACAGGATATGGTGCGCGTCGCGGAACAGCTGGAGCGCTTCGCGGGCGATGGCCGCGGCGCCTTCCTGTCCCTGGGCGGCCAGCACGGCGTACAGCACCAGGCGCTGGGAGGTGAACCGGCGGCGGCCGGACAGGTTGATCAGCGCTCCGAACACTTCGCCCGACAAGGGCTTGGCCGCTTCCTGCATGGGTTCTCCTTCACTACATGCGGATGGCAAAGGACGCGGCATAGCGCTCGGGGTCCCTGCCATCCCAGGTGGATCCGTCCATCAGCACTGAGCTGCGCAAGGTGCTGGCGGGGATTGGAGTCTCCGTTATTTCCGCCGCCTCTTTATAGAGGGCGGTCTGGTGAACCTTCAAGGCCACGCCCAGGTAGTCGGGCGAGGCCTTGAGCAAGCCCCAGCGCCTTTGCTGGGTCATGAACCACATGCCGTCCGACAGGTAAGGGAAGTTGGCGGCGCCTTCCTGGTGGAAGCGCATGCTGTGCGCGTCCTCCCAGCTGTGGCCCATGCCATCTTCATAATGGCCGAGGATGCGCTGCCAGATCACGTCCTTGCCGGTGTTGACGTACTGGACCGCCGAGATGATCTCTGCCATCGCCATGCGGTTGGCGGCGCTGGCGTCAATCCAGCGGCTCGCTTCAAGCACGGCGGAAATCAGGGCGCGAGCGGTGTTGGGATGGCGGCGCACGAAGTCGGCGGTGGTGGCCAGCACCTTCTCCGGATGGTCGGGCCAGATCTGCTGGCTGGTGGCAATGGTGACGCCCACGCCATCCATCACCGCGCGATGGTTCCATGGCTCGCCGGCGCAGAAGCCGTCCATGTGGCCGGCCGCCAGGTTGGTCGCCATCTGCGACGGCGGCACAGTAATCACGCGCGCTTCGCGCAGCGGATGCACGCCGTAAGCCGCCAGCCAGTAATACAGCCACATGGCGTGGGTGCCGGTCGGGAAAGTCTGGGCCCAGCGCAGCTCGCGCTCGTGCGACAAGGCGGCAACACCGGTGCCGTCGCGCACGCCCTCGTCCACCAGCCGGCGCGACAGGGTGATGGCCTGGCCGTTGCGGTTCAGGTTCATCAGGATGGCCATGTCGCGCCGTGCCGAACCCACGCCGAGATGGGTTGCATAGACAAGCCCGTACAGCGCATGTGCGGCATCAAGTTCACCGGTCAGCAGCTTGTCGCGCACGCCGGCCCACGAAGTCTCCTTGCTCAATACGATGCGGATGCCGTGCTTGCGGTCCAGTCCAAGCACCGACGCCATCACCAGCGACGCGCAATCGGTCAGCGGGTTGAAGCCAATCCTGACAATGTCTTTTTCAATCTGCATACGTCACTCCTGCCGGCATTGCACCATCGCGGTGCACTAACCGAGCAAATCCTCCGCGTCCAGGATGCGCTGCGCCAAATCGGCCAGCTTCAGGTTCTTGTTCATGGCCATGCTGCGCAGCTTCTGGAAAGCCTGGTCTTCGGTCAGGCCTTGGCGCGCCATCAGGATGCCTTTGGCGCGGTCGATCAGCTTGCGCTCGGCCAGCTTGAGGCGCGTGCCTTCCAGTTCGTCCAGCAGCTTCTGTTCGCGCCTGAAGCGCACCAGCGCCACGTCCAGCACGGGCTTGATGCGTTCGGGCTGCAAACCCGCCACCACATAGGCGGAAACGCCCGCCGCCATTGCCGCTTCCATGGAATCGGCCTTGTCGTCTTCGGTGAACATGACGATGGGACGGCGCTCGTCGCGGGTGGCGATGACGATGTGTTCGAGCACGTCGCGCGCATCCGATTCTGCGTCGACGATGATCATGTCGGGCTGCAGGCGGGCGATGTGTTCGGGCAGGTGGAAATCGGCCGGCAGCGAGGCGACCAGGTCGTACCCGGCCTCCGCCAGGCCGGAGTGCAAGGCTTGCGCGCGTGCCTCACTTTCGTGCGGCGGGTGGATCAAAACGATGCGTAAATTACGGCTCATGCTCCTTTCGTTGCAAGAACCGCGCCAGCTGGCTCAGTGCTGCATATTCCAGCGTCGCACTGTCGCTTTCTCCAATGTGGCGAAAATAATATGTTCGACCGCAAGCCCGATCAGGATCACAGCGGCCAGGCCGGCGAAAACCTTGTCGGTATACAGCTCGTTGCGGTTCTGGAAGATATACCAGCCCAACCCTCCCTTGCCGGAAGCAGCGCCGAACACCAGTTCCGCCGCAATCAGGGTGCGCCAGGCGAAGGCCCAGGCGATTTTCAGCCCGGACAGGATCGCCGGCAAGGCGGCCGGCAGCAGGATGCTGGAGACGAAACCCAGCCCGGTGAGACCGTAATTGCGGCCGGCCATGCGCAGGGTTTCCGGCACGGCGCGGAAGCCGGCATAGGTCGACAGTGCCAGCGGCCACAGGACCGCATGCACGATCACGAACACCAGGCTGGCGTTGCCCAGCCCGAGCCACAGCATGGCCAGCGGCAGCAAGGCGATGGCGGGCAAGGGGTTGAACATGGCCGTGCAGGTTTCCAGCAGTTCGCGCCCGGGCCGGGTCAGCACGGCGAGAGCTGTGAGCAACAGCGCCGCGACCACGCCGGCGGCGTAACCTTGCGCAAGCACGGCCAGCGACGCGGCGACGCGCTGAAGCAGTTCTCCGCTGGCTATCCCTTGCGCGAAAGCGGAGGCAGTTTGCAGGAAGCCTGGCAGCAGCAAGTCGTTGCCCTGCCAGCGTGCCAGCGCCTCCCATACCGCCGCCAATACCGCAAGTAGCGCAGCTTTTCGCACCAGCGGTCGCTCCAGCGCGCGGCGAAGCCACAAGCCCGCGCTGGCCTTGGGGGACATGGCGGCGCGAGCCAGCGCTCCCTCTGGCCGCGGCAAGGGCGGCGGCAGCACGAATTCCGCGCGCACTGGTGGGGTGATCGGGCGGCTCATAGCGCAATCCTTCCTGCGCCGCCGGTGCTGTCTTGCGCTTCCTGCGGCAGATCGAACAGCAATTCGGCAATGCGCCTTTCGGCGGCACGGAATTCACTGCTGCCGATGCCGGCAAAGCCATATTGGTGGCTGTTCAGCTCCGCCCGCAGCCGGCCCGGATGCGGCGACAACAGCAGGATCCTGCTGCCCACCAGCAGCGCCTCTTCGATCGAATGGGTGACGAACAGCAAAGTAAAGCGCTCCTCCTGCCACAGGCCGACCAGTTCCTCCTGCATGCGGCGCCGGGTCAAGGCATCCAGCGCCGCGAAAGGTTCATCCATCAGCAGTACGCGCGACTGCATGGCAAGGGCACGCGCGATCGCCACCCGCTGCTTCATGCCGCCTGACAGCTGGTGCGGGTACGCATCCTCGAAGCGCTCCAGGCCAATGCGCGCGATCCAGTGGCGCGCACGTTCGGCAGCCTCCTTGCGCGGCAAGCCGCGCGCTTTAAGCAAAGGGAACATCACATTCTGCAGCACGGTTTTCCAGGGCGGCAGCTGGTCGAACTCCTGGAACACCATCAAGCGGTCCGGTCCCGGTTTGCTGATGGTGGCGCCGTCCAGCGTGAAGCGGCCCGAGGCTGGCGCCAGGAAGCCGCCCGCCGCGCGCAGCAGCGAAGACTTGCCGCAGCCCGAAGCGCCCAGCAGCACGAAGCGGTCGCCTTCATGGACGTCGAAGCTGACATCTTCGGTTGCGCGTACGGTGCGGGCGCGCGCGCCGTATTCCAGCGTGACGTTTTCAGCCCGCAGGAGCGGTTGCGGCTCAGCCGCCCTGACCAATCGCGGGATCATCGAAGAAATAATCACGCCAGCTCGCTGGACGAGTCTTGATGGCGCCGACCTTGTGCATGAACTGCGCCAGGCCAAGCGTGTTTTGCGGGGCGACACGGAACTCCACTTCCGGGCTGCGCAGCACCTTCAGCAGCAGGCCGCGATCGACCTTGCTCTTGTTCACCCGCAGGTAAATATCGGCTGCACCTTCCGGATTGCGGCTCGCATAGTCGGCCGCTTCCAGCAGTGCGGAAAGGAAGGCACGGTAAGTCTTTGGATTCTCCTTGCGGTATTTTTCAGTCGCGTACAGCACGGTGGACGAGGAAGGCCCGCCCTGCACCTGGTAAGAATTCAGCACAACGCGCGCGTTCGGATTTTGCGCCAGTTCCTGTTCCTGGTAGGGCGGCGTGGCAAAGTGGCCGGAAATCTCCGTGCCGCCGGCGATGATCGCGGCCGCCGCGTCGGGATGCGGCAAGGTTTGCGTGATCTTGTCCAGGCGGGCGAAGTCTTTTTCGCCCCATTTCTGCGCCACCGCCATCTGCAGGATGCGCGCCTGCACCGACACTCCGACCGCCGGCAGGCCGATACGGTCTTTCTCCGTGAAGTCGGCCAGCGTCTTCACCCTGGGGTTGTTGGTCACCAGGTAGTAAGGGAAGCTGCCCAGCGATGCCACGCCGCGCACGTTCTGCCGGCCGGCGGTACGGTCCCAGATCGTCAGCAGCGGTCCGACGCCGGCGCCGGCGATATCGATGGAGCCGGACAGCAGGGCGTCATTGATTGCGGCGCCGCCGGATAACTGTGTCCATTCCACCTTGATGTCGACACCGGCTTTCTGGCCATGCTTTTCAATCAGCTTTTGCTCCTGTGCGATGTTCAGCAACAGGTAGGTCACGCCGTACTGCTCCGCAATGCGAATGCTGCCTTCCGCCTGGGCGGCACTGCCAGCTGCTGCCAGCAGCAAGGCCAGGGCTGCACTGCGCCATATCCTCTTACTCATTCACGCTCCTGTTCAAAATGGGGTGTCGCCTTCGATCGTCGTGCGGTACAGCTTGCGGGGCTGGTTGTCGGGGCAGCCGGTCGCCAGGTGCATCAGGCTGCGGTTATCCCAGAACACCAGGTCATGCGGCTGCCACTGGTGGCGGTAGATATGCTCGGGCCTGACGCTATGCTCGAACAGTTCCTGCAGCAGGGCGCGGCTTTCGTCTTCCGGCATGCCGACGATACGGGTAGTGAAATGCTCGCTCACGAACAAGGCGCGGCGGCCGGTTTCGGGATGCACGCGCACCACCGGGTGCACGACGGGCTTCACTTCGGCGATCTGCTGCGGCGTGAGCTTGGGGCGCCAGGGGCTAAGGGCACGCAGTTCTTCATAGCGGGCCAGGTAGCTGTGCTCCGCCTTGGCCCGATACACGGCGCGGCGCAGGCCCAGCGGCAGCGTGTCGTAGGCCAGGTGCATATTGGCGAACAGGGTATCGCCGCCCTCCTCCGGCAATTCCTGTGCATGCAGCATGGAGCCAAGGCTCGGCCGCTCCTTGTAGGACAGGTCGGAATGCCAGAAGCACCCGGCATCGCCCAGGCCGATCGGCTTGCCGTTTTCGAGCACATTGGACACCACCAGCACTTCCGGGTGATCCTTCAGTTGGAAGTCGCGCAGCACGTGGATTTGCAACTCGCCGAAACGGCGGCTGAACTCGACTTGCTGGCGCGGCGTGATGCGCTGGTCGCGGAACACCAGCACATGGTGGTCGAGATGCGCGCCATGGATGCGCAGCAGGTCGTTGTCGCTGATGGGGCGGGACAGGTCCAGTCCAAGCACTTCCGCCCCCAGGGGAGCATCGAGTATGCTGACCTGGAAGCGCTGGCGCGTTGGGGCAATTTCTGAGTAGAGGGCTGACATGAACCCAGTCTATGCCGCGCAGTTTGCGTTGGAAACGAATGGTTTTTGATATTAATATGCGCTTTTCGCAAAGCACAGGAACTGCATGAATACGACTATCTCCAGATTCCACCTCGCGCTGGCCGCCGCCGTGCTGGCCGTCCTGGCCTGGTCGGGCATCGCTCCCTACGACCGCGCCACCTGGTGGATGGAAGTGGCGCCGGCGCTGGTCGCCTTGCCGCTGATGGCAGCGACCTACCGCAGCTATCGCCTGACCGACCTGCTGTATGTGCTGATCGCCGTGCATTGCGTGATCCTGATGATCGGCGGCGCCTATACCTATGCGCGGGTGCCGTTCGGCTTCGACCTGCAGCACTGGTTCGGGCTGTCGCGCAATCCTTACGACAAGATCGGCCACTTCGCCCAGGGCTTCGTTCCCGTGATGGTGGCGCGCGAGATCCTGCTGCGCGGCCGCTATCTCCCTGCCGGCAAGATGCTGGCCTTTATCGTGCTTTCCATCGTGCTGGCGATCAGCGCGGCCTATGAGCTGATTGAATGGGGTGCTGCCGTGGCCCTCGGCCAGGGTGCCGACGAATTCCTCGGCACCCAGGGCGACCCGTGGGATACCCAGTCCGACATGTTCATGGCCCTGATCGGCGGCGTCGCCGCGCTCTTGACGCTGACCCGCCTGCACGACCGCCAGTTGGCCAAACGCTAGGATGCTGGCCTCGATCATTCCAGTCTTCCTGCTGATCATGCTGGGAGTGGCGATCCGCCAGTCCCGCTGGATGCCGGATGACTTCTTCCCTTCGGTAGAGAAGTTCTCGTACTTCATCGCCTTCCCGGCCTTGCTGTTCACCGGCATTGCGCGGCTCGACTTCCACGGCCGGATGGTGGGCGAGCTGGCGCTGGCGACGCTGCTGCCGACCTTTATCGTGGTCGGCCTCACGCTGCTGGTGCTGCTGTTCTGGCGCGGCTTGCCCGATCCGAGCCGTTCCTCTGTCGTCCAGGGAGCGATGCGGCCAAACAGCTATTTCGGGATCGCGGTATCCGCCCTGTTCTTTCCGCAGCAGACTGCCGCGCTGGTGATGCTGGCGCTGGCCCTGTGCCTGCCGGTAGTAAACGTGATCTCGATCCTGGCCCTGTCGTGGTGGAGCGGCAGCAAAGCGAACCTGGGCAAAGTGGCCAGGATGCTGGCGACCAATCCCATCATCCTGGCAACGCTGGCGGGCACGGTTGCCAGCCTCACGGGACTGGCCGTGCCGGCGCCGCTGATGAACACCTTGGATATCCTGGGCAAATCCGCGCTCGCCCTTGGACTGATCAGCGTGGGAAGCGGACTTGTATTTTCGCTGGAAGGCATGCGCCCCGCAGCGCTGGCGTTCACTTCCGCGCTCAAGTTGCTGGTGCTGCCTTTTGTGGCATCGCGCGTGTGCGTGATGTTCGGCGTTTCGGAACCGGTAGCACTGGCGGCCTGCTTCTACTGCGCGCTGCCGACCGCACCCAATGCCTACATCATGGCGCGCCAGCTTGGCGGCGATGCGCGCCTGATGGCATCCCTGATTACGCTGCAAACGCTGCTGGCGGCGGCGACGATTCCCCTGAGCCGCTTGCTCTCGGCTTGACTCAAAGCAGGCGCTTCGCTTCGAGCAATGCATCAATGATGGCCTGGCGGGCGGCGGCGCGGGCTTCGCTGCTCGGCACGCGCAGGGCGTAGGCCGGATGATAGGTGGCGACGATCCAGCGGCCACCGCGTTCGACCGGCTGGCCCATGTAGTCTTTCAGCGCCACGCTGCCGCTTTGCAGGACAGACTTCAGGGCCGTCGCGCCGAGGGCGACGATGACGTCCGGCGCGACGCTTTCCAGTTCCGCTTCGAGCCAGTAGTGGCAAGCGGCGACTTCCTTTTGCGCGGGCGTCTTGTGCATGCGGCGCTTGCCGCGCGGCTCCCATTTGAAGTGCTTGACTGCATTGGTGATGTAGACCTGGCGGCGGTCGATGCCTGCCGCTTCCAGCGCGTCGTCTAGCAAGTCGCCGGCGGGGCCGACGAAGGGCTTGCCGGCCAGGTCTTCCTGGTCACCCGGCTGCTCGCCGACCAGCATCAGCTTCGCGCGGCGCGCACCCTGCCCGCCGACGGGCTGCGTGGCATTGCGCCACAAATCGCAGCGGCGGCACTCATCCAGTGTGTGGGGCTGTTGCCCTTCGGGTTCTTGCGGCTTCGATTTCATCAGCCCATTGTACGAAGCCTCAGGCCGAGCGGCGCACGATGTAACTGTCGATATCGAAACGCCGTGTGATGTGGCGGTAGTGGAAGGTGAAGCCCGGCCATATCACCAGGTTGCGGCCGCGCGAGTCGAGGTACCAGCTCTTGCAGCCGGTATGCCATACCGTGCCTTTGAGCTTTTGCTGCAGCTTGCGGTTGTAGGCACCCTGCACCGCCGGTTGCACCTCGACCGAATGCAGGCCATCGCGCAGCACGCGGCGCACGCCATCCACCGCGTAACGCACGCCGGATTCGATCATGTACACCATCGAGTTATGGCCCAGCAGGGTGTTCGGTCCGGTAATCATGAAAAAGTTCGGGAAGCCGGCCACGGTGGCGCCCTTGTAGGCGCCGGCACCTTCCTCCAGCGCTTGCGCGAAACTGCAGCCGCCGCGGCCGCGCAGCTCGATAGGGCCGTACGCATGCTCGACGTCGAAACCGGTGGCGTAGATGATCACGTCGACCGGCCGTTCTTCGCCGCTGCCGGTCACGATACTGTGTTCGCGTACCTCGCGGATGCCGTCTTTCAGCACTGCGACATTCGGCTGCGCCAGGGCGGGATAGTAGTCGTTGGTCAGCAGCACGCGCTTGCAGCCCAGCGTGTAATTCGGCACCAGCTTGGCGCGCAGTTGCGGGTCTGCGACCTGGCGCTTCAGGTGGCGCATGGCTTGCCATTGCATGACTTTCGCCAGAACAGGGAGAAAGATAAACAGCACTACACGCGATTCGAACTGCACGTAGTGCTTGGCGCGGTACAACAGCTGCAGCGGGCGCACGCGGTCCAGCAGCCATTGCTCGAAGCGGGTGACGGCACGGTCGGGACGTGGCAGCACCCAATGCGCCGTGCGCTGGTAGTGGTCGAGCTGCTGCACCTGCGGCTGGATCTCCGGCACGAACTGCACTGCGCTGGCGCCGCTGCCGATCACCGCTACGCGCTTGCCGCGCAAATCGATGCTGTGGTCCCACTGCGCGGAATGGAAGGATTGGCCGCGGAAACGCTCGGC
>JBCNOP010000123.1:0-15056 GCA_039593775.1 Pseudoduganella sp.
GCATCGAACCCCTATGGCGAACACCAGTTCGGCGCCGCCAACAAAGGCGCGCTGGCCCTGGTTGCCCTTGGTTTGATGAACATTTTCAACGACGACGCGGTGGCGCTGGACAAGGTTGTTTCCCAGGTGCGAACGCTGGCCCACATCGGGCTGCGAAGTTCCAACGATATCGGCATGCTCGGCGACTCCCTGCGCGATCAGGGCCACTTCCATGGCCAGCTCAAATCGCTGACCATGCTCGCCGAAGCGCTTTGGAAGCAAGGCATCGATATCTACTCCGACCTGGACGACCGCCTGCTGGCGGCTGGCGAATATTTCGCGCGGGTGAACGAACTCGTACCAACCCCTGCACTGCCGTTTGGCACCACCGATGCCTATTACATCACGGACATGACCAATCGCGGATGGGGTGGCGGCGGCGGCGGGAATATCATGCTCAGCCAGATCCATGGTGCCTATGTCATCCGCAAAGGCATGCAGGCCCCGTTCATCGCACAACGGCGCCTCTGGATGCCGGTGGACGCCTACAGCTTCATGTTCTTGAAGGACACCGACTCCTCCATTGCGGTCCCGGCACCGCAGCTCGCCCTGCCATCGACGACCGCGCTCACAGCGGGCCTGAGCGGCGTCGACCTCGGCGGCGCCAGCCCTGCCGGCAGCGCCAGCTATGCCGCCGGCAAATGGACCGTGACTGGCGCCGGGAGCGAGATCTGGGGCACCAACGACAGCTGCCACTTCGCCTACAAGGCTCTCGTCGGCGATGGCGCCATCATCGCCAAGGTTGAATCGGTCGGAGACACCGGTCCGTCTGCCAAGGCAGGCGTGATGATACGCACCAGCCTTGAACAAGGTGCCCCGCGTGCCTGGATGGCTGTCGCCAATCGCGCCGCGGCCGAACAGAACATGCGGAATCTCACGGTGTATGGCGGCAGCTACTACGCCAACAAAGCACTTCCTATTGCGAACACTGCGGCCTCGTATTGGCTGAAGCTCGAGCGCATCGGCAACGTCATCACAGGCTATCTGTCGCCCGATGGCACCAACTGGGCTGCCACGGACGTCGGCCGTATCGACGGCCCTCTGCCCGCCACGATCTATGTGGGCCTGGTGGTCTCTTCGACCGCCAACGGCACACCAAATCGCTCAGTCTTCAGCAACGTCCAGATCACGGGTGGAGACGGCAATGCGCCGGTCCTGGCCCCGGCAGCGCCGGCCGCACTGCTTGCCGCCCCGGGCGACGGCGCCGTTCCGCTGCGCTGGCAGCGCTCTTTCGGCGCCACGCGCTACATCGTCAAGCGCTCCACATCCAAGGGCGGCCCCTACACGGCCATCGCAACGGATGTAAAAGGAGGCAGCTACACCGACAAGTCGGTGATCAACGGCACCACCTACTACTACACCGTCACGGCGGCAAACTCCGCCGGCACGAGCGCCAATTCTCCCGAGGACTCCGCAAAACCAGAACACCCGATGGCCAACGTCGCCACCGGCGGCACCGCCAGCGACAGTGCGAACAACGCGGGCAACGCCAAGCGCGCTTTCGACCGCAACTCGGCGACACAATGGTTCTCCAACGGTGTGCGCGGCTGGCTGCAGTATGACCTCGGACACACGGAGACGGTGCGGCGCTACTCCGTCATCAGTTCCAACAACGCCGTTGCGCGCGATCCGAAGGACTGGGAACTCCTGGCTTCCAACGATGGCGTGACCTGGCAAACACTCGACGCACAAACCAACCAGGTGTCCACCTGGCCCTACACGCTGAAGAATTTCACAATCCCGCGGCCTGGCGCCTATCGCTACTACCGGCTTAACATCACCGCCAATAACGGCGACACGACTTCTACCGGAATCGGCGAATTTGGGCTGTTCGCTGTTAAGCCATGAAAATGAAAATCATCAAATGCTTTGCCGGCCTGGCCATGGTAAACGGCCTTGCAGGGTGCAGCACTGCCCTGCAAGCACCAAGCTCCCCGGTGACAGCGTTTAACTGGGTATCCAGCCCGCCGCTGATTGCGCCTCAACCGGACCCGGGCCAGACAATCTATGCCGTGAAAGATCCTTCGATCGTCCACGTGAACGGCAAATACCATGTCTTCATGACGACCGCCGGCTCGTCGGGCTGGGGACTCGCTTACACCAGCTTTGACAAGTGGTCGGAAGCATCGTCCGCAAAGATCGTTCCGCTTGATAAGTCCCCGATGGGGCCAGGCTATCGCGCGGCGCCGCAAGTATTCTATTTCGCGCCGCAGAAGACCTGGTACCTGATCTACCAGGGCGGGGACCCGCTTTACTCAACCTCGAATGATATCGGCGATCCAAAATCCTGGTCCGCGCCCAAGCCCTTGTTCACCACCGTACCCGACATCATCAAGCAACCGCAAGGACATGGCTGGCTTGATTTCTGGGTTATTTGCGATGAGACGAAGTGCTATCTGTTCAATACGGATGACCATGGGCGCCTGCTGCGGTCCGAAACGACTATCGGCCAGTTCCCGAATGGTTTTCATAACACGGTCGCCGTCATGAACGAAAAGACTGAGGATCTGTTCGAGGCCAGCAATACCTACAGGATTGCGAACACACAAACCTATATCACTCTCGTCGAGGCAATTTCTCAGAAGGGGCGCTATTTCCGGATCTGGAAGAGCAATGGCCTGGACGGAAAATGGGAACCGTTTTCTTCCGCGCCAATGAACACTTTCGCCGGCAGCGACAACGTCGAACAACGCTGGTCGGATGGCATCTCCCATGGCGAAATGATTCGAACCAACGCGGATCAAACCATGACCATCGATCCGTGCAAGCCGCTCGAATACCTCTTCCAGGGTAATGACCCGGCAGTGCGCGTAGACGATTACATCAAGCTCCCCTATCGCCTTGGAGTGATCGCAGCGAAGGGGGAGAATCCGGTGAGCGCGCTCTGCCCGCGGCGCTAGCGTTTCTCGACCGGTTCCAGCGTTACCAGCACCACATCGTTGCTGCGCATCGGTACGGTGAGCGAATAGCCGCCCGACTTGCCGATGCTGACTTCGCGCTCGGTCTCCGGTGCGTCCTTGGTCAAGGCAGTAAGTTTATCGAGCTGCTCCGGCGTCAGCTTGTCCGGCATGCCCATCTCGATGTAGGCCGTGTATGCGTCGTTGGCGCGGAAGCCGGTGCGGCGCACTTGCAGGCGGTACTTGCCAGGCTTGGCATGGCGGATCGAGACCGCCAGTGGTGCGGAAGGCGTGGCCGGCAGCACACGGCTGAAGAAGGAGCGATTGCTGACCGGTTGCTGCGGCAGCTGGAAGTCCCAGGCCACGGCGCGCACGGCCTTGCCATCGCTGGCAGCCATGACTTGTCCATCCTGTACCGGAATCTCCTTGCCGCTCAAGGCGTGCAGGTACTTGTACGAGAAATATGGCGCCTTGCGCACGCCCTGTGGGTTCATCAGGCCAAAGCCGCCTTCAAACGGTTTGTTCTGCGGGCCCGGTTCTTCGAACAGATCGGTATAGGTCCAATAGCTCATGCCTTGCGCCAGGCCCTTCGTTCCTTTGAGCTTGCTCAGGATGTAGGCCGCGCCGATATAGGAATCGTGCACCTTGTCGCGCGGGTTGTAGCTGGTGCTCCATTCGGTGAAGTACAGCGGCAGCTGCGGATACTTCGAGGCCGCGATCTCGTTGCGGACTTTGCGCACGTCGCCGATGATGGCGTCCGGCGCCTGCGACAGCTTGGTATCCTCCACGCCCTTCTCGTCCAGGAAGCCACTGTCGACGCCATAGGTATGGGTGGTCACGAAGTCGACCGCCGCGCCGCTCTTCGATACATGGTCGAGGAACTCCGGCACCCAGGCCGCACCGGCGGTGGACGGCCCGCCCACACGCAAGGCCGGGTCGATCGCCTTGATCGCCTTGGCGGTCACGTCATACAGCTCGAAGTACGCCTTCTGGTCGGCGCGCTCCCAGAAGCCGTCCAGGTTCGGCTCGTTCCATACCTCGAAGAACCAGCTGCGCACCTCCTCCTTGCCATAGCGTTGCTGGCAATGGGTGATGAAGGCGGTGACGAGGTCGCGCCAGCCTTCCAGCTCAGGGTGCGAGGTATTGCCTTCCCAATAGAAGATCTTCGCGTCCGACGTGGCCAGCGCTTTCGGGGTGAAGCCCAGCTCCACGAAAGGCTTGATCTTGCGCGCCAGCAGGTCGTCGTACAGCTTGTCGATGCCGCTCCAGTCGTAGACCAGCTTGCCGTTTTCCTTTTTCACCGTTTGCAGGACGTCGTGGAAAATCGCGTGGAAACGGATGTAGCGGAAGCCGGTTTCGTCGACCAGGGTCTTCAATTGCGCCATGCTGTCGTCGCGCCGCAAGGTGCCCGGGTAATCGGAGCCGACTGACAGGTCATAGAAGCGGTCCAGCGTTTGCTCCGCCTTGGCGGCGTCAAGCACGACCTGGCGCGCGGCAGGTTTGGCAGGTGTGGCGGCCAGCGCCACGGTATTCGTTAGGCAGGCAGCGCCCAAGGCTGCGAGGCAAATGTGCTGCAGGTGCTTCATCCGTCTGACTCCTGGTGGTTTCTTATGGTGCGGCCGATGCTACCAGCGGAACTGACGCCTGGAAACGCATGGCATGCCGCTTGGATTAAATCATTCCCGCGATCGGTGAATTTCATAATTGCGGCGCTTTGGCCAGGCCGTTGTGAAATTTCATTCAGCATATTGGCGATCTTGAGAATTGCCATGCTCTGAGGCAACACTCACAATCCATCCGGCGGTAATCACACTCTTTGGATGGGATATTATGAAAAAACTAAAAATGCGGACGATCGCTCTTTCGATCATCGCAGCGAGCCTCGCCGCGGGCTGTGGCGGCGGTGCAGGCGGTACAGACAATACTGGAAGCACGGCCGCGCCAAACAACGCTAGCAACACGCCGACGTCTCCCGGCACGGGCACCACGCCTGGCACCGGAACTGGTACCGGAACTGGTACCGGAACTGGTACCGGAACTGGCACGGGCACCGATACAGGCACTGGAACCGGAACCGGCACAGGCACCGGAACTGGCAGTGGAACTGATACCGGCAGCACTGGCAGTACCGGCAGCACAGGCGGCACTGGCAGCACAGGCAGCACGGGCGGCACCAGCAGCGCACCGGGCAGCAAGGCCACCACCTGGAATAGCGTGAAATGGGGCGGCGGCGGCTACGTCAGCGGCCTGGTATTCCATCCGACCACAGCCAACCTCCTGTATGCGCGCACCGACATCGGCGGCGCCTATCGCTGGAACCAGGCAACGTCGTCCTGGATCCCCATCACCGATGGCCTGGGCTTTGGCGCAGCAGAGAGCAAATATCACGGCATCGAAAGCATCGCCGTCGATCCGAACAACGACCAGCTGGTCTACATGGCGACCGGCATGTACACGTTTGAAGGCAACGGCCGCCTGTACATCTCCAGCGACCGCGGCGACCACTGGACGTACGTCGCCCTGCCCTTCCAGCTCGGCGGCAACAACGGCGGCCGCGCCATGGGCGAACGCCTGATGGTCGATCCGAACAAGCCCTCGATCCTGTTCTACGGCTCGCGCACGGCCGGCCTGTGGAAGAGCGCGGACTCGGGCAAGACCTGGAGCCAGGTGACGGCCCTGTCGTCCGTCAAGATGACTTCGGACCAGATCAATGCCGCCGGTGGCGGCATGGGCGTCGAGCTGGTGGTCTACGACACCGGCACCAAGGGCAGCGGCACGGCCACCCAGACCATCTACGCCGCCGTCGCTCCGGACTACGCCAGCGTAGCGGGCCTGGGCTCGAATATGTACAAATCCACCAACGGCGGCGCAAGCTGGTCGCCGGTCGCGCTGCCAGTGTCCGGCTACCATATCCCGCACATGGTGCGTGCTGCGGACGGCATGTTCTATGTCGTATTCACCAAGGATGCCGGCCCTGGCGCCGGCGGCCCCGGCCGCTTCTACAAGTTCGACGGCAGCACCTGGACCCTGCTCAAGAGCGAAGACCCGAACGGCGGCACCAACTTCGGCCTCGGCGGCGTATCCGTGCAAGGCAGCGGCGCCACCACCCGCATTGCGCTGGGCGTGACCAATTCCTGGGGCAACTGGAACGGCATGCAGATCGTGCAGCTGTCCGACGACGCCGGCAAGACCTGGCGCGAAATCGAAGCCACCATGCCAGGCGAAACCGCCTCGGGCTGGGTTGACGATGTCGAGATCGATCCGTTCAACCGCGACCACATCCTGCATGTGCACGGCGGCGGCATCGTGGAAACCAAAAATGCTTCTTCGGCGACCCCGACCTGGAACGGCAACATCACCAACATCGAAGAAACTGCGACCCTGTCGCTGGTCACGCCGCCGGCTGGCGCGCCGTACAAGTTCGTCAACAGCGCGGGCGATATCGGCACCTGGCTGCAGACGGACGTTACCGCAAAACCGACCTTGGCCCCGACCTCCAACTGGAGCAACGGCAACGCCGCCGACATGGCGTGGGCCGACCCGCTGTTTATCGCCGGCGCCGGCGTGGCAAACTGGTCCGGAGCTGGCAGCTTCGGCTTCTGGTCCGGCGACGGCGGCAAGACCTGGTCGAACTTCGCCACCTTGCCAGCCGGCGCCCAGGCCAACACTGGTTCCGCCGCCAGCGTGGCAGTCCCTGCCCGTAACAGCATCATCTGGGCGCCTGCCAATTCGGTGCCTTCGTACAGCACCAACAACGGCGCCAGCTGGACCGCCACCAACCTGCCGGCGCTGCCAGCGGTTGCCCAAGGCTGGGACCGCGGCTACCACCTGGCCGCCGACCGCAAGAACCCGAACAAGGTGTATGCCTACGATTCGGGCGGCGCAACGTGGGGCACGGCGGGCAAGGTTTACGTCTCGACCGATGGCGGCCACAGCTTCACGCTGAGCCAGGGTTCGGTGACGGCAAGCCTGGCGCCGAATGCCTTCTGGGCGACTTCGTTCGCGGTCAACCCGAATGTGGAAGGCGACCTCTGGCTGGCTGACGGCAACACCGTCTACCATTCGCTCGACTCCGGCGCCACCTGGACCAAGCTCAACAACTTCGCTTCCGGCACCGGAACGCAGGGCGCCAGCCTGATCGCACTGGGCAAGGCGTCCAGCGTTTCCAAGTATTCGGCTGCAATTTATGTGGTAGGCACGATCGGCGGCGTGTGGGGCGTGTACCGCTCCGACGATGCAGGTGCCAGCTGGACCCGCTTCAACGACGACGCCCACCAGTTCGGCGGCATCGGCGTGCTGGCGGCGGACCAGAACACCTACGGCCGGATCTACGTTTCCGGCACCGGCCGCGGCCTGTTCTACTCCAATTAAGGAGTAACCGGTCGCAGTTCCGTGAGGGCAGCTTCGGCTGCCCTCTTTCACATTTCCCTCTCGATTTCAGGAACCCCATGAAAGCCAGATCCCGCCTGCAATTCGCCGCCGCTATCCTGTCGTCGCTTGCGCTGTCGCCCGCATGGGCGCAAAAATTCCCCGGCATTGCCGATACGCCGCCAATGGGCTGGAACAGCTGGAACAAGTTCGGCTGCGACGTCAGCGAAAAACTGATCCGCGACACGGCCGACGCCATGGCCAGCAGCGGCCTGCGCGACGCCGGCTACGTCTACATCAACCTCGACGACTGCTGGCAGGGCCAGCGCGACGCCGATGGCTTCATCCAGCCCGACCCGTTACGCTTCCCGTCAGGCATGAAGGCGCTGGCCGACTATGTGCACGCGCGCGGCCTCAAGCTCGGCATCTATTCCGACGCCGGCGCGCAGACCTGCGCCAAGCGTGCGGGCAGCCAGGGCCATGAATACCAGGATGCGAGGCAGTACGCACGCTGGGGCGTCGATTACCTGAAGTATGACTGGTGCAATACCGGCGAAGGCAAGGCGCAGCGTAATCCGCGCGAAGCTTATGCGACGATGCGCGATGCTATCCACGCCGCCGGGCGCCCGATGGTGTTCTCCATCTGCGAATGGGGCGACAACCAGCCCTGGGAATGGGCTGGCAACGTGGGCCACCTGTGGCGCACCACCGGCGACATCACGCATTGCTGGCAATGCGAAGAAGGACACGGCTCCTGGTCCTCGCTTGGCGTGCTGAACATCCTCGACAAGCAGGGGCCGCTGCGCAAGTATGCCAAGCCAGGCCAGTGGAATGACCCGGACATGCTGGAAGTGGGCCTGCTGCCGAGCGCTGGCGAGAACCGCGCGCACTTCAGCATGTGGGCGATGCTGGCCGCGCCGCTGATCTTCGGCGCCGACGTGCCATCCATGCCGGCAGAAGTCAGGAACATCCTTGCCAACCGTGACGTCATCGCGGTGGACCAGGACCCGCTTGGCATCCAGGGCTTCGCCTTCTACAAGGCGCCTGGCGTCGAGTATTGGGCCAAGCCGCTGGTGAACGGCGACTGGGCCATCGCGTTCCTGAACCGCAGCGACTCGCCAATCAAGATTGAGCACGACTGGCGCAAACACAATATCGGAGACGATGTCAGCGGGCGCAACGCCGACTTTGGCAAGACGGTGTACGAGGTGCGCGACCTGTGGGCGGGCAAGAAGGCCGGTACCACCGAAACCCTGCTGAAGGTCCAGCTTCCGGCCCGCGACATTGTGATGCTGAGGTTGTCGCCCAGGAGTTGAGGCCTGGGCGACAAGCGGCTGCTTAGTTGGTGTAGAGCACACCGCGGCCGTTACCTGCGGCATAGATCCTGCCGTAGGTATTCCAGTCGCCAGCCAGGTGGTAGATACCGCCGAACTGGTGCGCGTCATCGTTGAAACGGGTCCAGGTGGCGCCCGCATCGTCGGAACGGTACACGCCCCACTTGCCATTCACGACACCCACCACGTACACGGCGGCCGAATAAGGCGAACCGACAGCCGCTTTGCCGAGGGTGACCGCGGTGGCGCCCTGCACGTCCGGCCAGCTGTTGCTGCCCCAGACGGAAGCGAAGCTGCTCAGTTTGGTCCAGGTGGCGCCGGCATCGACCGAGTGGTACACCGCATTGCCGTCAGCCAGCCAGACGTCGCCTTCCACGTTCGGGTTCACCGCCATCGACGTATTGCCGAAGAAGGTCACCATCGGGCTGGTTGCCTTGAACGAGGTGCGCTCGGTAAAGGTATGGCCGCCGTCTGCCGAGTACCAGAAGTGCGCAGTGTCGGACCACTGGTTCCACCATGCGCCACCGGAATCGTAGGCATACACCTTGTTCGGATTCTTGCGGTCCACCTTCAGGCGGTAGCTGCGCGGTGCGCCGCTGATCGCGGTCAGTGCCGGCAGGTTGGTGGCGCTCCAGCTCGCACCATTATTGGTGGTGTAGGACGGCACCGCATCGCTTGGCGCCCAGATCACGTTGTTGCGGCTGGTGACCGCGACGTTGGCCGCGCTTTCGGTGCCGGTCGTAGCGCCGTTTGGCAGAGTGGCAAACTTGGACCAGGTATTGCCGCCGTCGCCGGACCAGTGGCCGATGCCAACGTGGTTGTTGCCATTATCGACACCGACGGCGGCAATGTACTGCGGATCGGACCAGGCCATGTCGGCCGAGTTGCCGTTGCTCCAGGAGTTCAGGGGGCCTTTCGTTGGCCGGGTCGCCAGGTCGGTATCGACCCAGTTGCCGATGTCGCCAGAGCTATTGATGAACTTATAAGTCGCGCCGGCCGGCGGCGTAGTGAGAGCCAGGGTTGCGGTCTCTTCCAGGTTGTTGACCTTGTTGGACCATGTCGGCGTGGTGGCCGAGGCGTTCCAGGTTTCGACGATGCCGCCGCCGTGCACGTGCATGACGTGGTCGCGGTTGGCAGGATCAATCTCGACATCGTCGACCCAGCCCGAGGCGATGTCGCCCGGCATGTTCGCCGCGATTTCACGCCAGCTCTGCCCGCCGTTGTCGGATAGCTGCACGACCTGCTTGCCGGAATAATTGCCCCAGGTGCCGGTCACGCCCAGCGCAATGCGCGCGCTCGAGCCTGTGCCATAGACAGACAAGCCGCCATAGCCGCCCTGGTTGCTGGTGCTCAGCAAAGTCCAGCTGCCGTTGCCGACCGTGCCACCAAACTTGTAAAGATAGCCGGGCCCGCTCGGGCCTTCACCGGCGTTCTTGTTGAACACCACATAGAAACTACCGTCGTTGGTGCGCACCATGTGCGGAATGTGGAAGCCGGCTGCCTGGCTTGGTACCGGCACTGGCGTCCAGCTGAAACCGCCGTTGGTGGACTTGTACAGCACCGACGTCAGGCCGGCCGCGTTGGCATAGTCCGGGGCGATGGCCGCATACATGATCCAGGTCGTCGTGCCGGTGCCCACGCTCGAATTGTCAAACATCAGGTGCTCGACGCCGATCGGCGACGAACTGCCGGAAATCGTGGTGGAAGACAGCGAGGTCACCTGGGCCCAGGTCTGGCCCGAGTCCGAGCTCTTCCACAGGCCCGCGGTGCGCGAGCCATAGAACATGGTCGAAGGATTGGTAGGGTCGAGTTTCAGGCGCTCGCCGATAGCGCGGCCGGTATCGTTGCCGCCCACCGGGAACGGCAGGTTGACCCAGGTCCAATTGTTGCCGCGGTCGCTGGAAATATACAGGCGGCCTTTGGCGCCATCCCTCACGGTGTCGCCGGTGGTGATGTAGACCTTCTGGTCATTGGACGGATCGAGCGCCAGGCTCTCCACATCGTGGTACCGGCCCTCGCTGCCGCTGAAGCCCAGGCCGTCGGTGATCGGGGTCCAGGTCGAATCTGCTGCATTCCAGCGGTAGACGCCGCCGACGTCGGTGCGGGCGTACAGCAGGCTGGCGTTGGTCGGGTGATAGACCAGGCCGTTGACATAGCCGCCACCGCCCCACTTCACGCTGGTCCAACTGGTGGCAGCGGCAGCCGCGGTCTGGACCGTGGCGGTTGCCGCCGTGGTAGCGCCGGCACTGGTGCTGCCGGAGCCGCCGCCGCAGCCAGCCACGACGCCTGCGACCAGGACTGCCAACAGGGTCGGAACCGCGCGCTTGACGTCGTACTTCGCGTTGTAATGTCTTTTCATCCTGTCTTCCTTCAATAGAAATGGATCGTTGTTTGAATGTGAAAATCACATGCCCTCCCCACCAAAACTGCCGGTTGTGAGATTCGGTGATTTTCCAGTCAACATTAACGAGCGGCGACCCATCTTCCATAGAAATCCTGCGCCAACGGCTTGCATTCTGCAGAAAGTTGAAGAGTGCGAAGCGCCAGTGTTAACCCCGGCTCCAATGAAAAAAGGGCCCGCAGGCCCTTCATTCTTCTTCACCAATTACAGGGAAATACAAGCTTGCCAAGAGCTGTAGAGCTATTGGCAACAACAGAAGTGCGTCGCAGTAATCCGCAACGAACCCTTTTTATTGCGCGCTCTGGGGGATGGAGCTGTCGGGAGGCGCGGCGCTGCTTTCCTGCTTCTGCTGGCTGGCCAACGCGCGGAAGTCTTTCGGCGTGCAGCCATACTCCTCCTTGAACAGCTTGTTGAAGTAGGAAACGTTCGAGTAGCCCACTGAATAAGCGATCTCTGAAATCGTTGCGGAACCTTTTTCGGCCAGCAGCCTGGCTGCCTGGGTCAAGCGCAACTTATTGAGGTAACTGGTGAACGTCATCCCCAGTTCTGTTTTCAGGATCTCATTGACCTTGTTGCGATTGGTCCCGGTGGCAGAAACCACGCTATCGAGATCAAGGTCGGCATTGGTGTAATTGGTGGCGATATATCGCAACACCGTTGCTTTTTCCTTATCCCTGTAGGGCTCCAGTGTCAGTTCCCGATAGGCCATGAGCGGCAGGTCCGACTTCATTTTCGAGTTCAGGCTGGAGGTCAGGGCCCGTCCGTGGGCCCGCAAAAACCAGAAAGCAAAGGCCAGCCAGCTCACCGGCAGGATGATCACCAGGGCTGCTATATAACGATAGTCGCGGCCCTGCAATGTGAGTTCGGTGATATCCAGGTAGGAGTCGACGTTCGAGGGACTTTGACTGCTGGTGCCGAACACGATCTTCGACACCTTATTCAGCTCGTAACCCTGGTGCGACAAATCCAGCTTCACCGTATAGAACCACCAGTCCGGAATGGTCAGCCTCCGCAAGTCCAGCGAAACCGGGACTCCACGCTCGTTACAGGAGAAATAAGTGCCGGGAGTGCGGTATGTCGTGAAGTCGCCGGCTTTCGAAACGTTGTCGTCAAATGTGGAAATCCAGAGTGCCATCGAATTCGACGGTGCACATTTGGCAAGGAAGGAAATCTCGCTGTACTTGGTCCAGTCAGCGTGGAGCAACTCCCCCTTGGAGTCGCGCAATATCATCCCTGCCTGGGCGAAGGGGAACTGCCCGGCATTGGTCATTTTGAATTCGAAGCGCAGCTGCTTGCGTAGCGGATCCGGGATCCTGGCGCTTGACGTCCCTCCAATGGTCTGGTCTGTGTTGGTCATGTACTGCCAACCCGCAGCAGAACCATCAGCCGCCAGTATGGGGATAGTCAGATAACTTTGGTAGATCAAGAAGAACGCCAGCAATGCATTCGCGATCACCAGGCCGATCAGTGCCAACAGGGCCTGTTTATAGAATTTTTGCATCATTCTCGTTGGTTAAACTATCTCCGTCCGCAAGGCCTCTTGCTCGGCCTGCGAATCGGATCATAACAGTTCAACCAACGAAAGGGCCACACCGATTAAGCCCTCACCGGATCGGCCTGCGGGTTGGCCTCATGACATAAGGCGCAGCAGGACCGAACCATGCGGGACCAGCTTCTGGCGGATGATGCCCTGTGCCTCTGGCAGGTCCTGGCGCCGCCACAGGTCACGCAAGCCCACCGTCTTGTCGCCCAGGTTCAGGCGCGACAAGTCGAAAACGATCTCCACCGGTGTATCCTCGGTATTGAACAGCGCCAGGTAATGGGTTCCCTTGGAGCCTTTCGGCTGCGCGCTCCAGATGCGCGTTCCCGGCTCGGCACGATGCGGGCGGTTCTGCTGGCTTTTCTGGTTCACCGCGAGTACTTCCGGGTTGGTCAGCAAGTCCAGCGTAGCGGCATCAAGGTGCCGCAAGTCGCCACCCATGATCAGCGGCGAGCGCGCGATACTCCATAAAGTCATCAACGTCTGCTGTTCATCGGGCGTGAACTTCGTGTCGCGTGCCCCCATCGCGAGACGGCCCAGCGGCAGCATGTCGGCATCGGGCCAGGAATTCTCGCCCATGACAGGGTTCCAGTTTTCCAGGCGGTCGAATTGTTCCTTCAACAATTTCCACTCATCCCAGAAGTCGTCCGAGATGCGCCACATCTGCGCATAGTGCGGCACATGGCTGGCCCATTTCAGGTCCGTTTCTCCGGGCGAGATGCTGAGCGTAATCTGTCGCCCCGAAGCCTGGATGGCTTTGTGCGCGGCTTCAATTTCGCGCCAGTTCTTGTGATACGGGCGCGCCAGGTCGTCCATCTTGACGAAGTCGACGCCCCACGATGCATACAGCTTGAAGATCGAGTTGTAATATTCCTGCGCGCCCGGCTTGGTCATGTCGATGCCGTACATGTCGCCATTCCATTCGCAGATCGAACTGGTGTCGGCAATGTCCTGCGCACGCAGGCTGGTGCCCAGGACCGGCGTATTCAGGCGCACCGCCTGGCGCGGTATGCCGCGCATGACGTGGATGCCGAATTTCATCCCCATGCGATGGATCTGGTCGGCCAGGCCTTTGAATCCCCTGCCCTGCGCCGCTGACGGGAAGCGGTTCGGCGCCGGCAGCAGGCGCCCATATTCGTCCATCGTCAGTTGCGCATCTTTGCGGTACTCGTAGCTATTGGCATTCGGCTCATACCACTGGATGTCGACCGTGAAGACGTCATACCCGGACGGCAGCAGCTTCTGCGCCATGATGCGCGCATTTTCCAGCGCCTGGGCCTCGGTAATGGTGGTGGCAAACGAGTTCCAGCTGTTCCAGCCCATCGGCGGCGTGGGCGCGAGTGGTGCGCGCTTGGCAGATCTGGAGACCGCAGCCTGCGCTGCGCCGGGCAGCGTGACAGCGGCAGCGGTGGCCATGGAGGCGGCAAGAAGGTGGCGGCGTGGCAGGTTAATCATATGATCGGAATCGAGTTATTGAAAAGTTTGTGTCATTGGCCGAACTTCACGACCATCGGTTTTCCATCGTAGCGCACAGTTCTGTTGGGCTGCGCAGTGCCGATACCCTTTCCATTGGACTGGTCAACCAGCACCAGGTTCAGCGTACGGCCTTTCACCATGCCCGGGAAGCTGCCCTTGCGTGCGCCAATCGCCAGCGTCTTTGCCTTGTCGTTCCAGGCCAGGACGACGCGTGCGGACTGGCCCTTCTCGTAGGCGTAAGTCTCGTTGTCGTCTTCGTACAAGGTAAAGCTGCCGTCGGCGCCCGGATAGATGCGAATTTCATAAGGTGCATCCGGCTGTTCGGTGGCGTACTGCAGCACTGGTCCCATTGGCAAGATAGCGCCTGCGCGCACATACAGCGGCACGATATCGAGCGGCACGTCGCGCACCACGCTCTGGCCACCTTGGTACCGCTGGCTGGTCCAGAAGTCATACCAGGCAGCACCCTTCGGCAGGTAGGTGCGCAGGCTCGCATCGGTCGGCGGCTTGTCTTCGGCCAGCGCGCGGAGTGCGCTTGGAGTGCGCCAGGCAAGGCGCAGGCTGCGGTCCGAGGTGGCCTGGTAGTACTCCAGCGTCACATTGACGCGCTGGCCCTTGCGCAGCACCTGGCGCTTGCTGGCCAGCCGCTTGCCGCCGTTCTCCCAGCGCTCAAGCACTACCGCGCCGTCGAGGAACAGGCGGTAGCCGTCGTCCCCTTCCACGCCGATTTCATACTCGCCATCTTCCGGCGCCTCCAGCGTGCCGGTCCAGCGCGCGGAGAAGTCGTCCAGCCGGCTCAGGCCAGCCGGGATGGTGGCCAGCGGCGGGGCCGGCCAGGAATGGTCGATCACCTTGTCGATCACCCTGCCCTTCGGGACCTCAAAGTTGCGCCCTTCGAAGTATTGGCCTGCCAGGCCGGGCTGGCCGTCCGGCGTGCGCAAATAATCGGCCGGGATGGTCGCCGGTGGCGGCGGCTGGATGCGGTACATCGGCCGCGTGAC
>JBCNOP010000124.1:0-15048 GCA_039593775.1 Pseudoduganella sp.
GGTTGCCGTGTTGCTGTCGACTGCCGCCGGCATTTACGCCACCGGCGCCTTCCATGAAGATGGCTTTGCCGACAGCTGCGACGGCCTGGGCGGCGGCCATACCCGCGAGCGCGTGCTGGAAATCATGAAGGATTCGCGCATCGGCGCCTATGGCGCCATCGGCATTGGCCTGATGCTGGCAACCAAGGTGGCGACGCTGGCCAGCATGCCGAAGCTGGCGGTACTGGGTTCGCTGCTGGCGGCGCATCCGCTGTCCCGACTCATGGCCTGCTCGCTGATCTGGCGCATGGAGTATGCACGCGCCGAAGGCAAGGCCAAGCCGCTGGCGCAGGAAATGCGCGGCGGCGAATTCGCCATCGCTGTTCTGACCTCCGCCATCCCTGCTGCGGGCGCCGTCGCCCTGGGCTGGCTGCCACTTCCCGCACTGGGTGCCGGCCTGGCCGGCATGCTGCTGGCGACGCTCTGGCTGGCACGCAGATTCCAGCAACGCCTGGGCGGCTACACCGGCGACTGCCTCGGCGCAGTCCAGCAATTGACGGAAGCCGTGTTCTACCTTGCCGTGCTGGCCTGCGTGTGGAACTGATCCTCATCCGCCACCCGCAACCTGATGTGGCGCCCGGCGTGTGCTACGGCAGCAGCGATCTTCCTGCTGCAGCCGACGCCCTCGCCGCCGGCTTCGCCGCCCTGGCGCCGCAACTGGCTGATGCCCTCGCGCAGGGCTATCGCTTGTATTCCAGCCCCCTGCGGCGCTGCACAGCCCTAGCCTCCCTGCTGGGCGCCTTCACGCCCGACGCACGCCTGGCAGAAATGGATTTCGGCGCCTGGGAGCAGCGCTGCTGGCCAGACATCGCCCACGCCGAGGTTGATGCCTGGGCCGCCGACCTGCTCGACTACCGCCCCGGTGGCGGCGAAACAGTGCGTGAAGTGGCCGGCCGGGTGCAGTCCTTCCTCGACGAACTGCAACATGACGCCATTGTCGTATGCCACGCCGGCACCATGCGCCTGATGGCTGCCATCGCCGCCGGCGAGCCCCTGCAGCAGGCTGCCGCAAAGCCAAACCACATCAAGTATTGCGAGATCCTTCGCTTGTCCTGGCCCGCCAAGCCCGTATAATGGCGGGGTTTTGGTGCCCGCATTCGAATTCTCGACTGCAGTTAAACGGGAAACACGGCGCTGTCCCCGACAGCCAACGTGTGCTGCCCCCGCAACGGTAAGCAAGTGCCGCCTTCAATGTGCGGCAGCGACCTCCCGGCCACTGTGCGAAAGCATGGGAAGGCCAGGCCGCCAGATTTGCCAGCCCGGATACCGGCCAGACCAGGTGGGAACGCGCGCCCTGCGCCCGTTCCTGTTCATGCCGGCTTACGGGGACGTGGGCCGGCGGCTCGTTACGAAAGTAGTCATGTCTTTTCCCGTCACCCGGCAAGCGGCCCTCGCGTCGCTGGCATTGGCCGTTGCCGCACCTGCCGTCCAGGCACAAGCCCAGGCTCCCGTATTGAACTCCGTGCTGGTCACCGCCACCCGCACCCCGCAGCCAGCACGCGACGTCATCAGCGACACGCTGAGCATTGGCGCCGAGGAAATCGCGCGCAGCGGCGCCGGCTCCATCACAGAACTGCTGCAGCGCCAGCGCGGCATCGAGGTCACCCGCAATGGCGGCCCCGGCACCAACGCCAGCGTATTCCTGCGCGGCTCCAACGGCAACCAGGTGATCGTCCTGATCGATGGCGTGCGTATCGGCTCCGCCAGCAGCGGTGCGGCGGCATGGAATGCGATTCCGCTGGCCGCCGTGGACCATATCGAAATCGTGTACGGCCCACTGAGCACCCTGTACGGCGCCGATGCCATCGGCGGCGTGGTACAGATCTTCACCAAAAAAGGGCAGGGCAGCCTGGCAATGGAGGCCAGCGTCTTGGCAGGCACTTACGGCACGCGTTCCGGCACCGCAGGCATTTCCGGCAGCACCGGCCCCTTCAGCTATGCGCTCAGCGCGGGCAAGGAACGTTCCGATGGCTTCTCCGCCACCCTGCCGGCAAGCAGCAGCTTCAACGCGGACGACGACGGTTACGACCGCAAACATGCGGCCGGCCAGTTGGCATGGCAAATTGCGCGCGGCCATGAACTGGGCGTGCTGTTCCTGCATAGCGACCAGGAAGCGGATTTCGACAGCGGCAGCAAGGTCCGCGCATGGAGCACGCAGAAGCTCGACACCGCAGCGCTCTACTCGCGCAACCGCCTGGCCGAGGCCTGGCAGATGACCACGCAAGTTGCGCAATCGCGCGACAAATCCGGCAGCTTCACCGCCAGCGCCAGCCAGATCGACACCAAACAGTCGCAATTCAGCTGGCAGAACGATATCTCGCTGGGCATGGACAGCCTGCAACTGCTGGCCGAACACCGCAAGGAAGAAATCGAGTCCAACACCGCCGCCCTGGTGCGCGAACGCAGCACCACTTCCTGGGCCGCCAGCTACAACATGAAGCGCGGCGACCACCTGCTGGCCGCTGCCGCCCGCAACGACGACAGCTCGCAATACGGCTCGAAGAATACCGGCTCGCTGGGTTATGGCTACCGCATCACACCGGGCCTGCGCGTCAACGCCAGCTATGGCACCAGCTTCCGTGCACCGACCTTCAATGAACTGTACTACCCCGGCTACGGCTTGCCGGCCAATCGCCCGGAAGAAGGCCGCAACCGCGAAATCGGCATCCACTTCGAGCAAGGCAGTACGGCGCTGGCCGCCGTGGCTTACCGCAACAAGCTGACCGACCTGCTGGTCCATACCTCTCCTTGCCCGCTGCCAGGCTTCCGCTTCGGCTGCGCCTACAACGTGAACAAAGCCACGCTGGAAGGTATTTCGCTGTCGGCACGCCAGCAACTGGGTAACTACTTCACCTTGTCCGCCACCGCCGACCTGCAAAACCCGCAAGACGACGTCTCCGGCAAGCTGCTGGTACGCCGCGCCAAGCGCCACGGCAATGTGGCGCTGGACTATACTGCGGGCAGCCTGAGTGCCGGCGCTGAATGGCAGGTTTCCAGCTACCGTTTCGACGATACGGCCAACCGCAACCGCCTGGGCGGCTATGGTTTGCTGAACCTGTACGCGGCCTGGGAATTCGACCGTTCCTGGACTGGCACCCTGCGCTGGAACAACGTGGCCGACAAACACTATGAACTGGCGCGTAATTACGCCACCGCCGGTTCCACCGTGTATGCCGGCCTGCGCTTCAGCTACAAATAAATGAGATAAGCTGCCCGCTATGCATCCTCTTTCCGCCAACCTGCGCATGCGCGCCGTCACCGTCATCATCCTGCTGGTGCTGTTATCGCTGGCCAGCATGGTGGCGGCCGGCATGATCGGTTCGGTCAGCATCCCGCTGGCCGACATGCCGGGCGCGTTGCGGGAATTTCTCAGCGGGCAGCCAACCTCCCTGCCAGGCCATCTGCTTGGCCTGCGCGCCGAACGTGCAGCCACGGCCTTCGTCACAGGCGCCTCGCTATCGCTGGCCGGCGTGATGATGCAGGCCTTGCTGCGCAACCCGCTGGCCGACCCTTATGTGCTGGGTATTTCCTCGGGCGCTTCGGTCGGTGCACTGGCTGCGTTGCTGTTCATGTGCGCGGCGTGGATGGTGGATGCCGCCTCCTTCGCCGGAGCGGTCGTAGTGTCGATGATGCTGTACTTCCTGGCGCGGCGTGACCTGCGCGGCGGCACCGCGGCGGAAGGGGGAACGGCGCTGCTGCTGTTGACCGGCGTGATCCTGTCATCCGGCTGCATCGCCCTGGTCACCCTGATGCTGTCGATCGCGCCGGAAAGCCGCCTGCGCACCATGGTGTTCTGGCTGATCGGCGACCTGTCCGGCTCCCCGATCCGCTGGTTGCCCTGGATTGTTCTGGCCGGCGGAATGGCATTTGCCTTGCGCGTAGCGCGCTCGCTGAACGTGATGGCGCTGCATGCGGAAGCGGCGGCGACGCTGGGCATCCGCGTCGGCGCCCTGCGCAAGGGACTGTTCTTCTGTTCCGGCCTGCTGACCGCCAGCGCCGTCACCACGGCCGGCAGCATCGGCTTTGTCGGCCTGATCGTGCCGCATGCCTGCCGTTTCGCCCTCGGTCCGGACCATCGCTTGCTGGTGCCGGCCGCCACGCTGGTGGGCGGCGCATACCTGGTGCTGGCCGACACTGTAGCGCGCACCATCATCGCGCCGCAGCAACTGCCTGCAGGCGTGGTCACAGCGCTGGTTGGCACGCCGGTCTTCCTGTACCAACTGCACCGCCTGAGGAAATAAGATGATCGGCACCCACCAACTGAGGCTTGCCATGGGCAAGCGCACCCTGGTCGATAAGCTGGACTGGCAGGTCGGCGATGGCGAGTGCTGGAGCGTAATCGGCCGCAACGGCGCCGGCAAGAGCACCCTGCTGCGCACCCTGGCGGGCTTGCGCCAGCCGGAGGGTGGCCACGTCACTATCGACCGCCGCGCACTGGGCGAATGGCCGCTGCAGGAGCTTGCGCGCAAGCGCGCCTTCCTGGCGCAAGCGCGCAACGATGCCTTTTCATATTCCGTGATCGAAACCGTGCTTTCGGCACGCCACCCCTACCACGACAACCGGTATTGGGAGAACAGCGACGACCACCAGGCTGCCATTGCAGCATTGGGCGCCATGGAAGTCGATCACCTGGCGGCACGCGACGTGCGCACGCTGTCGGGCGGCGAACGCCAGCGCGTGGCCATCGCTGCCATGCTGGCACAAGACACTCCCTTGCTGCTGCTGGACGAACCGGCCAATGCGCTGGACCTGGCGCACCAGGTCAGCGTCATGTCACTGTTGTCCAGGCTATGCCGCGAGCAGCGCAAGACCGTGGTGATGGTCGGCCATGACCTGACACTGGCGCATAGCGTGTCGTCCCACGCCCTGCTGCTGATGGGCGATGGCCGCTGGCTGGCCGGGCCCGTCGAGGAAGTGATGCAGCCGGCGATCCTCAGCGAGTATCTTGACCACCCAATCGAAATCGTCCGCCACGGCGAACGCACCATATTCATCCCCGGGAGTCCCCAATGAGCGACATCAACGACCGCCACCGCGAGCGCATGGAGCGCAAGAAGGCCATCATCGACGCCAAGATCGCGGCGGCAGACAAGAATATCGGCGTCCTGATCGTCAATACCGGCAATGGCAAGGGCAAAAGCTCGAGTGGCTTTGGCATGGCGATGCGGGCCATGGGGCATGGCATGAAGGTAGGCGTGGTGCAGTTCATCAAAGGCGCCATGTCGACCGGCGAAGAGCAGTTCCTGCGCCGGTTCCCGGAAGAATGCAGCTTCCACGCCATGGGCGAGGGCTATACCTGGGAAACGCAGAACCGCGAGCGCGACATAGAGAAGGCGCAGCAAGCATGGGAGCAGGCACGTGCGTTCCTGCGCGATCCGTCCTACGGCATGGTGGTGCTGGATGAACTGAACATCGCACTGAAATACCGTTACCTGGACGTGCATGACGTGATTGCCGACCTGCTGGACCGTCCCGAAATGCAGCACGCTGTCGTCACCGGCCGCGCCGCGCCGCAAGAGTTGATCGACGTCGCGGATACCGTCACAGAAATGACCGTCGTCAAACACGCTTTCAAGGCTGGCATCGCGGCGCAGCCTGGCACCGAATGGTAGCCCGCGCCGTACTGATTGCCGCTGCCGCATCAGGACAGGGCAAAACTACCGTAACGGCGGCATTGGCGCGCAAGCTCGTTCGCGCTGGGCGCCGCGTACGGGTCTTCAAATGCGGGCCGGACTTCATCGACCCGATGGTGCTGGCGCGTGCGTGCGGTTCACCGGTCGAATCACTCGACCTGTGGATGGTGGGTGCTGAACGCTGCCGTGCCTTGCTGGCAGAGGCTGCAGCGCAGGCCGATGCGATCCTGGTTGAAGGTGTGATGGGACTTTACGATGGCACGCCCTCCGCCGCCGACCTGTCGCGCGAGTTCGGCTTGCCAGTGCTGGCCGTGATCGACGCCGGCGCCATGGCGCAGACGGCCGGGGCGCTGGTACATGGCTTGCGGGATTATGGGCCGGTTGCCATGGCGGGCGTCGTGGCCAACCGCATCGCCAGCGCGGGACATGCGGCCATGGTGGCGGCCTCCCTGCGCGACATTCCTTTGCTGGGAACCCTGCCCAAGCAGGCTGCATCGCTGCCCGAGCGCCATTTGGGCCTGGTATTGCCTGACGAGGTCGCCGGCCTTGATGAATTGCTCGACACGCTGGCTGACCAGTTGACGCTTGATCTTGTGGCGTGGGACGCACTGCCGGAAGCGCACATCGGCGCGACCGGTGGCACCGGGGCCGCGGACGTCACGCTTTCCGTGCGCCCGCTTGAGGGCGCGCGCATCGCCATCGCCCGCGATGCAGCCTTCATGTTCCTTTACCCGGCCAACGTGTCGACGCTGCAAGCGCTGGGAGCGCAGCTCGAATACTTTTCCCCGCTAGCCGACGAGCCGGTGCCGGGTAACGCAACGGCCGTCTACCTGCCTGGTGGTTACCCTGAACTGCACGCAGCCGAACTTTCCTCTCGCCTGCGCTGGCAAGCGTCGCTGCGCGCAGCGCACGCCGACGGCCTGCCCATCGTGGCCGAATGCGGCGGCATGATGGCGCTCGCAGACTCGCTGCAGGACAAGGAAGGCAAGACCTGGCCGATGGCTGGCTTGTTGCCGGGCAAAGTTGCCATGCAAGCCCGCCTGGCGGGCTTGGGCGCGCAGGCTATGCCCACGGCCCAGGGCCCACTGCGCGGCCATACCTTCCACTACTCGCGGCTGGAAACCAGCGTGCCGGCTGCCGCGACGACGCAAAAGCATCCAAGCAGCGCCGCTGGTGAAGCCGTCTACCGCGTCGGATCGCTGCAAGCCTCCTACTTCCACGGCTACTTCCCCTCCAATCCAGCCGCGGTGGCGGCCATGTTCTCGCGGAGCGCAACATGACGCGCACACTGGTCTTTGGCGGCGCACGTTCCGGCAAGAGCGCTTATGCGGAGCAGCTTGCCGCTGCTTCCGGCAAGGAGGTGGTCTATATCGCCACGGCAGCCGCAGGCGACGCCGAAATGGCGGCCCGCATCGCCCATCACCGCACGCAGCGCCCGCAGCACTGGCGCACCGTCGAAGAGCCGCTTGCGCTCGCCGCATCCCTGGCTGAATGGCGCGCGCCATATCGCCTGGTACTGGTCGATTGCCTGACGCTGTGGCTGTCCAACCTGATGTTCAGCGACGGCACGCAATATCCGGATGTCGGCACGATCGAACTGCCGTCCCGCTTCCACGAGCAGCGCGCGGCTTTGCTCCGCGAGCTGGCAACTGAACGCGGCGACGTGGTGCTGGTGTCGAATGAAGTCGGCATGGGCATCGTGCCCTGGGGCGCCGTCTCACGCAGTTATGCTGACGAAGCTGGACGCCTGAACCAGTCAATTGCTGCGGTATGCGACCGTGTCGCCTTTGTCGCGGCAGGCTTGCCGCTGATCCTGAAAGGCGCCTGATGCTATTGGCTGGCCTGGACTGGACCACTTTCGCTGCCGCCCTTCTGGCCGGAGTGCTGCTCGACGCCATCCTGGGCGAAGTGTCGCGCTTCCACCCGCTGGTCGGCTTCGGCCGCCTCGCCAGCGCAATCGAAAAGCGGCTTAACCGCCCGCCATTCTCCCGCCTCGCTCGCGGGACACTGGCCTGGGCCCTGGCCGTACTGCCCCTCACAATGCTCGCCGCCTGGACCTGCGCCCAGCCACTGCCGCCCGCAGCACAAGCCGCCCTGCACGCAATCCTCCTTTACTTCTGCCTTGGCCTGCGCAGCCTGCGCGACCACATGCTCCCCATCTGGCGCGCGCTGCAAGCCGGCGATCTCCAAGCCGCGCGCGCCCTGACCGCCCGCATCGTCAGCCGCGACACCGCACACGCCACCGAATCCGACCTCGCCAAAGCCGCCACCGAATCCATGCTCGAAAACGGCAACGACGCAGTGTTCGGCACACTATTCTGGTTCGCCATTGCCGGTGGACCCGGCGCCGTGATGTTCCGCCTTGCGAACACGCTGGACGCCATGTGGGGCTACCGCAGCGAACGTTTCAACCTGTTCGGCCGCAGCGCCGCCCGCATCGACGATGCCCTCAACTACCTGCCCGCACGCCTGACCGCAATAAGCTACGCCCTGCTGGCACCCGGCACAGGCAGCACACGCCGCGCACTGGCCTGCTGGCGCAAGCAAGCGCCGGCCTGGAGCAGCCCCAATGCAGGCCCGGTCATGTCCACTGGTGCCGGCGCGCTCGGCCTGCAACTGGGCGGTGCGGCAAGCTATGGTGGCGAAATCGAACAGCGCCCGCCGCTTGGCCAGGGCGACGAAGCGTCAGCCGCCGACATCCCGCGCGCCTGGCGTCTCGTACGCAGCACAACCGGGCTATGGATGGCCGTCATGCTGGCCATCGCTTACGGAGCACACCATGCTTGAACACGGCGGCAAACTGCGTGAAGCAGCGCAACGCTACGGCCGCAATGACTGGCTCGACCTGTCGACCGGCCTCAATCCCAACGGCTATCCAGCGCCAGCACTATCCGTCGACGCATGGCACCGCCTGCCCGAACACGATCCGGCGCTGCTGGAAGCCGCCCAGCGATATTACGGCGCGCCGCGCATGCTGGCGGTCGCCGGCACGCAGGCAGCAATCCAGGCCCTGCCCCGCCTGCGCCCTGCCTCGCGCGTCGTGGTCGCCAGCCCAAGCTACGCCGAGCATTTGCACCACTGGTCGCAGCACGGCCACCACACCAGCGCCGTCCCTTATAGCGAGCTTGGCGCGGCCGTGGCCACGGCCGACGTGCTCGTGGTCTGCAACCCGAACAATCCGACCGGTGCCTTCGTGCCTCGCGCTATGCTGCTCCTGTGGGCCGAAGTGCTGCGGGCACGCGGCGGTTGGCTGGTAGTCGATGAAGCCTTCGCCGACACCGAAGGCGCCCACAGCGTTGCCGATGCCACCGACGTTCCCGGTCTGGTCGTATTACGCTCCGTCGGCAAGTTCTTCGGCCTGGCTGGACTGCGCCTGGGCTTTGTCGCTGCACACCATGATGTCCTGGCGCCGCTGGCAGACATGCTGGGCCCGTGGGCGGTCAGCGGCCCAGCGCAGCAAGTCGCACGTGCCGCCCTGGAAGACAACACATGGCAGCGCGCCACGCACGAACAGCTGCACGCGGCGGGCGCACGACTGCGTGAACTTCTGGCTGCGCACGGCATAGCCGGCAATGGCACGTCTTTGTTCCAATGGTGGCCGGAGCCGTGCGCCGAAGAATTCCACGACCACATGGCTCGCCGCGGCATTTGGGTACGACTGTTCCGCGAAGCGGCGCGCGGCATCCGCCTCGGACTTCCCGCCGACGAAGCAGGCTGGCAACGCCTCGAACACGCCTTGAACGAATGGACCAAACGATGAAAAGATACCTGCTGATCTCCGCACTGTGTGCCGCGCAGTTCCAGGCGCACGCCGCCATCACCGTCAACGACGACGACGGCAAACCCGTCACCCTGCAAAAGCCAGCGCAGCGTGTCGTCGCACTGGCGCCGCACGTCACGGAACTGCTGTTTGCAGCTGGTGGCGCCGATAAGATCGTGGGCGCGGTCAGCTACAGCGACTATCCGGAAGCCGCCAAGCAGATTCCACGCGTCGGCGACAACCGCCAGGTGGACATGGAGCGCCTGCTGTCAATGAAGCCGGACCTGCTGGTAGTCTGGCGCCATGGTACCTCTGAGCGCCAGATCGACCAGCTGCGCCAGCTTGGCATCCCCATGTTCCACAGTGAGCCGAAAAAGCTGGACCAGATCGCCGACAACCTTGAGAAGATGGGCAAGCTGCTCGGCACCGAGGCCGCCGCCAATACTGCAGCAAAAGAGTTGCGGCAGAAGCTGGCTGCGCTGCGCACGCAGTATGCCGCGCGCCCGCCGGTACGCACTTTCTACCAGGTATGGGACAAGCCGCTCTACACGCTGAACGGTGAGCACATCGTCAGCGACGCGCTGAAAGCGTGCGGAGGCCAGAACATCTTCGCCGACCAGAAAGTCACGGCGCCGGTGGTCAGCGTGGAAGCCGTGCTTGAAGCCGATCCGGAAGCAGTCTTCGCCACCGCGGAGAAAGACTACGGTGGCGTCAGCCTGTGGCGCCCCTACAAGACACTCAAGGCGACCAGGCAGGACAACCTGTTCACGATTGACGGCGGCATGCTCAATCGCGCCGGCCCCCGCATGATCGCCGGTACCGCCGTGTTGTGCGAAAAGCTGGAAGAAGCCCGCAAACACCGTCCCGCAAAATGAGCTTCCCCTTCCGCACCCTGATGGTCCAGGGCACCACGTCCGACGCCGGAAAGAGCACCATCGTCGCAGCCCTGTGCCGCCTGCTCAAGCAGCGCGGCGTGCGCGTCGCGCCTTTCAAACCGCAGAACATGGCGCTGAATAGCGCGGTCACCATCGACGGCGGCGAAATCGGACGCGCCCAGGCGTTGCAGGCATTTGCCGCCGGCATTCCGTCGCACACTGACATGAATCCCGTGCTACTCAAGCCAAGCAGCGATATCGGCGCCCAGGTCATCATCCACGGCAAGGTGCGCGGCGACATGAATGCGCGCGACTACCACCAGTACAAGACCATTGCCATGGCGGCCGTGCTGGAATCGCACCAGCGGCTGCTGGCGCAGTATGAAACGGTAGTGGTGGAAGGCGCCGGCAGCCCGGCTGAAATCAATTTGCGCGACCGCGACATCGCCAACATGGGCTTTGCCGAAGCTGTCGATTGCCCCGTCATCCTGTGTGCGGACATCGACCGTGGCGGTGTGTTCGCCCACATTGTCGGCACCCTGTCCTGCCTTTCCGAGAGTGAACGCAAGCGCATCATCGGCTTCGTCATCAACCGCTTCCGCGGCGACATCAAACTGCTCGAGCCGGGCCTGGAATGGCTGGAACGACAGACCGGCAAGCCAGTGCTGGCGGTGCTGCCCTACCTGCATGGCCTCTACCTTGACGCCGAAGACGCAGTGCAAGCGGTGCAGGCTGTGCGCGGCGCCTTCCGCGTGGTGGTCCCAAGCCTGCCGCGCATGAGCAACCACACCGATTTCGATGCGCTGCGCGCCCACCCGGGCGTCGACCTGCGCTTTGTACGCAAGGGGGAAGCGATCCCGCCCGCCGACCTGCTCATCCTCCCCGGCAGCAAGAATACCCGCGACGATCTGGCCGCGCTGAAAGAAGGCGGCTGGCCGCAGGCCATCGCACGCCACTTGCGCTACGGCGGCAAGGTAATCGGCGTATGCGGCGGCTTCCAGATGCTGGGCACACAGGTCGACGACCCACACGGCGTGGAAGGCCGGGCCGGCAGCGAGACGGGCCTGGGCCTGCTGGACATGCAGACGGAACTCACGCGCGACAAGCGCCTGGCGCAAGTCACCGGCCGCTGTGCCTTCGACGACGCGCCGGTCAGCGGCTATGAGATCCACATGGGCGTGTCGAACGGCGCCGCCCTGGCGCAACCGGCCTTCTTCATCGACGGCCGCCCGGAAGGCGCCATCTCCGCAGACGGCCAGGTGCTCGGCACCTACCTGCATGGCCTGTTCGACCACCCGCAAGCCGGCCGCGCCCTGCTGCAGTGGGCCGGCCTGGCGACGCAGCATACCGTCGACACCAACGCCTTGCGCGAAGCTAGCCTGGATCGCCTGGCCGCAGCCTGCGAACCGCTGATGGAAGCGCTGCTCAAGCCGATGTAGGCATTGCTTTATTTGCAAACACTTTCAGGATTGGCTACCATCGTCCTGTTGAGTAACCGCATTTCAAGTCAAGGCCCGCACTACAGTGAAGCTGATTCGGAAAAGCAGCCTGGTTCGCAGGCAAAAAGACGCCACCATCCATTGCGAGATCGAACTTTGCGAGGTGGCCGGCGCCGTGGCTGGATCGCCGCCCCGCTACCTGGTCAACCTGCGCCAGGGCCGCACCGGGGAAGAATGGCGCGAAAGCACGCGCACGCCACAACCGGTCGACTGGCAAGCCGCCGAAACCCTGTTCGAACTGGCATTGATCGAACGGGGCGCGCAAGGCTTCGTTGACCCGGCCGCCGTTCCGGAGCCGGCCGCACCGCAAAGCGCGGCGCCCGCCCCTGCTGCTGCGCAGAACCCACCCGATGCTGCCGCTGTCACGCTGCTGCAACAACTGCAGGCGGCGAACTGGAAACATCTGGACCAGCACCACCGCAACCGCGTCATCTGGCGCATCGGCGAGCGCCGCCTGCGCGGCGCAGTCCCCGCCATGGTCGATCTGATCGCACGCGGCGACGAGATGCAGGATTACTGCCTGGGCTGGGCCATCGGCCGCTGCGGCGATGCCGGCGCCGCCATTGCGATGCAGGAGCTGCACGCCCGAGGCCGCACGGACGCCATACGCCGCATCGCCCTGCAAGCCTGGCTGATGCTGGCCGATGGCGCCGCGCTGCAAGCGCACGCTGCCCGCCTGCTGGCCGACTGGCCGGCTGCCCTGCGCGACGCCTGGGACCAGCAGGATGAAGAAAAACTGCTGTCGATCGCTGCCGGCGACGACGAATGGCAAGGCTTGTCGAAGTCGGACTGGCTGGAGCAGCTGCACCAGGTAGCCCTCAGCCAGCCGATGGCACGCCGCCTCCTGCGCACCCACCTGAAGCGCATGCGCTTGCGCGCTGGTACGTTCCGTGCCGTGCGCCACATCTACAAAGCGGCTGAAATGGCCGGCGATGCCGAGCTGTTTGGCCTCATCCAGCAGCGCTTTGACACGGATACCCATACCAGCAGCAGCCACTGGGTTTACGTGCGGCGCGCCTACACCAGGTATGCCGAGGAAGCTTCGCGTCCGGACAGCAAGGTCGCATACAGCCTGCGCACGCGCGACTACCTGCGCCGGCGCGGCTGGCGCACCCTGCGCCGCCTTGCGGAAGACCGCGATCCCGCCTACGTCCGGATGGCGCTCGGCGTGTTGGCCGCGATGGACGACAGCGACGCCGGCCAGCCGTATAACCGCGGCAGCCGTTTCTACGACAGCTACAGCCACTGGATGCTATTCAACCGCATGCTGCGCGCACGCGGCAACTGGCTGAGCAACCGCCCTGGCACCAGCTGGTACCAGGAGCACCCGATCCAGCCCGACGACAGGCGCCAGGAAGCCTTCCCCGAACTGTGGGATGCACAGCCCCAGGCCCTGCTCTCGCTGATGCAGCAAAGCCGCTGCGCCGGCGTGCACGAATTCGCGGCGCGCGCGCTGGCCGACAACAAAGGCTTCTGCGCCGCGCTGGAACTTGGCGTGATTCGCGACCTGCTGCGCAGTCCTTACCTGCCGACGGCGCGCTTTGCCTTCCAGGTGGCACGCCAGCGCTTCGAGCCGGGTATTCCCCCAACCGAATGGCTGCTATTGCTGATCCAGTGCACGCTGCCGGAAGCGACACAGTATGCGTTGGACTGCATTGTGCGCGACCCGCTGAACTATGCCGCCGATCCGCTGCTGGTCGCCACCATCTGCTGTGCGCCGCTGGAGGCAGTACGCCGCCAGGGCCGCATGCTGTGCCAGGTCGCGGCCACCTTGCCTGGCCAGGCGCCGGCCATTGTCATGCAGCTGCTCGACTGGCTGGACAACTGCGCCGACATCGACGATGCGCGCAATGCCGTGCCGCCAATCGGCGCAGACCTGCATTGGCTGATCGACAACCCGCTGCGCGATGCCGCCGCCGGCGCACCTTACGAACGCCTGCTGCAGCTGCTTGGCCATGCGCTGGCCGCCGTGCGCCTGCTGGCCTGCCAGTGGCTGGTATTGCATCCGGCGCCGACCGGCATGCTGCCCGGCTCCAGGCTGGCCATGCTGCTGAAGGACGAGGACGCCGAGGTGCGCGGCGCAGCGGTGCGCCTGTTCGGCATGCTGCCCGACCAGGTGCTGTCCGCGCAATCTGACCTGATCATCGCCTTTGCCACCAGCGCGGAAGCGAGCGTCAGGCGCGGCGTCGATCCGGTCATCCGGCGCCTGGGCACCTCCGATGCCGGCTTCCGCCACACTTTGCTGGAAGGCCTGCTCGACGCCCTGTTCCGCAGCGAGACCGGTGAAGGCATGCACGCCGACCTGGTGGCCTGGGTCACCGGGCCGTTGAAGGACGAGGAACAACTGGCCGATCCCGGCTTGCTGACGCGCCTGCTGGCTGCGCGCAGCAAAGGCGCGCTGTTGCTTGGCGCGCGATTGCTGCCAGCGTTCCGCCCCGAGCAGTTTGACGTTGCAACATGGGCAGCCTTCGCCCGCAACCCGATGGCCAGCGTGCGCCAATGGGCATTCGAAGCCTTCCGTTCAGACCCGCAGCGCGTACGCGGCCAGATGGAAGCGGCCCTGCGTATCTTCGACAGCCGTTTCGACGACAGCCGCGAATTCGCGTCAGCCTTCTTTACCGACAACTGCACCCGCGACGACTGGACACCGCTCTTGCTGGTGAACCTGTGTGACCACCAGGACCCGGCAGCACAGCGCTTCGGCCGTGCCATGATCACCAGGCACTTCGACGTCGGCGACGTGACTGAGCTGCTGGATAAGCTGAGCCAGCACCCCTCCGCCAATATGCAGCTCTTCGTCAGCTCCTGGCTGGAAAGCGCCTGCGCCGGCGACGTGCACAAGCTGCAGCGCATGGAGCCCTACTTCCTCAGCGTGCTGTCGCAAGTGAATCGCGGCCGCGTGGTCAAAGGGCGGGTGCAAGCCTTCCTGCGCGCCCAGGCCGAACTGTCGGAAGAAATCGCCGGCTTTGTCGCCAGGCTGTTTGCGCGCCAGGTGCTGACTGTCGCCATTGCCGACAAGGCGCAATATATCGAAGGCCTGCGCGCTATCCAGCAACGTTATCCGGACCTGCCCGCCGCCATCACGATCCATACGCCAGCGACCATCGCAGGCCGGGGAAGCAAGACATGAGATTCCAGTACCGCTACTACGGCGAGACTTACGTCAGCAACAGCGCATCATCGACAGATATGCGCTTCGTGCCGGACACCCTGCGTGCGCCGACCCACTTCGTCGCCGAGAT
>JBCNOP010000125.1:0-15043 GCA_039593775.1 Pseudoduganella sp.
GGCCGACACCTGCGCCGTATTGAGGCCCAGGTAATACTTGGCGTAATAGATCGCCACCGAGCCGCGCACCACATAACCGATGGTGCCGGTCACGCAAACGCCGCACAGGATCAGCCACTGGTCATTTCTCATCAGCACCTTCAGCTGCTCGCCCAGCGACTGGCGCACCACCACATGATGCACGCGCTCAGTGGTGGTGAAGAAACAGAACAGGAACAGCGCCACACCCAGCACCGCCATCACGGCCATGGCCATCTGGTAGCCGTGGGCAGCGTTGCCCGCGCCCCAGCGCTCCGACAGCAGCGGCACCACGATGGTCACCAGGAAGGCGCCAATCTTGGCGAAGAACAGGCGATAGCCATTGGCCGACAGGCTTTCCTTCGGATCGCTGGTCAGCGCGCTTGGCAGGGAAATATAGGGAATGCCGACACCTGCCGTCATCACAGTCATGATGATGTAGGTGGAGTAAGCCCATACCAGCTTGGCGTCGTAGCCCCAGTCGGGCGTGGAGAACACGAAGAAGACGCTCACGCCATAAGGAATCGCGAGCCACAGCAGGTAAGGCCGGTAGCGGCCAAAGCGGCTGGTGAAGCGGTCCGTGACCTGGCCCATGGTCAGGTCAGCCACCGCCCCCACTACCTTGACCAGCACGAACAACAGCGCCAGGTCTTGCGTGCGCAAGCCATAGATGTCGGTGTAGAAGAAGGTAATGATCAGCATCATCGAGGAAATCACGACATTGAGTGCCGCATCCCCCGCCCCGAAGCCCGCTTTCTCGAGCACCGACATCTTTTGGTTTTGCATGGTAGATCAGTTCTTCCAGTTCAGCATCAGGCCGACGGTGCGGTCGTAGCGGCGGATATCGCGCGGATAAACGTTCGCATCGGTCCAGTAGTCCTTGTATTTGAAGTTCAGCAGGTTGGTGCCGGTCAGCGTCAGCGACAGGTTCGGCGTGAACTTGTAGCTGAGGGAGCCATCCAGGCTGCTGGTAGCAGCGGCGATCAGGTCGCGGTTAGGCGCCGAGCCTTTGATTGCCGAAGTGTCACCATAAACCTGCGTGAATTTCGAGCGCCAGTTGTAAGCCAGTCGACCCGAAATGCCGTTCTTCTCATACAGCAGCACAATGTTATACGAGTTTTTCGACATGCCGGGGAAAGGCAGTTTGCCCGGGCCTACTGCCGCCGCCGTCACTTCGCCTTCCATGTAGGTGTAGTTCAGCTGCGTGCCGAAACCACTCAGCCAGCCCGGCAGCTTGTCGAAGAACTGCTGGTAGGACAGCTCGACGCCTTGCAGGTGGCCACTGTCGGTGTTGAACGGACGGGAGGTCAGGTAGTTGACGCCCTGGTACACCTCCGGCACGGCGCGGCTGACGATGTAGCCGTCGAAGTTATGGCGGAACACGGTGCCGCTCACCATGGCGGCCGGTGCGAAGTACCACTCCAGCGCTGCATCGACGTTCTGGCCGGTCACCGGTTTCAGGTCCGGATTGCCGCCGGAAGCGGAGGCCTGTACGGTAGTGCCGTTCGAATTCACGTAGGCGGTTCCCGGGTTAAGCTGGGAAAACTCGGGGCGGCTCAGCGTCTTGGCATAAGCCAGGCGCGCGATCAGGTCCTTGCGCAGCGTCGCCTTGAAGGAAGCGCTCGGCAACGTATTGGTGCCGGAGCTGTCCTTCGGCGTCGCGACCGGCACGCCGTTAACCATGCTGTAGCCCAGCAGGTCCGCTTCGGTCTTCGTCACGCGCACGCCTACCACGCCATCCACCGGCACGCTGCCGATGTCGAAGCCCAGGCGCGCCTTGCCGTAGAAGGCGTAGTTCTTTTCGTTGACGGAGAAGAAGGAACCCTGGTCGACCGCCTTGGTGTCGGAGGAACCCGTAACTGCCTTGCGCACATCGCCCGTGTTATTCAGCAGGAAGCTGGCGCATGGGGTATACCAGTATGGAGTGCCGTAATTCTCGGACAGCTCGCGGTTGGTGCAGCTCATGCCCGGCAGCGTTGCCACGGACACGCGCGTGGCCGCATTGAAGGCATCGGGTGCACTGGCGCTGCCTTCGACCGACTTGATCGATTCCGCACTGCGCTTGTTGAAGCGCACACCAGCGCTGAACTCCTGGAAGATGCCGTTGCCCTCCGGCGTGTAGGTAGCATCGGCACGCCAGTCGGTTGATGCGCCTTTGTCATTGCCGTAGCGGTCGAACAGCTGGAACAGGTAGACATTCTTAGGATCGGTCATGTCCATGCCACCGTACTGCACGAACGCACCGCCGTTGACATTGGTCTTCAAGAAGACGTCCGGCACGGTGACCATCGTATCCAGGATCGGGTTGCGCCAGTCGTATTTCGACTTGGTGCGTGCCAGCTCGGTGCTCAGGCGCAGGCCGGGCGCAGCGTTCCACTTGGCGCCGATGGCGCTCTGCCAGGTGGTGTTCTGCGAAGCGCGGGCCTGGGTCGACAGGATGGTGTTGGCATCGTGTGAAGTCAGTTCATCCAACTGGTCTGTGCCAGGGATCTTGGTTCCGCTGATGCCGGCGCCCGGCGCCCACCATGGCAGGCCGACAAAGAAGTCGGTCTCGTCCTGGTTCTTGTAACGCGAGTAGAGACCCTCGGCATAGATTTCGAGATCCTTGTTCGGGCGCCATTGCAGGGCAAAGTTCTCGGCCGTGCGTTTGCGTTCGCCGTAGATGCCTTGCAGGCCAACCAGGTCCGGGGCAGTCAGGTTAGGCAGCAGCCAGGATTTCTCGACCGGGAAGGTGTTGAAGCTGCGTTCTTCGTGGAAGTTGTTGCGCACATACGATACGCCGAACAGGGCACCGAATTCGCCGTACTCGGTTTTCCAGCGATTTGAAATCAGGCCATTTGCTTCAGGATCGGTCTTGTGCGCCTTGTCCTGGTTCTTCACGCCGCCGTTGGCGCTCAGCGTGAAACCCTTGAAGTCGAACGGACGGTTGGTGCGCACGTCGATGACGCCGGCGATGCCGCCTTCGACCAGTTCAGGGCTCTGGGATTTGTACACATCCACGCGCTGCAGCATGGTGGACGGGATATCTGCCAGCTGGATATAACGGCCGGTGGTGGTGAACATTTCACGGCCATTGAGCATGGTGGCAATGCCCGGCAGGCCGCGGATCAGGACCGAGTTCGCCTCGCCTGCGTCGCGGCGGACCTGGATGCCAGGGATGCGTGCCAGGGTCTGCGCGACGTTCGTGTCGGGGAATTTGCCGATATCGTCGGCGACGATGGAATCTACAACGTTATCGGCCTTCTGCTTGATATCGAGCGAACTTTGGGCCGCGGCACGGACGCCGCTCACCTGCACGACTGCGATCTCGTTATCGGCGGCTTGCTGCGCGAGGGAAGGAATGGCGCTGAAAAGGCCGATGCCAGCCAACGCCGCGACAGATACTTTGAGTGCGATGGGGCGGGTAGGCACAGCCAGCCCAGGCATGCATGCTTGGCGCTTCATAAGTCTCCTGACTATAGTTTTTGTAAGCTACTTGGTCTTGAAACTTATCTTAGGTAAATCACCGAGAACAAACTAATCAATTTTTTTCAAAATCCGATATCAAAACCGATATCTCGCTCCGGTTGATCTGGGTCATGGAAAGAGGCATCGAAAATGCAGGATTATGACTGGCACACCATCCTGCCACGTCCCGACATGAACCTGACTCTCCTGGCGGCCCTTGCCGCTTCCACCCTCGGAACCTCGGGGGCCTTTGACCAGCAGGGCCGCTTGTGGGTGGCGCATGCCGGCGACAATGGCATCGTGCTGCAATCGAGCGCCGACGAAGGCCGCAGCTGGACGCCCCCGCGCCAGGTTTTGCCCAGGCCGGAAACGGTGGAAGCGAACGGCGAAGCGCGCCCCAAAATCGCCTTTGGCCCGCTGGGCCAGCTCTATCTGAGCTACACCCAAGCGTTGGGCAAACACCACACTGGCAATATCCGCTTCATCCGCTCGCTGGACGGCGGGCGGACTTTTTCGGTCCCGTACACGGTGCAGCACGACCGCGCACCCATTGGCCACCGCTTCGACGACATCCAGGTCGACCCTCAGGGCCGAATCTTCCTGGCCTGGCTGGATCAGCGCGACAAGGACGCCGCCCAGGCGGCCCAGCGCTCTTATCGCGGCATCGCCATCTATTACGCCGTCTCCACCGACGGCGGAGCCAGTTTCGGAGACGACGCCAAACTGGCCGACCACACCTGCGAGTGCTGCCGCATCGCCACCGCGCTGGCGCCCGATGGGCAAGTTGCCGCCATGTGGCGCCACATATACGAACCGAATGTACGCGACCACGCCGTGGCCTGGCTGCCGCCCGGCGGCGGCCCCACCGCACCCGAGCGCGCCACGACAGACGGCTGGAAAATCGACGCCTGCCCCCACCACGGCCCCTCCCTCGCTTTCGACGGCAAGGGCCAGCGCCACCAGGCCTGGTTCAGCGCAGCCGGAGACGAAGGCGGCGTGTTCTATTCGGGGAACGGACAACCGATGCGGCTTGGCGGCCCGCAGGCGGAGCACGCGGAAGTAGCCGCCAGCGGCCAGCGTGTCGCCGTCGCCTGGAAAGAATTCGATGGCAAGGCGACCGCCATCCACGTCCAGGTATCGCCCGACGGCGGCGCAAGCTGGAGCAAGCACACCGCCGCCACCACACAGGGCAGTTCCGATCATCCGCACATCATGCGGCGCGGCGCCGAACTCTGGCTGCTGTGGCGCACCGCCGATGAAGGCATCGTCGTTCGCAAACTGGAGGACAGACCATGAATACGACCCGCACCAGCACCGACGCCAGCGCCAGCAGCTCCGCCCCAGCCCCCGGCCGCGCCCGCGCCTGGCCAGCCCGGCTTGGCCGCCCCGCGCTGGCTGCCGCCGCCCTCGCTGTCGCCGCAATCGCCGCATCGCTTGCAGCCTCGCCAATGGCCAACGCAGCAGGAAACGCCGGCGCTGCCGCGACCAGCCTCAAACCATTCGAACCGCAAAGCGTCGAACAGATCGCCGCTAGCCACAAAGGCAAGCCTTTCGTGATCCTGGTCTGGTCCATGGATTGCGAATTCTGCCAGCACAGCCTGGACGTGCTGTCGAGAGCCCGCGCTGCGAATCCAGGCTTCGACATCGTCACCATCAGCACCGACCCGCTATCCGACGCCGCGCTTTCGCAGCTGGTGACCAAGCGCCTGTCCGGCATCAACCTGCTGGCAGACGCCTGGAGCTTCGGCGAGCAGCCACCGGAACGCCTGCGCTACGCCATCGATCCCCGCTGGCGCGGAGAGAAACCCCGCAGCTACTGGTACGACGCACAGGGCCAGCGCAGCGCGCATTCCGGCGTCATCACGCCAGCCGTGATCGAGAAGATGCGCTGATCGCGAAAACTTGATCGAGTTCATGGTTTGACAACAGCCCAATCGCTACGATGGGCACATGTTCTCGCACCGCACCACACGCCGTTTCGTCGCCCTGCTGTTGCTGCTGTACGTAGCACTGCAAGGCTACGCAGCCGCAGCGCAGGTAGCGATGCCGATGATGGATCACGCAGCATGCGCTGATCATCACGAAGGCCACGACCAACATGGGATGGCGGACTGCTTCACCCAATGCACGCTATGCGGCGCACTGGCAGTGGCACCCGGCTACAGCGAGCCCTCCGCCCCCGCACCGCATGACCTCACAGGTCCTCGGACCGCCATCATCGCGGCGCAGTACGATGGCGAATCCCATCTGCCGCACCAGGCGCGAGGACCTCCATTCGCAGTGTGACACCTGCTCTTATTCCACTGCGCCGCCGCCCCCGGTGGCGCACGACTCGTCACACCGGAGAATAAAAATGAAACCGCAGTTACGCAAGCACCTGCTTGCAATGTCTGTTGCTACCGCCCTTCCCTGCTACGCCCAAACCTCCCTCCCCAGCGTCATCATCACCGGCACCAATCCCGACGTCATGCAAGCAGACGTCAGCAAGAAAGGCTTCCCAAGCGATACCGCAAACCTGCTGCAATCCGTGGCCGGCGTCAGCATGGTCAGCGGCGGCGGCGTATCCGGCCTGCCATCGATCCGCGGCCTGGCGGACGACCGCCTGCGCATCCAGGTCGACGGCATGGACCTGGTCTCGGCCTGCGCCAACCACATGAATCCCGCGCTGTCGTACATCGCGCCATCGCAAGTTGAATCGATCCAGGTCCTGCCCGGCATTACACCCGTCAGCGTCGGCGGCGACAGCATCGGCGGCACGATCCGCGTGCGCTCCGCCGATCCGAAATTCGCACAAGCCGGGGCACAGCTCCTTGAAGGCCAGGCCACCTTCGTCTACCGCAGCAACGGCAATGTGCGCGACGCCAGCCTGGCCGCAACCATGGCCAGCGATACGTTCTCGGCCAGTTATCGCGGCGCCGCGATCAAGGCCCACAATTACCAAGACGGAAACGGCACGGAAATCGGCTCCACCGCCTACGAATCCCGCAACCACTCGCTGACGCTGGCCATGCGCTCCGAAGCGCGCCTGCTGGAGCTCAAGCTCGGGCTGCAACGCATGCCCTACCAGGGCTTCCCCAACCAGCGCATGGACCTGACCCGCAACGACAGCGAACAAGCCAACCTGCGCTACCTCGAACGCTTTGGCTGGGGCACGCTGGAAGGCCGCGCCTATCACGAACACACCCGCCATGCCATGAACTTCGGCCCGGACAAGCAGTACTGGTACGGCGCCAAGAAAAACATTCCCGGCATGCCGATGGACACCGAAGGCAAGAACACCGGCCTTTCGCTCAAGGCTGCCATCCCGCTATCGCAGCCCGATACGCTGCGCGTGGGCGCCGACTACCGCCGCTACCGGCTGGACGACTGGTGGGATCCATCCGGCGGCGGCATGGCGCCGGACACCTTCTGGAATATCCGCGACGGCCAGCGCGACCGCCTGGGCGCCTTCGCCGAATGGGACCGCCGCTGGAATCCAGCCTGGTTCACCCAGTTCGGCGTACGCGGTGAGCTGGTTACCAGCGACACCGGCACGGTGCAAGGCTACAACGCCGGCTACAACAAGGACGCTTCGGCCTTCAATGCCCTCGAGCGCAAGCGCAACGACCATAACCTGGACCTGACCGCCCAGGCGCGCTACGTGCCTTCGCCTGACATGACCGTCAAATTCGGCTACGCGCGCAAGACCCGCTCACCGAACCTGTATGAACGCTACACCTGGTCCACCGGCGGCATGGCGATGGCCATGGTGAATATCGCCGGCGACGGCAACGGCTATGTCGGCGATCCATCGCTGCGGGCGGAAGTGGCACACATGGCCACCGGCAGCATCGAATGGCATGATCCCGCGCAGGAGAAGTGGTCGTTTGCCATTTCCCCCTACTACACCAAGGTCAACGACTACATCGACGCGCGCTGCCTCACGACCTGCAAGGGCGGGGCCTTCGTCAACCTGCGCTTTGCCAACGTCGATGCTCGCCTTTACGGCGCGGAGGCCACTGCACATGCAGCGCTGGGGTCGGGCAGCTACGGCACGCTGTCGGGTGACATGCTGGTCAACTACTTGCGCGGCGAGAACCGCAGCACTGGCGACAAGCTGTACAACATGATGCCGCTGAATACCCGCCTGGCGCTGAACCATCGCCTGGGCGCTTGGACCAATGTGCTGGAACTGCAGGCCGTCAGTTCGAAGGATCGCGTCTCGCAGTTGCACAATGAGTTGCGCACCGGCGGCTACGCCCTGGCCGCCCTGCGCACCAGCTTTGCCTGGAACAAGATGCAGCTCGACTTCGGCGTGGAAAACCTGTTCGACCGGCGCTATGAACTGCCTTTGGGCGGGGCCTACGTCGGCCAGGGCATGACCATGGCGCTCAATGGTGTTCCCTATGGGATCGGTGTACGCGGCATGGGACGTTCGGTGTACGCCGGCCTCACCTTCAAGCTGTGAGATTTGGTATATCAAACCGATATAGGAACCGCGAAATAAGCCATTGGTAAGCTATTGCTGCCGACCGTAGGATTGTGTTGCCGGATACCGTCCAACAAACAAAACTACGAGACACGCAACGATGACGACACCGCGATTCCCCGCCCTGCTGGCCGTGGCCAGCGCGCTGGCGGCAGCCTTTCCCCTGGCCGCCAGCGCAGTTCCCGCAACCAAATACGCCGAATGGGAGCAACCGGAAGTGGTTCAAGTGAACCGCGAGCCGATGAAAACCACGTTCTTCAACTTCGAACGGCGCGACCTGGCGCTGAAGGGCGACAAGGCGGCTTCACAGTACTACCTCTCGCTGGACGGCACCTGGTCGTTCGCATACTCCCGCAATCCCGAATCGCGTCCGGTCGATTTCTACAAGCCCGGCTTCGACGTCAGCCGCTGGAAAACCATCCAGGTGCCGGGCATGATGCAGGCGCAGGGCTACGGCCAGCCCCTGTTCAACAACAGCGACTACCCCTTCCCGCCCAACCAGCCTTACATCCTGCACAGCATGAACGAGGTCGGCTCCTATCGCCGCAACTTCGACCTGCCGGCGAACTGGGATGGGCGCGACGTCTTCCTGCACATCGGTGCTGCCGGCGCGGCGTACTACATCTGGGTCAATGGCCAGAAGGTCGGCTATTCCGAAGATTCGAAGCTGCCATCCGAATTCAAGCTGACGCACTTCCTGCGCCCCGGCAGCAATGTAATCGCCATCGAACTGTATCGTTTCGCCGATGGCTCCTACCTCGAAGACCAGGACTTCTGGCGCGTGTCCGGCATCGAGCGCAGCGTCTACCTGTATGCCGAGCAAAAGGCCCACTTGCGCGACTACGTGGTGAATGCGACCTTGGACAAAGCAGCCTACCGCGACGGCGAATTCACGCTGCAACCCGAGTTTTCCGGTGCCGCACAGGGCAAGCTGACTGCTACCCTGCTGGATGGCGACAAAGCCGTGCTATCGCTGGAAAGCGCCGTCAGCGGCGGCAAGGCAACTGCGCCTCTGCGCGGCACGGTGCCGGGCGTGCGGCAATGGTCGGCGGAGGCGCCCAACCTGTACCGCCTGCTGCTCGAGTTCCACGACGCGAAAGGCGCGCTGGTCTCCGCCACTTCGCGCAAGATTGGCTTCCGAACCGTGGAAGTGAAGGATGGCGAGGTGCGCGTCAACGGCAAGCGCGTGATGTTCAAGGGCGTCAACCGCCATGAGCACGACCCGCATACCTTCCACGTGATGTCGGAAGAATCGATGCGCAAGGATATGGAGCTGATGAAGCAGGCCAATATCAATGCCGTCCGCACCTCCCACTATCCGAATGACCCGCGCTGGTACGACCTGGCGGACGAGTACGGGCTGTACGTGATGGACGAAGCGAACATCGAATCGCACGAGTACATGGGCAAGGGCGACAGCGTCCGGCACATCCCCGGCGAACGCGAGAAGATCCAGCTTGGCTACCAGTCGCATTGGGCGGCTGCGCACCTGGACCGCGTGAGCCGCATGGTGCAGCGCGACCGCAACCATCCAAGCGTGATCTTCTGGTCGCTGGGGAACGAGGCCGGCACGGGACCGAATTTCGAGCGTGCGGCCAAGTGGGTGCGGGAGCAGGACCCGCAACGCCTGATCAGCTACCTTGGGCATGGAACCATCGGCGAAGAGCACCTGCCGAACGATTATGTCGACATCTATGCGCCGATGTATGACCCGATCGAGAAGATGATCGACTACGCGAAGGATCCGCGCTACAAGCAGCCGATGATCCAATGCGAGTACGTGCACGCGATGGGCAACAGCGTCGGCAACATGGAGGACTACTGGCAAACGATCCGTTCCTTCCGCAAGCTGCAGGGCGGCTTTATCTGGGACTGGGTCGACCAGGCCATGCTGTTGAAGGATAAGCAGGGGCGCAGCTATTGGGCGCAGGGCGAGGACTATGGCCCGAATCCGCGCAAGGATATGTCGGAGGTCGGTGATGGCCTGGTCCAGGCGGACCGCACGCCGGATCCTGAGTATTACGAGGTGCAGAAGGTCTATTCGCCTGTGGTGTTTGAGGGTGATCCGGCTGGCGGCAAGCTGCGTGTCGTCAATCGCTATGATTTCGCGGACTTGTCCGGATTCGATTTTGACTGGTCGATTGCGCGCGACGGCACGCAGGTTGCGGGTGGATCGCTGGCCGGCGTCAATGCGGCCGCACAGTCGTCCGCAGACGTGCAACTGGCCTTGCCGAAGCTGGAGCGCGATCCGCGATACGAATACGTGCTGACACTGCGCGCCAAAGCCCGCGACGGCGCCATCCGCGGCGTCCCCGCCGGCATGGTGCTCGGCTTCAGCCAGTTCGTCCTCCAATCGCCTTTTGCCGCCCCGGCCGCGAGCGCGGAACCGCGTGCCGCGAGCTGGATTACTCCGGTGCGCGCGGGAAGCGGCGTTGAGTTGCGCGCGGGCGGTGCCGTACTGGCGGTCGATGCGGCCAGCGGCAAGCTGGCCTACTCGCTGGGCGGCAAGAACCTGCTGACCGGCGGCATGCCCTACTTCTGGCGCGCGTTGACGGAAAACGACCTCGGCACAGGCCTCAACAAGACCCACACGATCTGGAAGCATTTCAGCGAAAACCGCAACGTCCGCGCCTTCGGTGTCCTGCAGGACGGGGTACGCGTCGAATATATCTTCGGCGCCGGCTCCGCGCGCTGGGACGCCACCTACCGCATGGACAGCAAAGGCACAGTGCAAGTCACAGCCACCTTCGCCCCGCTGCGCGGCGACCTGCCCGACCCGCTCCGCATCGGCATGCGCTTCGACAGCAATCCATCGCTGGATACCGTTGAATGGTACGGCCGCGGTCCGCAGGAATCCTACAGTGACCGCATCACCGGCGCCCCGCTTGGACGCTATAGCGGCAAGCTGGCCGACCAGTACCACAACTACGTCCGCCCACAGGAAAGCGGCAACAAGACCGGCGTGCGCTGGCTGACGCTGAAGGGTTCCGGCACCGGCCTGCAACTGCGCGGCACGCAGCCGCTGTCCGTCAACGCCCTGCCCTTCCCATACGAAGACCTGTACCCGCGCCCACGCGGCACCTGGCACAGCTCCGACATCCGCCCGCACGGCGACGGTTCCCTGCTGGTTGACGCAGTGCAGACCGGCGTCGGCGGCGACACCGGCTGGAGCCAGGTCGGCCGCCCGCACGCGCAATACCGGATCAAACTGGAGCCGACCACCTACCAGTTCACCATCGCACCACAAGGAACCGCGCAATGACCAACCAGACCCGCCGCCGCGTGCTCGCCGGCACTGCAGCCGCCACCGCTGCTACGGCCGGCGCAGCACTGCTGCCGATGTCCGCCACCGTGCACGCCGCCGCCAACGCGCGCTTCAGCATCGGCAAGGACGACTTCCTGCTCGATGGAAAACCACTGCAGATCCGCTGCGGCGAAATGCACTTTGCCCGCGTGCCGCGCGAATACTGGCAGCACCGCCTGAAAGCCATCAAGGCCATGGGCCTGAACACCGTCTGCGCCTACCTGTTCTGGAACTACCACGAATGGCGCGAAGGCCGCTACGACTGGGGCGGCCAGCGCGATGCCGCCGAATTCTGCCGCCTCGCGCAGCAGGAGGGCCTGTGGGTCATCCTGCGTCCCGGCCCTTACGCCTGCGCCGAATGGGAAATGGGCGGCCTGCCGTGGTGGCTGCTGAAAAAGAGCAGCAGCGACGCCTTCCTGCGTACCCGCGACGAAGCCTACATCAAGCCCGCCCGGCGCTGGCTGGCAGAAGTTGGCCGCGTGCTGGCCTCGCAGCAGGTCACGCACGGCGGCCCGATCCTGCTGGTGCAGGTCGAAAACGAGTACGGCTTCTTCAGCGACGACCTGGAATACATGCGCACCATGCGCCAGGCCTTGCTCGACGCGCAGTTCGACGTGCCCCTGTTCCAGTGCAATCCCACCAACGCCGTCTCGCGCACCCATATCCCCGAACTGTTCTCGGTAGCGAACTTCGGCACCGATCCCGATGCCGGCTTCAAGGCCCTGAAAGCCGTGCAGCAAGGCCCGCTGATGTGCGGCGAATACTATTCCGGCTGGTTCGACACCTGGGGCAACCCGCACCGCCGCGGCGCCGCGACCAAGGCCGTCGCCGACATCCAGCAGATGCTGAAGGTTGGCGGTTCCTTCAGCCTGTACATGGCACACGGCGGCACAACCTTCGGCCTGTGGGGTGGCTGCGACCGGCCGTTCCGCCCTGATACCAGCAGCTACGACTACGACGCCCCGATCGGCGAAGCGGGCTGGATCGGCGAGAAATTCCAGGCCTACCGCAAAGGCATCGAACCCTTCCTGCAGCCCGGCGAAACCCTGCCGCCGCCACCACCGCGCCAGCCGGTAATGGCAATTCCCGCCTTTACGCTCAAGGAATCGGCCCTGGTCTTCGCCAGCCTGCCGCAGGAAGCGATCCGCGACAAATCGCCGCAACCCATCGAGCAATACGACATCAGCCGCGGCCTGGTGAGCTACCGCGTTACGCTGCCCGCCGGCCCGGCCGGCAAACTGTCCGCAGCCAAAGTGCGCGACCTGGCCTGGGTCCATATCGACGGCAAGCAGGTTGGCACTTTCGACACCCGCCATCGCCGCTTCAGCATCGACCTGCCCGCCCGCGACAAGCCGGCCACGCTGGAAATCCTGCTGTACACCATTGCGCGCGTCAATTTCGGCCCGGAGGTGCACGACCGCAAAGGCCTGCACGGCCCGGTGCAGTTCCAGCCGAAAGGCGGCACGCCAATCGCCCTGGAAAACTGGGAAATCCGCGCCATCGACTTCGACGCCGATGGCGTTCTGCCGCCGCTGCAATGGAAACAGCAGCGCGCCCGCGGCCCCGCCTTCTGGCGCGGCAGCTTCGACGCCAGGCAAACCGCCGACACCTTCCTCGACATGTCTGCCTGGGGCCAGGGCATTGTCTGGATCAACGACCGCTGCCTGGGCCGCTACTGGAGCATCGGCCCGACGCAAACCATGTACCTGCCCGGCCCATGGCTGAAGCGTGGCCGCAATGAAGTGGTCGTGCTGGACCTGACCGGCCCCCAGCGCGCCGAACTGCGCGGCCTGGAAGCCCCTATCCTCGACCGCCTGCACCCCGAACGGGATTTGCCCCGCCCACCGAGCAAGGCCAAACCAAAGCTGGAAGGCGTCTCGCCAGCCTACAGCGGCCAGTTCCAGCCTGGCAGCGCCACCCAGGACGTGCGTTTCGCCGCGCCAGTCAGCGGGCGCCAGTTCTGCCTCGAATCGCTGGACGCCTTCGACGGCAAGCAATATGCCGCCGTGGCCGAAATCTCGCTGCTGGACGCTAAAGGCCAGCCAATTAACCAATCCGCCTGGACCATCGCCTACGTGAGCAGCGAAGAAGGCAGGCGTGAAGATGGCCAGGCGCTGAACGCCATCAACGGCCAGGCCAGCGACTTCTGGCACACCGCCTTTGGCGCCGCCACCCACCCGCACCGCCTGGTGATCGACCTGGAAAAGACCGTTGAAGTAGCCGGCATCCGCTACACCCCACGCCAGGGTGACGACAAGGTAACGGGACGCATCCGCCGATTCAAGGCCTACGTCGGGGCACAACTGGTCGATCCAGGCGAGTGATATACCGTTATTCCCAATCGATATACATTCCAATAAATTTCTCATATTTCTGAACTACCTCGCCAAGATAGACTTGCCTTACCACTTCACCAACGAACAAAAATGAAGATCACAAAACTGACCACTTACCGCATCCCACCACGCTGGATGCTGCTCAAGATTGAGACCGACGAAGGCGTCGTCGGTTGGGGCGAACCGGTCATCGAAGGCAAGGCGCGCACGGTGGAAACCGCCGTCCACGAGTTCTCGCAATACCTGGTGGGCCAGGATCCGCGCCGCATCAACGACCTGTGGCAAGTCATGTACCGCGGCGGCTTTTACCGCGGTGGCGCCATTCTCATGAGCGCCATCGCCGGCATCGACCAGGCCCTGTGGGACATCAAGGGCAAGGCGCTTGGCGTGCCGGTGTACCAGCTGCTGGGCGGCCTGGTGCGCGACCGCATGAAAACCTATAGCTGGGTTGGCGGCGACCGTCCGGCCGACGTCATCGCCGGCATCAAGACCCTGCGTGAGGCGGGCTTCGACACCTTCAAGATGAACGGCACCGAGGAATTCGGCATCGTCGAAAGCTCCGCTGCTGTCGATGCCGCTGTGGCACGTATCGCCGAAATCCGCGAAGCCTTCGGCAATGAGATCGAATTCGGCATCGACTTCCACGGCCGCGTCAGCGCGCCGATGGCCAAGTCGCTGCTGCGCGAACTGGAACCATACCGCCCGCTGTTCGTCGAGGAACCGGTACTGGCAGAGCAGGCCGAGTACTACCCGCGCCTGGCCGAATCGACTTCGATTCCGCTGGCAGCCGGTGAACGCATGTTCTCGCGCTTCGAATTCAAGAACGTCTTCCACGCCGGCGGCATCTCGATCGTACAGCCCGACCTGTCGCACGCCGGCGGCATTTCCGAATGCATGAAGATCGCCGGCATGGCGGAAGCCTACGACGTCGCACTGGCCCCGCATTGTCCGCTTGGCCCGGTGGCGCTGGCGTCCTGCCTGCACGTGGACTTCGTTTCGTACAACGCTGTGCTGCAGGAACAAAGCATGGGCATCCACTACAACAAAGGTGGCGAGCTGCTCGACTACGTGCTGAACAAGGAAGACTTCAAGATCGAGAACGGCTACATCAAGCCCCTGCCCAAGCCTGGCCTGGGCGTGGAGATCGATGAACAGCGCGTGATTGAAGCCAGCCGCAATGCGCCCGACTGGAGCAACCCGCTGTGGCGCCACCCTGACGGCAGCGTAGCGGAATGGTAAGCGACGCCACCAGCCTGCTCGGCCTCGACTGGGGCAGCACCAGCCTGCGCGCTTTCCTGCTCGGAACCGGCGGCAAGGTGCTTGCAGAGCGCAGCAATGGAAACGGCGCGTCCACGCTGTCTGGACTGCCGGCCTTCGCCGCCGCACTGCACGGCATCGCCGGCGACTGGCTGGCCGCCCATCCGCGCCTGCCGGTACTGGCCTGCGGCATGGTCGGCAGCCAGCATGGCT
>JBCNOP010000126.1:0-14980 GCA_039593775.1 Pseudoduganella sp.
GAAGGCGAAAAAAAACCCCGCGGGGCGGGGCTTTTCGTTGTCCGAGGCCAGGGATTAGTTGGTCTGGATGTTGGAAGCTTGCTTGCCTTTAGGGCCCTGAGTAACTTCGAACTGCACTTTTTGACCTTCTTTCAGGGTCTTGAAGCCGTTCATGTTAATCGCGGAGAAGTGTGCGAACAAATCCTCGCCGCCATCATCAGGAGTGATGAAGCCAAAACCTTTGGAGTCATTGAACCACTTAACGGTACCAGTTGCCATTTTAAAAAAACTTTCAATAAAAACGAATCACACGAGCCATAAAAGCAAGAAGCTTCCTGCCCCCTCCTCGACAACTCACTTCTTACCAACATGTACAGATCTGCACAAAGTCGATATCGCATTGTTGGCGGAACAATTTTTAATGTCAAGCGCTTTCACTAGCACATGGTGAGCTTTTTGCAACAGCTTTTTTTCGAGCCCTTGATTTTGACCAAGCTGACCGCCATCTGCGGCAATCGGCGAAAACGCGTAAGATGAGTACTGGTGGAAATGCCCCTCTTAAATGGGCGTTGCAACTAGTCTGAAAGCATTAGAATATAAGCGTATGGCAACCAAGCATGACACCGAAACCGTCCTGGAACGGCAGGCGATAAAGCCGCCACCTATGTACCAGGTGGCGCTGCTGAACGACGACTACACTCCGATGGAGTTTGTGGTCGCCATCATCCAGGAGTATTTCAATAAGGACCGGGAAACGGCCACACAAATTATGCTGAGTGTCCATCGCTACGGCAAAGGCGTGTGCGGCGTTTTCTCTAAAGATATAGCTTCAACCAAAGTGGAGTTTGTTTTAACGCATGCACGCAAGGCGGGACATCCCCTGCAATGTGTGATGGAGGAAGTATGATTGCGCAGGAATTGGAAGTAAGTTTGCATATGGCGTTTGTCGAAGCGCGGCAGGCGCGACACGAGTTCATCACCGTGGAGCACTTGCTGCTGGCGCTGCTCGACAATCCATCGGCAGCCGAGGTGCTGCGCGCCTGCGCAGTGAATATTGAGGACCTGCGCAAAACGCTGACGAACTTCATCGGCGATAACACGCCGACGGTGCCGGGCACCGGCGAAGTGGATACCCAGCCAACCCTGGGCTTCCAGCGCGTGATCCAGCGCGCGATCATGCACGTGCAGTCGGCTTCCAACGGCAAGAAGGAAGTGACCGGCGCCAACGTGCTGGTGGCCATCTTCGGTGAAAAAGACTCGCACGCTGTTTACTACCTGCACCAGCAGGGCGTAACCCGCCTGGACGTGGTCAACTTCATCTCGCATGGCGTGCGCAAGGACCAGCAAATGGATTCCGGCAAGGCATCCGAGGGCGTGGAAGAGGGCACCGTGCCGGAAGGCCAGGCCAAGGAATCGCCGCTGGACCAGTTCACCCAGAACCTGAACAAGTCGGCTGCCGAAGGCAAGATCGATCCGCTGATCGGCCGCGAAGACGAAGTGGACCGCGTGATCCAGGTACTGTGCCGCCGCCGCAAGAACAACCCGCTGCTGGTGGGCGAAGCCGGCGTGGGCAAGACCGCCATCGCGGAAGGCCTGGCTTACCGCATCACCCAGGGCGACGTGCCGGAAGTGCTGACCAATGCGGTCGTGTACTCGCTGGACATGGGCGCGCTGCTGGCCGGCACCAAGTACCGCGGCGACTTCGAGCAGCGCCTGAAGGCAGTGCTCAAGCAGCTGAAGGACAACCCGAACGGCATCCTGTTCATCGACGAGATCCACACCATCATCGGCGCCGGTTCGGCGTCGGGCGGCACGCTGGACGCTTCCAACCTGCTGAAGCCGGCCCTGGCCAACGGCCAGCTGAAGTGCATCGGCGCGACCACCTTCACGGAATTCCGCGGCGTGTTCGAAAAAGACCATGCGCTGAGCCGCCGCTTCCAGAAGGTCGACGTGAACGAGCCGACCGTGGAGCAGACCGTGCAGATCCTGCGTGGCCTGAAGTCGCGTTTCGAGGAACACCATGGCGTAAAGTACTCGTCGTCGGCGCTGTCGACTGCGGCCGAACTGGCAGCGCGCTTCATCAACGACCGCCACTTGCCGGACAAGGCGATCGACGTGATCGACGAGGCGGGCGCTGCGCAGCGCATCCTGCCGAAGTCGAAGCAGAAGAAAACCATCGGCAAGACCGAGATCGAGGAAATCATCTCCAAGATCGCGCGCATCCCGCCGCAGACCGTCAACCAGGACGACCGCAGCAAGCTGCAGACCATCGACCGCGACCTGCGCAATGTGGTGTTTGGCCAGGATCCGGCAATCGAAGCGCTGGCTTCGGCGATCAAGATGTCGCGCGCTGGCCTGGGCAAGCAGGACAAGCCTATCGGTTCCTTCCTGTTCTCCGGTCCGACCGGCGTCGGCAAGACCGAAGTGGCCAAGCAGCTCGCTTTCATCCTGGGCATTGAGCTGATCCGCTTCGACATGTCGGAATACATGGAGCGCCATGCGGTGAGCCGCCTGATCGGTGCGCCTCCTGGCTACGTAGGTTACGACCAGGGCGGCCTGCTGACCGAGGCGATCACCAAGAAACCGCACGCGGTGCTGCTTCTGGACGAGATCGAGAAGGCGCATCCGGATATCTTCAATATCCTGCTGCAGGTGATGGATCACGGCACGCTGACCGACAACAACGGCCGCAAAGCCGACTTCCGCAACGTGATCATCATCATGACCACCAATGCGGGCGCGGAAAGCCTGCAGAAGCGTTCGATCGGTTTCACCGACTCCAAGGAAGCGGGCGACGAGATGGCGGACATCAAGCGCATGTTCACGCCGGAGTTCCGCAATCGCCTGGATGCGACCATCAGCTTCCGCGCACTGGACGAGGAAATCATCCTGCGTGTGGTGGACAAGTTCCTGATGCAGCTGGAAGAGCAGCTGCACGAGAAGAAGGTGGAAGCGATCTTCAGCGAGAAGCTGCGCAAGTTCCTGGCGAAGAAGGGCTTCGATCCTCTGATGGGTGCGCGCCCGATGTCGCGCCTGATCCAGGACATGATCCGCAAGGCGCTGGCCGACGAACTGCTGTTCGGCCGCCTGGTATCCGGCGGCCGCGTGATCGTCGACCTGGACGAGGCGGATGCGATCAAGCTGGAGTTCCCGGAACCGGATGCTGCGCCAACGCCGCCACCGGAAACCGTCGAAGTCGAATAAGCGGTTCGCCGCTCCGAGAAACCCGCTCAGGAACGAGCGGGTTTTTTTTGTGTCTATTGTTGGCTTTTATTCAATTGAGTTGATGTAATTGAAGTTTCCATTATTGAAAAAATATTCCGTGTCAACAACTTTGACTTCTACTATAACTACGGCTCGATCCAGTGGGACCAGGCCAGTTCGTCGCAATCCCGCGCCGGCTTCCAGGTCGTGGGTACGGCTGCCGATTTCGAATTCGATGGATCGGGCGTGTCCAAGCAATTGCTGGACGCGGGCGACAAGGCTTTGGTCAAAGGCAGCAACGTAGGCGTGAACGGCCGCTATGCCTTCAATGTGCGGGGCGGCGTCGCAGAGTACAGCGCGGCTGCCAGTCCTGCGGAAGTGCCCTTGCCGGGTACGCTGCCGCTGTTGGGTGTGGGGGCGATCGCGCTGGCTTTCGGCCGCCGCCGCAAGGCTTGAGCGCTGCGCAGCAATGCAACTCGAAAACCCGCTCGCTGAGCGGGTTTTTATGTGCTCAGAATTCCTGGAGCTGCTTGAGGGCTGACACGCGGCGGCGCGAGACTTCCACGCTCATGTCGCCGATGCGCAGGGACATGGCGCCGCCATCTCCGTTCTCGATGCTGCGCACTGCGGCCAGGTTGACGATGTGGCGCCGGTTGGCGCGGAAGAACTGCTGCGGGTCGAGGCGCTGTTCCAGCTGGAGCAGGGAGCGCGCCAGCAAGGGCGTGGCGCCTTCGAAGTAAAGCCGGGTGTAATTACCTTCGGACTCGAAAAGGCGGATGTCTTCCAGCCGAACAAACCAGCAGCGTTCACCATCGCGGATGAACAGTTTGCGCGGAACGGCGCTGGGCGCAGGCGTGATGCCGAGCCGCGCGGCGGCACGTTCCAAAGCTGCGGCCAGGCGCTGCGGCTCGATGGGCTTCATCAGGTAGTCGAGCGCACTGGCTTCGAAGGCTTGCAGCGCGTACTGGTCGAAGGCGGTCGTGAATATTACCTCGGGGGCGTCGTCTAATGCGGCCAGCAGGTCGAAGCCGCTGCCGCCGGGCATCTGCACGTCGAGCAGCAGCAAATCGGGCTCCAGCGCTGCGACCTGCAGCGCTGCTTCGGCGGCATTGGCGGCTTCGCCGACGATGGTGACGCCCGGGTGTTTGCCCAGCATGCGCCGCAGTTCGGCACGCGCCAGGCGTTCGTCGTCAACGATCAGGATGCGCATCATGCGGCCATCGGAAATTGCAAGGTAGCGCGTACCCAGCCACTGTTTTCGCTCAGTTGCAGGCTGGCTTGTTCTCCCAGCGACAAGGCCAGCCGCTTGCGGGTGTTGCTAAGGCCAACTTTGGTGGAGTTGCCGAAGGCGCGGATCGCGCCAGCATTGGCGATTTCGATCAGGGCGTTGTCGCCGGCGCGGCGGGCCGTGATCAGGATATCGCTGCCGGTAGTGCTCATCTCCACGCCATATTTGACGGCGTTTTCCACCAGCGTTTGCAGCGACATGGGCGGCACCATGACTTCTTCCAGACCAGGTTCGACGGTGATGCTGGCGCGCAGCCGTTCTTCGAAGCGGATTTTTTCAATGGCCAGGTAGGCTTCGACCGCTTCCAGTTCCCTTTGCAAAGGCACCTTGTGCATCTGGCCGGTTTGCAAGGCGTAGCGCATCAGGCTTGCCAACTGGTCGATCATTTGCGCGGCCGAATCGGGTTCCTCATATACGAGCGCGCGGATGCTGTTCAGGCTATTGAAGAAGAAGTGCGGATTAACCTGGGCCTGCAGCGCACGCAATTCCGAATCCTTGGCCTGAACTTCCATACGCAGGGCAGTCGCTTCGAACTGGTTTGCGCGGCGGATAGCCAGCGCCACCATGTATGAAAGCTGCCAACCGAGGAAGACGCAGCTCCAGAGGGCGAATGATGCGGGCACCCAGGTGAAGCTGCTGTCGAAGTGCCCTTGCAAGACATAAATCGCACCTACGACGCTCAGGGATTGCAGCGGGCCAAGCAGGAGCAGCGGGCCGATGAACATGCGCCATTTGAGTACGCCTGTATTCCAGCGGCGCGCCTTGATCACGCGGTGCCACAGGTCCGACAGCAGCGCTCCACTGACGCCGGTCCACGCACAGGTAGCCAGCACACCCGGGGAGCCAAGAAAACGGCTGTAGACCAGCAAGACCAGCAGGAAGATCAATGTCCAGCTAAGGCCTTGCACGATCCAGTACCAGTTAAGCCTTGCGAACAGCGGGCGCCGGGTTTCTGTCATAGTAAGCGGTTATTGGAGGAATTGGTCGATGCGAGCATACATCCATTCCGGGTCATCGTACATTACAAAATGGCGGGCAGTTTCGGCCAGTTCCACTTTCACGCCGGGCAGCTTGGCGTACTGGGACTTGAACAGTGCTTCGATGGCTTCCTTCGGCGCGTAGGCTTTGTAGGCGATCCAGGTTCCAAGTACCAGCGTCGGCGCCCTGATGCGGCCTAGGTCTTCGCGCAGGTCGCTGGACATGATGTCGTACATTGCATCGGTGACCGTGGCGCGGTCGGACTGCTTGCCCCAGTTGGCAATGCGCTGCGCGTGTTCAGGCGAGGTCACCAGGTTGGCCGCGCTGCGTGCCTGCATGGCACTGAAACCGGCATCGTCCTGGCTACGCATGCCGTCGCGCATTTGCACGGCAAGGGCTTGCAGTTGCTCCCTGGTAGCGGAAGGGTTGCGGGTGGCGCCAAGCGCCGGCAGGCTGTCGATAATGACCAGGCGGCCGACTTTGTCCGGGAAGTCGCTGGCCAGCTTCATGCCCAGGAAGCCGCCAAGGCTATGCCCGATGATCGTTGGCTTGACCAGCTTGTTGGCCGTGATGTAATCGGCCAGTTGCTGTTCGGCGGCCGGCAGCAGGTGCTCGCCTGGAACTGCCGGCACACCGGCGAAACCAGCCAGGGTAAGGATATGGCACTGGTGTTTGACGCAGATGCGGGCGGCGGTGTCCTGCCATACATCGCCGGATGAGGCCAGGCCTGGAATCAGGATGACAGGATTGCCGCTGCCTTTGACTTCCGCCTTGAATGCCGTTGCGGCGTTAGCGGTGAAAGCGGCGGTGGACAACAAAAGCGATACGGCGATTTGAGCGATTTTCATCTGTGTTTCCTCCTTGTGAAACACAGCTTACCGGTGTTGCTGCGGTGCCTGAACCGCGAACTTGATGAGCGGTCAAATGGCGTGATAAGTGGCGCCCGGCCTCATGACGACAAGGGGAAGCTGATGGTGGCGCGCACCCAGCCATCGCGTTCGCTCAATCCAAGGCTGGACTGCCCGCCTTTGGCCAGTTCCAGGCGCTTGCGTGCGTTAGCCATGCCAACCTGGGTGGAACCGGTATTGGCGAGCAGCGTTCCCTGGTTGCAGACTTCGATCACTGCATTGCCGCCCGACTGGTGCGCGGTGACGCGGATCTCGCTGCCGTCTGTGCGGCGCTCGACGCCGTACTTGACCGCATTTTCTACCAGGGTTTGCAGCGTCATCGGCGGGATCGTAACCTGCGCCATGCCCGTGTCGATGTCAAAATGCGTGCGCAAGCGCTCCTCGAAGCGAATTTTTTCGATGCCGAGATAGGCGCGTACGGCATCCAGCTCCTGCTGCAAGGGTACGCAATCGCTGAAGGTGGACATGAGTGTGTAACGCATCAGGGTCGCAAGCTGGTCGATCATGTTGGCGGCGTTGTCGGTGTTTTCGTACATCAGCGCGCGGACGCTATTCAGGCTATTGAAGAAGAAATGCGGGTTGACCTGAGATTGCAGGGCGCGCAGTTCGGCGTCCTTGGCCAACACTTCCAGGCGAAGGCCTCGGCCTCGAGCAGCGCGGCGCGCCGCAGCGCAAGGGCTGCCATATAGCAAATGGTCCAGCCCAGCATGACGATGCTCCAGAAGGCGAGTTCCATCGGAATGCGTTCCGTGCGGCCGGCATCGGCCATCTGCGGCGCGAAGATATAAGTGGCGAGTTCGGAACTGGCGGTCTGCAAGGGCGCCAGTACCAGTAACGCCACGGCCGGCAGGCGCCAGTCGTTGCCGTGGCGATTCCAGCGCCACGACTTGAAGATTCGATGCCACGTACTGGTCAGCAGCCAGCCGCTTCCAAATACGAGGATGAACGAGAGCAGTACCCTGGCATTCGTATAGCGGCCGTTGCCGAGGGCGAACAGCAGGAATAACGTTCCCCAGCCTGCTATTTGCATCGTGGAGAACAAGGCGAGGCGCGAGGCGGGGAAGCGTTGCCGGTCCATGTAGTTGATTCCTTTCATGGGCTTGAAGCATACCGTACGCAGCTGCTTTGCGCTCCGGTGATATGGCGAGCGGTTGAATCGGGTGACAGGCGGTTGCTCAGGAACGGCGCAGGCGGCGCCGGGCATGCAGGGGGAAGATGAACCAGGTGCCCATCAGCAGCATGAAGGCGGCCAACCCGCCGGCCGCACTGCCCATATCGCTGCCGGTTACCATGTAGAGCACTACGGCGATATCCAGCGCCAGGCCGGCTGCCAGCGGTGCGAGGGCGTAGCAGATGGCGCGCGAGGAGATGGTGATCGCATGCATGGAAACCTGACCCGGTTCGGCGAGGCGGTGGTAGGCGGCCGGCAGCATGACCAGTGCGATCGCCACGACCACCAGCGCCAGGGCGGCAGCGTGGCAATCCTGGGCGTAGACCGGAAGTTTTTCAAAGCGCTCGTTGAAGACCGCAATCGCCTGGAAACCGAACAGGGCCTGGATGCCAGGCAGTATCATGCGCGCCTCTTCAATGATGCGGCCCATCTGTTCTTTCAACGACTCTTGTTCGGTGCGCTCGTCCATGCTGCCGATTCTAGCGAACAGCCGGGGTGGCAGGCGCGCGCCTGCGCTGCCACGACTTGCTGCGCCACGAGGCCGGCGCCGTAGTTCGACATATGATCGTCATCGAAATACAGGGCCTTGGAATCCTTTACGGCATAACAGCGCGCAGCGTCGCAAAACAGCGATTCGGGCCGCAGGATGCGCACCCCGGCGGGCAGTTCGCCCAGCCGCTGCTCCACGTATGCGCTGCGGCGGTGCCACCAGTCGGTGGTGACTCCGTCCACAGTGCGCGGGTCGTTGGCCTGGCGTATCAGCTTGTCCACCTGGCGCGGAAGCTCAGGCGCTTGCAGCACCACCGTCACATGTTTGCCCGCGCTGATAAAACGGTTAATGATGGTTTTATACGAAGCCCAGATGGCGCTGCGTTTTGCATCGCCGAATTCGTCCGGCAGCCGCGGGTACAAGCCTTCATGCTCACCAAACAGCGCACTGTGAATACGGTAACTGACCACCACTTCTTTGATGCGCGGGTCGGCGGCGATGAAGTCGACTGCGTCGCGCGTCCAGTTGCTGCAGCCGGGGTTTGTGTCGGCACGCTGGTAGGACGGCGGACAGCCACTGTAGCTGAACTGGCGCACGCCCTGATGGCGATCATTCAACTGCAGTGCCAGCGCGTACGCCAGTTCGACGGCGTGGCTGTCGCCGAATACCACCCATTCGCCATCGGGACCATTAAATGCGCATGCGTCTTGCGGCTTGCGGTAGTCGAGTCCCTTGGTGTGGCAGGCAGCCCGCTTTGGGCTTGCACTGACTGTGCGCAGCACTTCCTCCTGCTGCGGCGTGGTCTTGACACTTCGCATGCCGTTGGTCTTGTGGCCTGCCATGCCAATGCCGAAAAACAGCAGCGAGCCTGCGATGGCAAAGGCGAAAATCTGGGGGCGGCCAAACTTGCTGCGGTTGCGGAATGGCTTCTCGACAAACTGCCAGCTAAGGTAGGCCAGCACCAGGGTCAGCACCACCAGTCCGCTCATCAGCGCCGGGCTTGGCCCATCCAGGCTGCGGTGGCGTGCGAATGCCAGGATCGGCTGGTGCCACAGGTAGGCGCTGTAGCTGACCAGGCCCACGCCGACCATGAGCCGGCTGCCCAAGACCTTGCCGACCGTTGTTGATGGGGCGGCGAACAGGATGATCAGCGCCGCGCCAACCGTAGGCAGCAGCGCGTACACGCTGGGGAATGGCGTGTACTTGCTGAAGGCGAAAACGCTGGTGACGATCAGTGCCAGTCCGGCCAGGCTGGCCAGTTCGCGGGTGCGCTGTGAATGCTCGCCGGCGCCGGGCCGCGACATGTAATAGGCGCACAGCGCACCGATAGCCAGCTCCCAGCCGCGTGTGGGCAGGAGGAAGAAGGTGGCGGCAGGATCCCTGACCACGCCCCATTGCGCCGCACCAAGGCTGGCGAGTGCGGTGCCGGCCAGCACGGCCAGCAGCAGTCGCTGGTTGCGGCGCCAGAACAGCATCAGGAACAATGGGAACAACAGGTAGAACTGTTCCTCGACCGCCAGGCTCCAGGTGTGGAGCAGGGGCTTGAACTCGGCGGAGCTGTCAAAGTAGTCGCTCTGCTGCCAGAACAGGATATTCGACGCGAAAGCGGTGACTGCGACCAGGCTTTGCGAAAAGCCTTTCAGGTCATCCGGGATAAGCCAGAACCAGGCGAATGGCAGGCAGACGAGCAGCAGCAGGAATAGCGCAGGCAGGATGCGGCGCGCACGCCGCTCGTAGAAATTGAGGATGGAGAACTGGCCGGCTTCCAGCTCATGAATCAGGATCGTCGTGATCAGGTAGCCGCTGATGACGAAAAAAACATCGACGCCGACAAAGCCGCCGCCAAACAGCTGAAACCCTGCGTGAAACAGGATTACAGGCAGGACGGCAACCGCCCGCAGACCATCAATTTCCCTGCGATATTCCATGAAATGACCCCTGAATTCAAGCCAAGAAGATACCGCGAAATTGTCATTGATGCAATATCCTGTGGCGTTGGCACCTCATGGCCAATAGCGTCAAGCGTGGCCTTCGTCCCGCAAACGACGCCAAAGTGTTGTACGGCTGATGCCAAGATAGTCGGCGGCGGCGTCGCGGCGCCCGCCAAAGCGTGCCAGTACTTCGGTGGCAGTTTCCTGTGTACCTGCGCGCTGTGCAGATGCCTGGGGCGCGGCCAGTTGCGGCACCGGGTGCGCAAAAGAGTTCAATTCGGGGGCTACGCCCGCGACGAAGCCAGGGGTGAGGGCTTGCAGCGGTTCTGCGGCGAGGAACAGGGCGAGGCGTTCGGTCAGGTTGCGTAGTTCCCGTACGTTGCCCGGCCATTCGTAGCGCAGCAGCAGCGGTGCACAGGCGGCCAGTTCGGCCGGCAGGTTGGGGTGGGCGCGCGCGCCGAGGCTGGCCAGCGCGGTGCGCAGCGACCATTCGGCCAGCGGCAGGATGTCGGTCGGGCGCTCGCGCAGCGGCGGCAGCGACAGGCGCAGCACGGCCAGGCGGTAGAACAGGTCGGCACGGAAGCGGCCTTCGCGCACCCGTGCCTCGAGGTCGCAATGGGTGGCGCTGATGATGCGCACGCTGACCGGAATCGGACGCGTGCCGCCGACCCGTACCACTTCGCGTTCCTCCAGCACGCGCAGGAGCCGCGTCTGCAAAGCAAGCGGCATCTCGCCGATTTCGTCGAGGAACAGGGTGCCGCGGTTGGCCGCTTCGAACAGGCCGGCATGGCCGCCGCGCCGCGCGCCGGTGAAGGCGCCTTCCTCGTGTCCGAACAATTCAGATTCCAGCAGCGACTCGGCGATGGCGCCGCAGTTCACTGCGACAAACGGGCGGTTGGCGCCACCCAGGGTGCGCGGCGATTCGCGGTGGATGGCTTGTGCCACCAGTTCCTTGCCGCAGCCGGTTTCGCCCTGGATCAGTACTGTGGCGGGCGACTTCGCGTACAGCACGACCGCTTGCCGCACGCGCTCCATCGCTTCCGACTCGCCGCGCAGGTCGGCCAGCCCATGCTTGGCGCGCAAGGTGTCGGCCACCACGTGGCGCCGGCTGCGGTTGGTTTCGAGCTGCGCAAGGCGTGCCAGTTCCAATGCATCGTCGAAGGCCTGGCGGATCGAGGCGGCGGAGTAGACGAAGATGCCGGTCAAGCCGGCTTCCTCGGCCAGGTCGGTAATCAGGCCAGCGCCGACAATGGCTCTGATGCCGGAGGCCTTGAGGTCATTGATCTGGGCGCGGGCATCTTCTTCAGTCGCGTAAGTGCGCTGCTCGATCGGAACGCCGAAAGTGGCGGCGAATTCCGCCAGTGCCGGCATGTCATCCTGGTAAGTGATCACGCCAATTCGATCGGAGACCTTGCGCGCGCGGGCCAGCGCCTGCATGAAATCGAAGCCGCTGGCCTTGGCGATCACCACAGGTATCGACAGGCGGCCTTTCAGGTACGCCGCGTTGGAGCCGGCCGCAATCACCGCATCGCAGCGCTCCGTCGCCAGCCGTTCGCGGATATGGCGCGCGGCTTCGTCGAAACCGAGGTTGATCGGCTCGATGTCGGCCAGGGCATCGTATTCCAGCGTGATGTCGCGGAACAGTTCCGACAGGCGCGATACGGAAACCGTCCAGATCACAGGCTTGTCGGCCGGGTCGAAGGGTAGGGGAGTGGAATGTCGCATGTTTCACCTGAAACGTTTCACGTGTTTCAACGTGAAACATTATACTCTGGCGCCGGTGTTGCAAGTGCTTGATTTTGCTGGACTGCAGTGGCTGGCACGCCGCTTGCACTATGGACGGCAAAACATTCCTCAATCTGAAAGGACATTATGAGCCAATATTCCGCAGGTGCTGCCTTCCGCAAGGCCGTGCAAGAAGAATCTCCGCTGCAGGTGGTGGGCGCGATCAACGCCAACCATGCCCTTCTGGCCAAGCGCGCCGGCTTCAAGGCGATCTACCTGTCGGGTGGCGGAGTGGCTGCCGGCTCCCTGGGCCTGCCGGACCTGGGCATCTCCAACCTGGACGACGTGCTGACCGACGTGCGCCGCATCACGGACGTGTGCGACCTGCCACTGCTGGTGGATGTCGATACCGGCTTTGGCGCATCCGCTTTCAACGTGGCGCGTACCGTGAAGTCGATGATCAAGTTCGGCGCGGCTGCAATGCACATCGAAGACCAGGTTGGCGCCAAGCGTTGCGGCCACCGTCCTGGCAAGGAAATCGTGTCCAAGGGCGAGATGATCGACCGCATCAAGGCTGCCGTCGACGCGCGTACCGATGAAAACTTCGTGATCATGGCCCGCACCGATGCGCTGGCCGTGGAAGGCCTGGATGCGGCAATCGACCGTGCTGTCGCGTGTGTGGAAGCTGGCGCCGACATGATCTTCCCTGAGGCGATGATTTCGCTCGATATGTACAAGCAGTTTGCAGCGGCCGTGAAGGTGCCGGTATTGGCCAATATCACCGAGTTCGGCTCGACCCCGCTGTTCACCGTGGAAGAGCTGAAATCCGCCGACGTGGGCCTGGTGCTGTATCCGCTGTCCGCCTTCCGCGCCATGAACAAGGCTGCCGAGAACGTGTACACCGCGATCCGCCGCGATGGTACGCAGAAGAGCGTGGTCGACACCATGCAAACCCGCGCCGAACTGTACGAGCGCATCAACTATCACGATTTTGAACAGAAACTGGACGCGCTGTTCGCAGCGGCCAAGAAATAATAGAGGAGAAGACCACCATGACCGAACAAGCCCCAGCCTTCAAGCCAAAAAAATCCGTCGCCCTGTCCGGCGTTGCCGCCGGCAATACCGCCCTGTGCTCCGTCGGCAAGACCGGCAATGACCTGCACTACCGCGGCTACGACATCCTGGATGTGGCCACCACCTGCGAATTCGAAGAAATCGCCTACCTGCTGGTGCACGGCAAGCTGCCGAACATCGCCGAGCTGAAAGGCTACAAGGCCAAGCTGAAATCCCTGCGCGGCCTGCCGCAAGGCGTGAAGTCGGCGCTGGAAGCGCTGCCTGCCTCCGCCCATCCGATGGACGTGATGCGTACCGGTGTTTCCGTGCTGGGCTGCTGCCTGCCTGAAAAGGATGACCACAACATCGCCGGCGCGCGCGACATCGCCGACCGCCTGATGGCTTCCTTCGGCTCCATGCTGCTGTACTGGTACCACTACAGCCATAACGGCAAGCGCATCGACGTGGAAACCGACGACGAAACCATCGGCGGCCACTTCCTGCACCTGCTGCATGGCGAGAAGCCATCCGAATCGTGGGTGCGTGCAATGCACACCTCGCTGATCCTGTACGCGGAACACGAGTTCAATGCGTCGACCTTTACCAGCCGCGTGATTGCCGGCACCGGCTCCGACATCCACTCCGCCATCACCGGCGCGATCGGCGCACTGCGCGGTCCCAAGCACGGCGGCGCCAACGAAGTGGCACTGGATATCCAGCAGCGCTACGAAAACGCCGACGAAGCGGAAGCCGACATCCGCAACCGCGTCGCCAACAAGGAAGTAGTGATCGGCTTCGGCCACCCGGTGTACACCATCTCCGATCCACGCAATGTGGTGATCAAGGAAGTGGCGCGCTCCCTGTCGCAGGAAGCCGGCTCGATGAAGATGTTCGATATCGCCGAGCGCCTGGAATCCGTGATGTGGGAAATCAAGAAGATGTTCCCGAACCTGGACTGGTTCTCCGCCGTGTCCTACCACATGATGGGCGTGCCGACCGCCATGTTCACCCCGCTGTTCGTGATTTCCCGTACCTCGGGCTGGGCTGCCCACGTGATCGAACAGCGCATCGACAACAAGATCATTCGTCCAAGCGCCAACTACGTCGGCCCTGAAGACCTGGCCTTCGTACCACTGAAGGACCGCAAGTAATGAATACTCAATACCGCAAGCAACTCCCGGGCACCAAGCTCGATTACTTCGACGCGCGCGAAGCCGTCGATGCGATCAAGCCGGGCGCCTACGCCACGCTGCCGTACACCTCGCGCGTGCTGGCAGAAAACCTGGTGCGCCGCTGCGATCCGGCCACGCTGAAGGCTTCGCTGGAGCAACTGATCGAGCGCAAGCGCGACCTGGACTTCCCATGGTTCCCAGCGCGCGTGGTGTGCCACGACATCCTGGGCCAGACCGCCCTGGTGGATCTGGCCGGCCTGCGCGACGCCATCGCGGAGCAGGGCGGCGATCCAGCCCTGGTCAATCCCGTGGTGCCGACCCAACTGGTGGTCGACCACTCGCTGGCCGTGGAATGCGGCGGTTTCGATCCGGACGCATTCAACAAAAACCGCGCCATCGAAGACCGCCGCAACGAAGACCGCTTCGACTTCATCAACTGGACCAAGAAGGCTTTCCAGAACGTCGACGTGATCCCGCCGGGTAACGGCATCCTGCACCAGATCAACCTGGAGCGCATGTCGCCGGTGATCCAGGTGACTGACGGCGTGGCCTATCCGGACACCCTGGTCGGCACCGACTCGCACACGCCGATGGTCGATGCGCTGGGCGTGATCGCGATTGGCGTAGGCGGCCTGGAAGCGGAAACTGTGATGCTGGGCCGCGCATCCTGGATGCGCCTGCCGGACATCATCGGCGTTGAGCTGACCGGCAAGCCGCAGCCAGGCATTACCGCCACCGACATCGTCCTGGCGCTGACCGAATTCCTGCGCAAGGAAAAGGTGGTTTCGGCCTACCTGGAGTTCTACGGCGAAGGTTCGAGTGCGCTGACGCTGGGCGACCGCGCCACCATCTCCAATATGGCGCCTGAATTCGGCGCCACTGCCGCGATGTTCTCGATCGACGCTCAGACCATCAAGTACCTGAAGCTGACTGGCCGCGACGACGAGCTGGTAGCGTTGGTGGAAACCTACGCCAAGCACACCGGCCTGTGGTCTGACGACCTGGCCAAGGTGGAGTACGAGCGCGTGCTGAAGTTCGACCTGTCGACCGTGGTGCGCAATATCGCAGGCCCATCGAACCC
>JBCNOP010000127.1:0-14938 GCA_039593775.1 Pseudoduganella sp.
TGCCCAGCGTTTTCCATGCGATCTCGCTGTCGCTGACCTGGCGCAGGATCTTGGCCGGCGCACCGACCACCATGCTGCGCGGAGGAATTTCCATGCCGGCTTTGACGAAAGCGGCAGCGCCGACGATACTCTCGGCGCCCACCACCGCGTTATCCATCACCACCGCATTCATGCCCACCAGGGCGTTACGGCCGATGCGGCATCCGTGCAGCACGGCACCATGCCCGATGTGGCCATCCTGCTCGACGACCGTGTCGCCGCCCGGGAAGCCGTGCATCACGCAGGTGTCTTGTACATTGGCGCCCTCTTCCAGGATCAGGCGCCCGAAGTCTCCGCGCAGCGATGCCAGTGGCGCGACGTAGCAGCGCGGGCCGACGATCACGTCGCCGATCAGCACTGCGGTCGGGTGCACGTAGGCGGTCGGATGCACCACCGGCCGCACGCCATTGATTTCGTAGCAGGGCATGGTCAGACCCGTTCGATCACCAGGGCGATACCCTGGCCGACGCCGATGCACATGGTGCACAGCGCGTAGCGGCCGCCGGTGCGCTCGAGCTGGTTCAGCGCCGTGGTCACCAGGCGCGCGCCCGAGGCGCCGAGCGGGTGGCCGATGGCAATCGCGCCGCCGTTCGGGTTGACGCGGGCATCGTCGTCGGCCAGGCCAAGGTCGCGCGTCACAGCGAGGCCTTGTGCGGCAAAGGCCTCGTTCAATTCGATCACGTCCATCTGCCCGATGGTCATGCCCAGTTGCGCCAGCAGCTTCTTGCTGGCCGGCGAAGGGCCGAAGCCCATGATGCGCGGCGCCAGGCCGGCAGTCGCCATGCCCAGCACCTTGGCGCGCGGTTTCAGGCCGAACTTGTCGACTGCAGCGGCGGAGGCCAGCAGCAGCGCGCAGGCGCCGTCGTTGACGCCAGAAGCGTTACCGGCGGTGACCGTGCCGTCCGGCTTGACCACGCCTTTCAGCTTGGCCAGCGCTTCCAGCGTCGTGTCCGGACGCGGATGTTCGTCGGTATCGATGACTTTTGGATCGCCCTTCTTCTGCGGAATGGTGACCGGCACGATCTCGCTCTTGAAGAAGCCTGCCGCGTTGGCGGCAGCCCAGCGCTGCTGGCTGCGGATGGCGAAGGCATCCTGGTCGGCACGCGCCACGGCCCATTGCTCGGCCACGTTCTCCGCCGTCTCCGGCATCGAGTCGATCCCATACTGAGCCTTCATCAGCGGATTGACGAAACGCCAGCCGATGGTGGTGTCCTCGATCTTGGCGCTGCGCGAGAAGGCGCTATCGGCCTTGCCCATCACGAAGGGCGCGCGGGTCATGCTCTCCACGCCGCCGGCAATCACCAGCTGCGCCTCGCCCGACTTGATGGCGCGCGCCGCAATCCCCACTGCATCCAGCGAGGAGCCGCACAGGCGGTTGATCGTGTTGCCCGGCACCTCCACCGGCAGGCCTGCCAGCAGGCCCGCCATGCGGCCCACGTTGCGGTTGTCCTCACCGGCGCCATTGGCGCAGCCGTAGTAGACGTCGTCCACCTGCTTCCAGTCGACGGACGGGTTGCGCGCCATCAGGGCCGCAATCGGGATCGCCGCCAGGTCGTCGGCGCGCACGCCTGCCAGTGCGCCGCCGTAGCGGCCGAACGGTGTGCGAACGGCGTCGCAGATGAATGCTTCGGTCATTGTTATTCCTTAGGTCGTTTGTCGATTACTCGTTTGGCCTTGCCGGTCGCGGTGCGTTCGATGCCGCCCACGCCAACCAGCGTGACGGTCGTGCTCACGCCGACATTGGTCTTGATGCGTTGTTCCAGTTCGCGCGCCACGTCGCCGGCATCGGCGCGGGCCAGCCCGGCGCTCAGCTCCACCAGCACTTCCAGCTTGTCGAGGTGGCCATCGCGGGTCACAACCAGCTGGTATTGCGGCTCGAGCCTGGGCAGCTTGCAGATCTGTTCCTCGATCTGGGTCGGAAAGACGTTCACGCCGCGGATAATCAGCATGTCATCCGAGCGGCCGGTGATCTTGCCGATGCGGCGCATGGAGCGCGACGTCGGCGGCAGCAGGCGCGTCAGGTCGCGCGTGCGGTAGCGGATGACCGGCATCGCTTCCTTGCTCAGGGACGTGAATACCAGCTCGCCCTCCTCGCCGTCCGGCAGCACCTCGCCGGTCTCCGGATCGATGATCTCGGGGTAGAAATGGTCTTCCCAGATCACCGGGCCATCTTTCGATTCGATGCACTCGCTGGCCACGCCCGGGCCGATCACTTCGGACAGGCCGTAGATGTCCACCGCATCGATGCCGGCGCGCCGTTCGATCTCGCCCCGCATGGCATTGGTCCACGGCTCGGCGCCGAAGATGCCGACCTGCAGTGAGGACTTGGCGCAGTCCAGTCCCTGGCGCTGGAATTCCTCGACGATATTCAGCATGTAGGACGGCGTCACCATGATGATCGACGGCTTGAAGTCCTGGATCAACTGCACCTGCTTTTCAGTCTGGCCGCCGGACATCGGGATCACGGTGCAGCCCAGGCGTTCGGCGCCATAGTGCGCACCCAGGCCGCCGGTGAACAGGCCGTAGCCGTAGGAGACGTGCACCATGTCGCCGGCACGTCCGCCCGCGGCGCGGATGGAGCGCGCCACCACGCCGGCCCACATATCGATATCGCGCTGGGTGTAGCCGACCACGGTCGGCTTGCCGGTGGTGCCGCTGGAAGCATGCACACGGACGACTTTTTCGCGCGGCACGGCGAACAGGCCGAAGGGATAGTTGTCGCGCAGGGTTTTCTTGTCCGTGAACGGAAACTTGCTCAGGTCGGACAGCGACTTCAGGTCGTTCGGGTGCACACCCTTCTCGTCAAAGGCCTTGCGGTAGTGCGGCACGTTCTCGTAAGCGTGCATCAGCGACCATTTCAGGCGTTCGAGCTGCAACGCCTGCAATTCGTCACGGCTGGCGCGCTCGATCGGCTCCAGGTCGGAAGGGGCGGGAATGCGTTGGACCACGGTGCTACCTCCATCAACTAGCTATGGGTTGGAACCACCTCTCCGGCGACGCGGTGCGATTTGCCGCGGAAAGTGGCGATCATCTTGCCCTCCTGGTTGCAGACGGTGACATCGTAGATGCCGGTCTTGCCGACCAGCGTGCGTTCGACCGCCTCCGCCGTCAGCAAGTCATCCATCCGCCCGGGGGCGAGGTAGTCGATCGTGCAGCCCGCGCCAACCGTCGTGTGGTTATGGCTGTTGCACGCGAATGCGAAAGCACTGTCCGCCAACGCAAAAATAAAGCCGCCGTGGCAAGTCTGGTGCCCGTTCAGCATATCGGTCCGCACCGGCATGGTCATGCGCGCATAGCCGGGGCGGATTTCTACCAGCTTCATACCCAGGGCCTGGCTGGCGGCGTCGCGCGCGAACATGGCCGCGCCGGCCGCTTCGGCCAGGGCCTGGGGGTGCATCTTGGGGTTATGCATGGATCTTGGCTCCGCTTTGCTCGCGGCGGCGCAGCAGCGGCGATACGCGGTAGCGGTCCTCGCCGTAGCTGCCTGCCAGGTTCTCCAGCACGGATACGATATGCTTGACGCCCACCAGGTCCGCCCAGGCCAGCGGGCCGCGCGGATAGTTGACGCCCTTCTGCATCGCCACATCGGCCGCCTGCGCGCTGCACACGCCCTGGTTGACAGCATCCGCCGCTTCGTTGGCCAGCATAGCGACGGTGCGCATGACGGCCAGGCCGGGCACGTCGTCCAGGAGGGTGACGGTAAAGCCGGCCGCCTGGAACATGCCAATGGCCGCGGTCCGCGCGCGCTCGCTGCACTGGTCCGAGCAGCTGATGGCGATGCGCGGCGAGGTGCCATAGTCGAACACCAGGTCGTACAGCACCATGTCGTCATGCTTGTCGTCACGCGCACGCTGGGTCGCGGTACGGCCGTCGGTCAGGTAAATCGCAGCGCCATTGCAGTGGAAGGCTGGCGCCTCGTGGGAACGGTGGCCTTCTGCGGAATTGCGCTTGTTGACGTTGATGCCGCGCGCCTTCATGCGCTCGATCAGGGCGGTGGCGATGGCAGTATGCTCGCCCGGCTCGAAGCTGAAACCGATGTATTCCGGCAGCGGCTGTGGCGCTTCTGCGCGCGGCTGTGGCGCAGCGGCGCCTTCGCTGTAGTCATAGAAGCCGCGGCCCGATTTGCGGCCCAGGAAGCCGGCATTGACCATTTCCTGCTGCAGCACGGACGGCGTGAAGCGCGGGTCGTTGTAGTAGGCCCGGAATACAGACTCGGTGACGGAGTAATTCACGTCATGGCCGATCAGGTCCATCAGCTCAAACGGTCCCATGCGGAAGCCGCCGCCCTCGCGCATCACGGCGTCAATGGTGGCCGCGTCGGCCGCCTGTTCGTTCAGCAGGCGCCAGCCTTCGGCGTAGTAAGGACGCGCCACGCGGTTGACGATGAAGCCCGGGGTGGACTTCGCGTGCACCGGATTCTTGCCCCAGGCGATGGCGGTGTCGTACACGGTTTCGGCCACGCTTGCATCGGTGGCCAGGCCGCTGATCACTTCCACCAGCGCCATCAGCGGCACGGGGTTGAAAAAGTGCATGCCAACCAGGCGCTGCGGCTTGCGCAGCTTGGCTGCGATCGCGGTGACGGAAATCGAGGAAGTATTGGTGGCCAAGATGGCGTCATCGGCGACGATGTCTTCCAGGTCGGCGAACAGGCTGCGCTTGACGTCCAGGTTTTCGACGATGGCTTCCACCGCCAATCGCGCGTCGGCCACGTCGCCCAGGCTGGCGACGGCATGCAGGCGGGCGCGCGCGGCGTCCGCGTCGGCGGCGCTCATCTTGCCTTTTTCAACCAGCTTGCCGTACACCTTGCCGATATCGGAAATCGCTTTGTCGACCGCTTCCGCACGGGTGTCGAACAGCTTGACCGTGTAACCGGAAGCCGCTGCAACCTGCGCGATGCCGGAACCCATTGCCCCGCTGCCGATCACGGCAACGGCACTGCCTTTCGCCAGAGCCGCCATGCTTATTCCCCTTTGAAGTTTGGAGTGCGCTTGTTGATGAAGGCGTCGACGCCCTCGCGGTAGTCGTGGCTGTAGCCAAGCTCGCGCATCATCTCGCCTTCGAGTTTCAGCTGGTCGGCCAGGGTATTGCCGTAGCTCGCTTGCAGCGCGTGCTTGGTGAAGGCCAGGCCCTTGGTCGGGGCGGTGGCGAAGTGCCTGGCCATGGCCATGGCTTCGTTCATCAGTTCTTCGTCAGGGACTGCTTTCCAGATCAGGCCCCATTGCTCGGCGCGTTCGGCGGACAGCTTTTCGCCCAGCATGGCGAGGCCGGTGGCGCGGGCATGGCCGATCAGGCGTGGCAGGTGCCAGGTGCCGCCGGTGTCCGGGATCAGGCCCAGTTTGCAAAAGGCTTCGATGAAGCTGGCGGATTTGGCGGCCAGTACAATGTCGCAGGCAAGGGCCAGGTTGGCGCCGGCGCCGGCAGCGACGCCGTTCACGGCGCAGATGACGGGCATTGGCAGTTCGCGCAGTGCAAGTACCAGCGGGGCGTAGAATTTTTCGACCGATTCGCCGAGGTCGACTGCCGCACCGCCTGGGGCTACTGCGCGGTCGCCCAAGTCCTGGCCGGCGCAGAAACCACGGCCGGCGCCGGTCAGTACCAGCACGCGGACGGATTTGTCGGCGCGCAGCTGTTGCAGCGCTTCGCGTACCTCCAGGTGCATGGCCTGGGTGAAGCTATTCAGCTTGTCGGGGCGGTTCAGGGTCAGGGTGGCGACGCCTGCTTCGATTTCAAACTTGATGTTTTCGTAGCTCAATTCTTGTCTCCTTTAGAACCGGTAAATCAGTGTCTGACCCGCAGGGTCAGACACTGATACGCGGCGGTCGCATGCCAAGTGTATGACCCTGCGGGTCAGACACTGCAGTGCCGGTTTTATTCAGCCTGATCGAAATCGATAACCACTTTATCAGTGACCGGAAACGCCTGGCAGCTCAATACAAAGCCACGTGCAATCTCGTAGTCTTCCAGCGCGTAGTTGACGTCCATGTCTACTTTGCCTTCAACCATCTTGCAGCGGCAGGTAGAGCATACGCCGCCTTTGCAGGAGTAGCGCATGTCCAGGCCCGCGCGCAAACCGGCATCCAGGATCGACTCCTTGTCCTTCTCCATGGTGAACGAAGCCGCATTGCCATCCATGATCACGGTAACTTCGGTCAGGTGCGGCGCCGAGTCAGCCTGCACGCGCGGCTTGTGCTGGTGTTTCGGAATGCTGGCGGCGAACAGCTCAATCTTGATATTCGACTTCGGCATGCCCGCCTCCTGCAAGGCAGCGGAAACACCCAGCATCATGTCTTCCGGACCGCAGATAAAGGCCGTATCGTAATCCTCGATATCGATCCAGTGCTGCAGGAACTGTTCGGTCTTTTCCTTGGTGATGCGGCCATTGAACAGCTCAATATCCTGCTGCTCGCGCGACATCACGTAGACGATGTTCAGTCGCTCAAGGTAAGCATCTTTCAACTCCATCAGCTCCGTCTTGAAGATCACAGACGAAGAAGCACGGTTGCCATAGAACAGGGTAAAGCGGCTGCCAGGTTCCGTCAGCAGCGTGGTCTTGATGATCGACAGGATCGGCGTAATGCCGCTGCCGGCCGCGAAAGCAAGGTAGTTCTTGCACTGCCCTGCATCCAGTGGCACGTTGAAGTGCCCCATTGGCGGCATTACTTCAATAGTGGCACCAGGCTTCAGCGACTCGTTGGCCCAGGTCGAGAACATGCCGCCCGGTGTACGCTTGATCGCAACGCGCAGTGCGCCGTCCTGCACCGCGGAGCAGATCGAATACGAGCGGCGCACGTCTTCGTTATTGATGTTCGTGCGCAGGGTCAGGTGCTGGCCTTGCTGGTATTTGAAGCTTTCCTGCAGCTCGGCAGGCACGGCGAAGGTGACCGCGATGCAGTCGCGTGTTTCCTGCTGCACCTTGGCGACGGACAGTGGATAGAATTTGCTCATGGTGTCAGTGGCACTTGAAGTAGTCAAAGGGCTCGCGGCAATCGAGGCACTTGTACAGGGCCTTGCAGGGCGTGGAGCCGAACTGGCTGGTGATTTCGGTGTGGCTGGAGCCGCAGTGCGGACAAACGACCTTCGGCGCAGGCACGGCGCCGCGCGCAATGCCGGCTTTCAGCGGATCCAGCGGCACGGCCGCCGGACGCGTGTTGCGCAGGCCGCTGATGTCGACCACGCGCTGGGCCGGCGGCGCGATGCCGTAGCCTTTCAGCTTGGCCTTGCCCGAATCGCTCATCCAGTCTGTGGTCCAGGCGGGCGACAGGCGGGTGATGATGTCGACCTGCCCGATGCCAGCGTCATGCAGCGCGCCTTGCACCGCGTCGGCAATCACCTGCATGGCCGGGCAGCCGGAGTAAGTGGGCGTGATGGTGACGGCGCAGGACGACGGGCCGGTCACCTGCACGTCGCGCACGATGCCCAGGTCCACCACCGAAATGACGGGAATCTCAGGGTCGGACACCTGCTCCAGCAAGGACCAGACGCGCGCTTCGTCCATCACCACTCCGAACCTGGGTAGGCGCGCTGCAGGAACTGCATCTCGGCCAGCAGGTAGCCCAGGTGCTCGGTATGGCGGCCTTGCTTGCCGCCCTTCTGCATCCACGCATCGGCCGGCGGCATGGCCAGCGTCGCTTCACCGAGAATGTCCGACACGTGCGACAGCCACTGCTCACGCAGCATGGCAGCCGGCGGCGCAACGCCTTCCGCCACCATGGCTTCGTCGACCGCGTCGTAGTTGAACACCTCGCCGGTGTACATCCACAGCTCATCGACCGCAGTCTGGGTGAACTGGTGCGAGACGTCGGTGCCGTCGCCCAGGCGTACCACCAGGTCGCCGCTGCGGCGCAGGTGATAAGTCACCTCTTTCAGCGACTTCTCGGCGATTTCCGCGATGCGCTGGTCGCTGCTCTTCGTCAGCGCGCCGATCAGGAAATAGTGCCAGGTATCGAAGAAGAACTGGCGCACCAGGGTGTGGGCGTAGTTCCCGTTCGGCTGCTCGACCAGCAGCACGTTCTTGTAATCATGCGCATCGCGCAGGTAAGCCAGCTTGTCCTCATCGCGGCCCGCACGTTCCAGTTCGGCGGCGTAGGTGTACCACATGCGGGTCTGTCCCAGGAGGTCCAGCGATACATTGGACAGCGCCATGTCCTCCTCCAGCGCCGGGCCCTTGCCGCACAACTCGCACAGGCGCTGGCTCAGCACCATGGCGTTGTCGCCCAGGCGCAGCAGGTAATTGACCTTGTTATCCATGGAATGAGCCTTACAGGTTCTTCACTTCTTCCGGCATCGGGAAGAAGGTCGGGTGGCGATACACCTTGCTGTTGGACGGCTCGAACAGCGGCCCCTTGTCGGCCGGCGCACTGGCGACGATGTCGGCGGCGCGCACCACCCAGATGCTTACGCCTTCATTGCGGCGCGTATAGACGTCGCGTGCGTTGTTGATTGCCATCTCCGCATCGGGAGCATGCAGGCTGCCCACATGCTTGTGCGCCAGCCCGTGCTGGCTGCGAATGAAGACTTCCCACAGTGGCCATTCTTTGCTCATCTTGTCTCCTCTCAGGCCGCAGCCTGCTCCTTATTGTGTTTGTCTGCGTAGGCCACCAGCGCATCGCGGAACCAGGCGCCGTCTTCGTAGGCTTTGACGCGGGTGCGCAGGCGCTCGCGGTTGCATGGGCCGTTGCCCTTCAGGACCTGGTGGAATTCTTCCCAGTCGATTTCGCCGAAGTCGTAGGAACCGCGCTCTTCGTTCCATTTCAGGTCAGGATCGGGAATAGTGAGGCCCAGGAATTCAGCTTGCGGCACGGTCTGGTCGACCATGCGCTGGCGCAGTTCATCGTTGGAGAACAGCTTGATGCGCCACTGCGCGGACTGCGCGCTGTTCACGGACGCGGCATCGGACGGGCCGAACATCATCAGCGAAGGCCACCACCAGCGGTTCAGCGCATCCTGCGCCATCGCCTTCTGCTCCGGCGTGCCCTTGGCCAGCGACATCATGATGTCGTAGCCCTGGCGGGCGTGGAAGGATTCCTCCTTGCAGACGCGGATCATGGCGCGCGAGTATGGGCCGTAAGAACAGCGGCAAAGCGGGATCTGGTTGATGATGGCCGAGCCGTCCACCAGCCAGCCGATGGCGCCCATGTCGGCCCAGCTCAGTGTCGGGTAATTGAAGATGGACGAGTACTTCGCTTTGCCGCTATGAAGGGCCGCCAGCAGCTCGTCGCGCGACACGCCCAGGGTCTCGGCGGCGCTATACAGGTAGAGGCCATGGCCCGCTTCATCCTGGATCTTTGCCAGCAGGATGGACTTGCGCTTCAGTGTCGGCGCGCGGGTCACCCAGTTACCCTCAGGTAACTGTCCGACGATTTCCGAGTGGGCGTGCTGGGAGATCTGGCGGATCAGGGTCTTGCGGTAAGCCTCAGGCATCCAATCCTTCGGCTCGATCTTCACGCCAGCGTCGATGCGCGCCTGGAACTCGCGCTCCTGCGCGTCCATATCTTCTGCGGTCTGGACCTTTTTCAGGCCTGTTTCCACCATTTGTGCGTACATAAGGAGGGCCTCCTTGTTCGGGATAGCTTCATAATACGATACAAAAACAGCTTTGCAAACGAATTTTGTGTGTCATTTAAAAATTCTGTATCCAGATCAATGACAGTGTATAAACTGAGGTCTATGCAAAAAAACCAGAAAATCAATAGCTGGATCGAAGAATTCCTGGCCAGTGACCCGCCGCGCTCCAAATCGCTGGTGATGACCATCTTTGGCGACGCCATCGTGCCGCACGGCGGCATGGTATGGACCGGCAGCCTGATTGAACTGCTGGCGCCCTTCGGCGTGAATGACCGCCTGCTGCGCACTTCCGTGTTCCGCCTGGCGCAGGAAGGCTGGCTGGGCGCCCAGCGCGATGGCCGCCGCAGCAGCTACGCCATCACACCCGACGCGATGCGCCGCTTCAGCCGCGCCTTCCGCCGCATTTACGCTCCCCTGAACGTGCACTGGAACGGCCAATGGACCCTGGTGCTGGCCACCGATGGCCTGGACGCCCCGGCGCGCGGCCAGCTGCGCAAGGAGCTGCTGTGGGAAGGCTACAGCGTGATTGCGCCCGGCATCGCCGGCCATCCGGCTGGCGATATGGAAGCACTGGAATCGCTGCTGTCGCGCCTCGGCCTGCTGCAGAAGGTGTACGTGGTGCAGGCCAGCGAAGTGCCTGGCCTGCGCGCCCGCCCGCTGGGCGAGATGGTGGCCGAAGGCTGGGACCTCAGCGAAGTAGCCGCGGGCTATGAGAAGTTTGCCGCCGCTTTCAGCGTGCTGCCGGCCCTGCTGGCTGAGGCAGGCGCGATTGATCCCGAGCAGGCGTTCGTGCTGCGCACCCTGCTGATCCACGCCTACCGCCGCGTGCAGCTGCACGACCCGCAACTGCCGATCGAGCTGCTGCCCGAGCCATGGCCCGGCGCCCGCGCCTACGAACTGGCCAGCCAGCTCTATCGCCAGCTCTCCGCCCCCGCCGAACAGCACATCCTCGCCGCCCTGCAGCGCGAAGACCCAAGCGCGCCCCAACCAGAATCCAGCTTCCACCAGCGCTTCGGCGGCCTGCTATCATCACCTTAAAACCGTGGAGGTAGCATGGTCCGGCGCACCTGGATTGCCAGCCTGCTGTTGTCCTTGCCCCTGGCTTGCCGGGCAGGGCCGGATACGGTCCTCGTGGTGGAAAGCTACAACGTCGAAATGGCCTGGGATGCCGCCTACAAGAAGGCGCTGGAAGACACCTTGGGCGAGCGTTACAAGCTCGAATACGTCCAGATGGACACCAAGCGCCTGCCCAAGTCCCAGCATCCGGCGATGGCCGACCAGGCATGGGCGCGCTACGAGCAGCTCAAGCCCGCGCTGGTCGTCCTGGGCGACGATGCCGCGCTCAAATACCTGTGCGACCGCCTCGGCGCCACCAGCACGCCCGTGGTCTACCTCGGCATCAACAATAACCCGCGCGAATACTTCGACAACCAGCGCTACCGCAACATCACGGGTGTGCTCGAGCGCCCCAACATGAAGCGCAATATCGCTCTGGCGCGGCGCCTGCTGCCGAACGCCAGGCGCGCGCTGGTGCTGTTCGATACCGACGTCACGTCGCAGGTGGTGCGCAAGGAAACCTTCGGCAGCCAGGACAGCCACGACCTCTCCGGCATCCAGGTCGACCTGAAACTGGTCGCCAACTGGGAGGATTGGCAGCACGAAGTGCTCAGCGCACGCGAAAAATACGACCTGATTTTCATCGGCCTGTACCAGGCCCTGCACGACCGCGAGGGCCGCAGCGTGAACACGCGCGATGAGGTGGCGCGCTGGACTTCCGAGCACGCACCAGTGCCCACCTTCGGTTTCTGGGACTGGGCGGTCGGCGCCGACAAGACCGCAGGCGGCCTGGTGCTGTACGGCTACGACCAGGGCAAGGCGGCCGGCGATATCGCCCTGCGCATCCTGGGCGGCACCCCGCCTTCCGCCATCTACCCCGTCACGGCCGACCGCGGGCGCTTTTTCTTCAGCCGCAAGCAGCTGCAACGCTGGGGACTGAAGCTGCCGGACGACCTGGCGGCAGGGGCGTTGCTGACCGACTGATGCTGGATTTGGTATCATGTCGGGCTTCGCGCAGCAGCGCTTATTTTTCCGACAGGACACACAATGTCTATCAAGATCAGCAGCCAGTTCGATGCTGGCGCCATTGATGTCGTCAGCGTTACCTCCGCTGGCGATATCGACGTCAATATCCGCAAGGACTCCCACGCGGACATCATCCAGTGGTTCTACTTTCGTGTACAGGGCGCGCAAGCCGTGCCGCTGACCATCCGTTTCCTGAACGCTGGCAAGGCTGCTTATGCTGAGGGCTGGAAGGGCTACAACGCCGTAGCTTCCTACGACCGCGACAACTGGTTCCGCGTCCCGACTTCCTTCGATGGCGAAGTGATGACCATCGAGCACGCGCCGGAACACGATTCCGTCTACTACGCTTACTTCGAGCCGTATTCGTGGGAACGCCACCTGTCCCTGCTGGACTCCGCCCAGCTGCACCCGCTGGCCGAACTGGTCGACCTGGGCAGCACCGTGGAAGGCCGCGACATGAACATGCTGGTCATCGGCGACCAGGAAGCAGCGAAAAAGGTCTGGGTCATCGCCCGCCAGCACCCAGGCGAAACCATGGCTGAATGGTTCGTGGAAGGCATGGTCGAAGCCCTGCTTGACGCAGCCAATCCATACGCCCGCCAGTGCCTGCAGGACGCCTGCTTCTACATCGTGCCGAACATGAACCCGGACGGCTCCGTGCGCGGCAACCTGCGCACCAACGCTGCCGGCGCGAACCTGAACCGCGAGTGGAACGAGCCGACCATGGAGCGTTCGCCGGAAGTCTTCCTCGTGAAAGAGAAGATGAAGGAAATCGGCTGCGACCTGTTCCTGGACGTACATGGCGACGAAGGCCTGCCTTACGTCTTCGTTGCGGGCAGCGACGCCCTGCCGAACTTCACCAAGGAGCAGAAGGCCGCGCAGGACAAGTTCATCGCCGACTTCAAGCTGGCATCGCCAGACTTCCAGTCCGAGCATGGCTATCCTGACTCGCCATACACGCCGGAAGTGCTGACCATGGGTTCGCCGCACATCACCCACCTGTTCGGCTGCCTGTCGCTGACCCTGGAACTGCCGTTCAAGGACAACGCCAACGATCCGGACGAACTGGTAGGCTGGAACGGCGCCCGTTCCGCCAAGCTGGGTGCGGACGTGCTGCAGCCAGTCCTGCGCACCCTGCGCAACTTCTAAGCCATCTGATGGCCTAGCGCAGCAGCGCTCTGAATGCCTTCGGTATCCACGGGCGTGCTGCCAGCATGATGGTCACGGCGCGGCGCTGTTCCCACGGCAGCCGCGCGTCATCCTGGTGCTGCAGCGAGAACTCGTCTGCCACCTGCTTCAAACGATCCAGCAAGGCGCGCGTCGATTGCTGCGACAGCATCACACTCACCAGCCGCTGCACTTCATGATGGCCGTCGAAGCGGCTGTCGAAATAGTCCTGGTACGCCTCGTCGCGGAAGAAGCCCTGGATCGGCCCATTCGGCAGCCAGCTGAACGTGCGCGATACCAGCAGCTTGACCTTGTTGTTCGGCTTGAGCATCAGGAAGCCGATCTTGTCGAGCCTTAGCAGGCAGGCCGTCGCTTCGGCTGCGCTGATCTTGTAGTTGGCCACCACTTCTTCGATCGGTACCTGGTTCAGCGCCAGCACGGCCACCACCAGCAGCTTGGTGTCGCTGATGATTTCCTTTTCCTGCGCGTAGGTGAGCTGCGAGATCAGTTGCGGCGTGTCGGCGCTGGCTTGCGCCAGTTCGGCGAAATCCATTTCCAGCACGGCCAGCACCTGTTCCAGCCGGTCCAGCGTGAAATTGCGGGCGGCGAACATGCGTTTGATGCTGGGTTCGGAGAGGCCGATCTTCTGCCCGAGGGCAGCGTAAGTGATGCCGCGCGCCTTGAGTTGGCGTTTGAGCGCGTCGACCAGGCGGATGACGTTGGACATGCTTAGAATTCCTGCAATTAGTATCGAAATATGATACCACCAGCATGGCCCGGCGCTACAGTGCGCAAAGCGATTGCCCCGCTCCTGGGAGCGCAGCAAGATGGCCGCTCCCTTAACCTGTGGAGCAAAAAATGAAACGCACCCTGATCGCCGCCCTGATCGCTGTCGCATGCGCCAGCAGCCAGGCGGCGGATGGTTCGGAAACTTTGAGCAAGGGCGTTGGCGGCCTGTCGGCCGTCGTTGTGGCGGGTTCGGTGCTGACCGTATTTGCCGGCGGCTCGCTGGTCGTGGAATCCGTCAAGGTGGTCGGCGAAGGCGTGGTGGTCGTGCTGAAAGCCGTAGGCGATGGCAGCAAGGCCACCGTGGAATTCAGCGGCAAGGCGCTGGAAGGCGTCTCCGTGGCAGCGGGCACCGCGGTCAGCGCAGTCGCCATGTCGGCCGGCCATGCACTGGTGGTATCGGGCAAGGTAATTGCCTTCATCCCGAACGAAATGGGCAAGGCCCTTCTGCATCATAGCCGCGTGAGCTAAGCCATGAAGCGCTTGCTCCTTGCTTTTTCGCTGGCCTGCGCGATGGCCGGCACGGCCCATGCGGGCCAGCACTGCGAACACAAGCCGATGTCGGTGGACGAGGTGGAACGCTCGCTGGACCTTGCCCAGCGCAGCATGCGCAAGCTCGATGAAAGCGGCGCACAGGTGGCCATCGTCGCCCGCGCGGGTCAGGACCTGTCGAAGTATGGCTTGCGCTATTCCCACGTCGGGCTGGCGTGGCGCGATCACCCGGCTGGCCGCTGGGTGGTGGTGCAATTGCTGAACGACTGCGGCACCGCGAATTCTGCGCTGTACAACGATGGCCTGGGTAACTTCTTCCTCAGCGGCCTGTATCAATACAACTCGCAGCTGATCCTGCCGTCGCCAGGCGTTCAGCAACGGCTCGCCCAGGTGCTGGCATCGCGCACGCCGCAACGGCTGCATGAGCCGAAATACAGCATGCTGTCATACGCCTGGTCGACGCGCTACCAGAATTCCAACCAGTGGGTACTGGAGACGCTGGCCGCCGCCAGTGCCGAACCAGGCAAGGTGGAAACCCGCGCCGAGGCGCAGAAATGGCTGAACGAAGCAGGCTTTCACCCATCCGGCATTGACATAGGCCTGGGCTCGCGCGTCGGCGCAAGGCTCTTCCGCGCCAACGTGGCCTTCGACGACCACCCGACCGGCCCCCGCATTCGCGGTCATTTCGACACCATCACGGTGGATGAAATCGAAAGGTTCGTGCGCAGCTATGACAGCGGCGCGCGCGTGATCGAACTGTGATTACTTACGGTTGAGCTGTCGAACACGCGTCACGTGCTTGCGGCGC
>JBCNOP010000128.1:0-14826 GCA_039593775.1 Pseudoduganella sp.
CAGACCGACAACTACGACCAGCCGCTGGACATCAACGAAGGCGCCAAGCTGGACCTGGGCTCGACCGCCAAGCTGCGCACGCTGGTGACCTATATGGACATCGTCGACCAGCTGCACAAGAAGTATGGCCAGATGGACGTGGCGGAACTGAAGAAGGTCAGCGTCGACCAGCGCGACCGCCTGACCACCTGGGGCATCGAATACCTGACCATGACACCGAAGGACAAGCGCGACCTGCCAGCCATGCTGCAGGCCGCGCTGGAGCGCAAGTATTCGGCCAATCCGGGCGAGGGCTTCTTCACCGGCGGGGGCCTGCATTACTTCGGCAACTTCAGCAAGGACGACGACTTCAAGATCATGACGGTGCGCGAAGCGCTGCGCCGCTCCACCAACCTGGTGTTCGTGCGCCTGATGCGCGACGTGGTCAAGTACTACTCCTTCCAGATGCCGGGTTCCTCGCAGACGCTGCTGACCGACTCCGACGACCCGCGCCGTGCGGCTTACCTGGCGCGCTTCGCCGACAAGGAAGGCAAGGAGTTCCTGTACCGCTTCTACGCCAAGTACAAAGGCAAGAAGACTTCGGAACTGGACGCCATCCTGCTCGATACGATCCGCCCGACGCCGGTGCGCCTGGCGAATATCCACCGCACCATCTATCCAAACGCGACGCTGGCGGAATTCGACAAATTCGTGAACGACAACCTGAAGGTGCAGAACGATGTGCCGGAGGACCGCCTGGCCAAGATGTACGACCAGTACGCGATGGACAAATGGAGCCTTGCCGACCGCGGCTATCTGGCTGCTGTGCACCCGCTCGAACTGTGGCTGGTGGCTTACCTGCACCAGAACGAAGGGGCTTCGCTGTCGGACGTCGTTGCCGCCAGCGAGAAGGAACGCCAGGAGGTCTACCAGTGGCTGTTCAAGACCCATCACAAGTACGCGCAGGACAAGCGCATTGCCGGCTTGCTGGAGATGGAGGCCTTCATGGGCATCCACCGCCAGTGGAAGAAGATGGGCTACCCGTTTGATTCGCTGGTGCCTTCCTACGCGACGACGCTGGGCGCATCGGCCGACCGTCCGGCTGCGCTGGCGGAGATGATGGGGATTATCATCAACGGCGGCGTGCGCAAGACCACGCAGCGCATCGAGTCGCTGCACTTTGCGGACGGCACGCCTTATGAAACCACGGTGGCGCGCACCAAGTCGTCCACCAACGAGCAGGTGCTGACGCCGGAAGTGGCGCGTGCGGTAGCCGACGCGATCCGCGAGGTGGTGTCGGATGGCACGGCGCGGCGCGTCAAGTCGGCCTTTGTTGGCTCGGACGGGCAGATTATTCCTGTGGGCGGCAAGACCGGTACCGGCGACCAGCGCTTTGACGTGTATGCAGCGGGCGGGCGCCTGATCGAGTCGCGCTATGTGAATCGCTCGGCGACCTTCGTGTTCAATATCGGGGAGCGCTTCTTTGGCTCGATGACGGCTTATGTGCATGGGCCAGAGTCGAAGAATTATGACTTTACCTCGGCGCTGCCGGTGCAGCTACTGACGGTGCTGGCACCTTCGCTGATGCCGCTGATCGAGCCGAATGCGCAGAAGGCGGCGCCGGTGGTGACGGCGGTGGCCAACGGGACGCCGGGGGCTGTGCAGCCGGTTGCTACGGCTGCTTTGGCAGCTGCTACTGCGGCTGCTGTTCCCGCAGCGCCCTTGCGCGCTTGCGGCGCCCGCTAAAACCGGTAAACCGGTGTCTGACCCGCAGGGTCAGACACCAAGCGGTTGTGAGCTGTTGATCTTCCTCGAATGTCACAATCCCTAAATCCTGCCCGCAGCCGCCGCACGGGAGGTGTCTGACCCTATGGGTCAGACACCGTCTTACCGGTTTAAAATGCGCGCATGAAGCTCATCACCAAATTCACCAATGTCAACCTGCGCGACCTGCTGGTCTCGTTTGCCCCCACCATCCTGCTGATCGCCGGCGCCTGCGCGCTGGCCTACTGGATCATCGACCCCACCCCGCCCCGGGTAGTGAAACTCTCCACCGGCCAGGAAAACAGCGCCTACGAAAACATCGGCAAGCGCTACGCCCAAGCGATGGCCAAGCACGGCATCAAGGTCGTCCTGCAGCAAAGCCAGGGCTCCCAGGAAAACCTGCAACGCCTGAACAAGGGCGAAACCGACATCGCCTTCGTGCAAAGCGGCTCCACCAACGAAGCCGAAGCCGAGCGCACCGGCCTGGTCTCGCTGGGCAGCCTGTTTACCGAGCCGCTATGGCTCTTCATGCGCGAAAAGAAAGCCGTCACCAGCCTGACCCACCTCAAAGGCATGAAGGTCAACCTCGGCCCCGAAGGCAGCGGCGTGCCGCGCCTGTTCCGCCAGGTATTGCAGATCAATGGCCTGCATGCCGGCGACATCAAGGCCAGCGACCTGGAAAACACCCCCGCTACCGTGGAACTGCTGGAAGGCCGCATCGATGCGCTGGTATTCGCTGCCGCGCCGGACGACCCGCTGATCCAGATGCTGCTGATGACGCCCGGGATCAAGCTGTTCAACTTCACCCAAGCCGAAGCCTATGCGCGCCGCCTGCCATACCTGACCCACGTCACACTGCCGCGCGGGATCGTCGACCTGGGCCGCGACCTGCCGGCCCGCGACTACCACCTGATCGCACCAACAGCCACCCTGGTGGCGCGCGAAGACCTGCACCCGGCCTTGATCGACCTGTTCGTGCAAGCCGCCAGCAGCATCCACAGCGGGGCAGGCTGGTTCCAGCAGCAGGGCCAGTTCCCGTCGCCGCGCTACACCGAGATTCCGGTCGCGCGGGAAGCAGCCAAGTTCTACAAGGACGGCCCGCCGTTCCTGCAGCGCTACATGGCCTTCTGGCTGGCCAACCTGTTCGACCGCTTGTGGGTGGTGGTGCTGGCGGCCGGCGCCCTGATCCTGCCGTTGTCTAAAGTCGTGCCGCCGCTGTATGTGTGGCGCATCCGCTCGCGGGTCTACCGCTGGTACGGGCAACTGCGCTCGGTCGAGCAGGGCGTCGACGAAGGCAAGCCGCGCGAAGAACTGCTGCACCGCCTGGACCAGATCGAAGAAAGGGTTAACCGGCTGACCGTGCCGCTATCGTTTGCTGATGAGTTCTATGGCCTGCGTAATCACATTGAATTCGTGCGCCAGAAGCTACGTACAAACACGTAAAACAAGATGAAAGTGTTGTATCCGGGAGAACCTTAATTGACAGTTGCTTACAGTTACCTCAAATATAAGCCGGGGAGTGAAACTGGTTTAACTACAAGGGGTAGCTATGGCACCAAAAAAACAGGTTCTCGCAATCGCAGTTGCATCACTTTTCACCAACGCCGCATGGGCGCAGGAAGCGCCTGCCGGCGATACCGCTACAGTGGTGGTGACCGGTACCCGGGTCTCCAACCGCACGGTGCTCGACACCACCGCACCGGTGGACGTCATCAGCGCCGATACGATCAAGAACGCAGGCGTTCCTGAAGTGACGCAAGCGCTGTCAGTGGCGCTGCCATCATTGAATTTCCCGCGCCCAGGCCTGGCTGACGGCACGGATACCATCCGTCCTGCCACCCTGCGCGGCCTGGCGCCTGACCAGACCCTGGTGCTGGTCAACTCCAAGCGCCGCCATACGTCTTCGCTGGTGAACCTGAACGGCACCATCGGCCGTGGTTCGGCAGCGGTGGACATGAACACCATCCCGGCCGGCATCGTGAAAACGATTGAAGTGCTGCGCGACGGTGCCTCCGCACAATACGGTTCCGATGCGATTGCCGGCGTGATCAACGTGCGCCTGCGCACGGACCGCACCGGTGGCGAGGCTAGTGTGAGCTACGGCCGCCGCGATACCGAGTACAACTTCAATCCTGGCACGCCGCCGGCTGGCGCGACCTGGGGCACGCAAGACTCGCGCAAGCGCAAGGACGGCAATACGCTGAACCTGAGCTTGTGGAAGGGCATGGAGCTCGGCGAGAACGGTTTCCTGACCATTGCCCTGGAGCGCAAGCGCCAGGACCATACCGAGCGTGCCGGCTGGGATGTGCGCCAGCAATACCCGCTGGTGAACGGCGCTTTCGATCCGCGTGAGGCGAACTTCAACCGCTTCAACGCCTGGTATGGCGAGCCTGAGCTGACGCAGAACACCTTCTTTGCCAACGCCGGTTACACGCTGTCCGGCGGCGTCAAGCTGTATGGCTGGACCAGCTACCAGGACCGCGATGCGCGCTCGGGCGGCTTCTTCCGCCGCGCCCTGCAGGACAACAATACGATCCAGATTTATCCGGATGGCTTCCTGCCGATCATCGCGCCGGCAGTGGCGGACTTCAGCGGGGCCTTCGGGGCCACCTGGACTGCAGGCGAGTGGGAGATGGATGCTTCCGTGACTTACGGCGACAATCGCATGGACTTCACCATCGAGAACACGCTGAACCGTTCCCTTGGCCCGAGCTCCAAGACCGTCTTCGACGCCGGCGGCTTCAAGTACGACCAACTCACTTTCAACCTGTCCGCCGTGCGCCAGTACGAAGTGGGCCTGTCGTCGCCGCTCAACGTGGCAGTTGGTGCGGAAGCCCGCCGCGAGGGCTATTCACTGCACGCCGGCGAGCCGGATTCCTGGCGCAACGGCGGCGTGCTGCTGCCGAGTGGCCAGCCGACGGCATCCGGTTCGCAAGTGTTCCCGGGCTTCCGTCCAAGTGATGAATCGGACGCCAACCGCAAAGCCTATTCGGCATACGTGGATGTGGAAGCAAACGTGACGCAAAACCTGCTGGCATCGGTTGCAGTGCGCGGTGAGCATTACACCGACTTCGGCAACAACTGGTCGGGCAAGCTGGCAGGTCGCTACAACTTCTCGCCATCGTTTGCCCTGCGCGGTTCGGCGCAGAATGGTTTCCGCGCACCGTCGCCGCAGCAACAGTTCTTTACTTCCACGGCGACCAACTTCATTGGCGGCGTACCGTTCGACATCACCACCTTCAAGCCTAGCGACCCGGCAGCGATTGCGTTGGGCGCCAAGCCGCTTGATGCAGAGAAGTCGACCAACTTCTCGCTGGGCGCAGTCGGCAAGATGGGCAAGGCCAGCCTGACGGTGGATGCGTTCCAGATCAAGATCCGCGACCGCATCGTGCTGTCCGAGAACCTGACGCAAACCAATGTGCGCAACTACCTGAGCTCTTTGGGCTTTATCGGCATTGGCGGCGGGCGCTTCTTCATCAACGGCGTGAACACCACGACGCGCGGCGTGGACGTGGTGGCGAACTATCCATGGAACGCCGGCAATGTGGGCAAGTTTGATTTCACGCTGGCGGGCAATTACACCAAGACTGAAGTGACCAAGGTGCCTCAGACGGCGCAGTTGTCCGCGCTGAATCCTGCACCGGTACTGTTTGACCGCGTCAATGTGCTTACCTTCGAGCATGGCACGCCGCAGACCAAATTCACGGCGAGCCTGAATCATACGCTGGGCAACTGGAGCGGTACTTTCCGCGCCACGCGCTACGGCAAGGTGCTGCAGCCGGATGCAAATCCAGCGCGTGACCATTGGATGACGCCCAAGACTCTGGTGGACGTGGAAGGGCGCTACAAGATCACGCAGCGCCTGACTGCAGCGGTGGGTGCGGAGAACCTGTTCGACCAGTATCCGGATCCGTATCCGGCGCTGTTGAACAGCACCGGCAACGCGCCGTACTCCAACTACTCGCCGTTCGGCCGCTCCGGGCGCTTCGTGTATGCGCGTTTGAACTACACGCTTTAACCTGTCTTAACCCGGTTTTACAGTTGCGCAGCTTTTTTACAAGAGCGTAATACAGCGATACAAAAAGCCGGGATCTGGATAACAGGCTGTTACATCGGCCTGAGACGATGGGCATCGACGATATTCACCTATCCCGATGCCCATTCTTTTTCTTCGCCACGCGCTGACCCTGGCCGCCATCTTCCTCTTTTGCCTGAGCTACTGGATCCACCGGTATTTCGGACAGGTCGACATCCACCAGATCGCCTACCACCTGAACTTCGGCGTCGATCTCGCCAGGACTTCCGACCCGGTATTCACCAAGCGCTTCGTGCGCTGGTGCGTCATCGCGCCGCTGTTGTTCTTTGCCTTGCTTGCCTGGGCAGAGCGCCACCTGGCGCCGCGGCTGCGGCGGGTGCTGCCGCCAATCCTGCTCGCGGCTGCCGTCGCCTTCTGGCTGTGGGACGTATCGGCGTTCGAGTATCTGGAAGCGAATTTCGGCCCGGACTATTTCGGCGCCAACTATGTTCCGCCTGGCTCGGTGGCATTGCACGAGCAGCAGGCGAAAAACCTGGTACTGATTTACGTGGAAAGCCTGGAGACAGGCTACGCCGACCGCAACGCTTTCGGACGCGACTTGCTCGAGCCATTGACCGCATTGCACGGCACCAGCTTTCCGGACTACAAGCAGGCGCCTGGCACCAGCTGGACCATCGCCGCGATGGTTGCCACCCAATGCGCGGTACCGTTGGAGCGGGTATCTATCTTCGACGGCAATACGCAGGGCCAGATGATGGAGTCCTTCCTCGGCAGGGCTGTGTGCCTGAGCGACCTGCTGGCCCAGCGCGGCTATCGCAACGTGTTCATGGGCGGGGCTTCTTCCAGCTTTGCGGGCAAGGATAAATTCCTGCGCCAGCACCACTATCATGAGATCTACGGCAAAGACGAATGGCTGCAGCGCGGCGCAAGGGAGAGCGCGATGAACGGCTGGGGGCTGTACGACGCCGATCTGTTCCGCGAAGCGAAGTCCAGACTGCGCGAGTTGGCGGCCTCGAAAGGAAAGTTCAACCTGTCGCTGCTGACGGTCGACACCCACGAGCCGGCCGGCATGCTCTCGGCGCAGTGTGCGCAGCAGGGGTATGCGGAGAAATTCGACGGCATCGTTTCCTGCACCGCTGCAGCAGTAGCGGACTTTGTGCGCTTCGCCGAGCGTAACGGCTACCTGGAGAACACCAATGTGGTGATTATCGGCGACCACCTGTCGCGCAAAAATCCTTTAACGCCGCAACTGTCGCAGATGCCGAGGCGGGCCATCTTCAACACCTTCCTGGCGCACGATGCGCCGGCGCCCAACCGCGCGCAGCTGCTGCACTTCGACCTGCTGCCGACCATCATGGAATTCATCGGCTATCAAGTACCGGGCGGCCGCCTGGGCCTGGGCTACAGCGGTTTCAATGCCCACCGCCCCTTGCCGCCGCCGGAGCGGCTGGCGGCAATGGAGCGCGATTTGCTCAATCAATCAAGCGAGTATCTGGCCTTGTGGGGCCAGCCGGAATGAATCAGGCGCCTATCCAGGGCAGGCCGGCTTTGCACCAGCCACCCACCGTCTTGCGGTGGCCCTCGGCGTCCTTGTCGCCTTCAAATCCCTCCAGGATGTCGTAACACTGGGTGTAGCCAGCCTCGGTGGCCGCCTTGGCCGCGTGGCGCGAACGGACGCCGGAGCGGCACAGGAAAACGATGACCGTATCCTTGTTTGGCACCGCTGCCGCCAGTTGACCCAGGAAGTCCGGGTTCGGCGTCCCGCCCGGATACACATTCCACTGCGCCGCATGGTGCTGCTCGGCCGGGATGGACACCCGTCCCACCCAATCCCGCTCGGCATTGGTCCGCACATCCACCAAACGCACACGCGGGTCGCATTTGAGCAGTTCATATGCCTCATGTGGGGTCACCGCACCGGCATAGGGCAGGGAAGTGTCGCGTTTGCGTGCACGGTCGAGGATTTCGGAATTGGAACTCATGGTTTTTCCTTTATGATGACTGCACCACAAAGATGCATTTGCTTCAATTGGTGCGAATATGCACCATAGTGGTGCGAGAATTGGCAGATGCACCCGCATGGTGCGGGATTTGCGTGTCGGTGGCGTGGATTTGGCTGGCATGATATCTGCTTAATGTACCACCAGCGTTCGCCGCACCCAAGTGGTCGCGGCAGTTTTTTCACTTAGGAGATATGTAATGGCACTGACCGCCGCAGACGTTCTGAAGATGGTACAAGAGCACGAAGTCAAGTTCGTGGACTTCCGTTTCGCCGATACCCGTGGCAAGGAACAGCACGTAACCGTGCCTGTGTCCCATTTCGACATCGACAAATTTGAATCGGGCCACGCTTTCGACGGTTCTTCCATCGCCGGCTGGAAAGGTATCGAAGCTTCCGACATGATCCTGCTGCCGGACCCTGCGACTGCCAACATCGACCCATTCTTCGAAGAGACCACCCTGTTCATGCAGTGCGACGTGATCGAACCGTCGGACGGCAAGGGCTACGACCGCGACCCACGTTCCATCGCCAAGCGCGCTGAAGCCTACCTGAAATCCTCCGGCCTGGGCGATACCGCCTACTTCGGCCCAGAGCCAGAATTCTTCATCTTCGACTCCGTGAAGTGGAAGATCGACATGTCCGGCGCCATGGTCAAGATCGACTCCGACGAAGCTTCCTGGTCGACCGACAAGGACATCGACGGCGGCAACTCCGGCCACCGTCCAACCGTGAAGGGCGGCTACTTCCCAGTGCCTCCAGTCGACTCCTTCCAGGACATGCGTTCCGAAATGTGCCTGATCCTGGAATCGATGGGCATCCCGGTCGAAGTGCACCACCACGAAGTGGCTGGCGCCGGCCAGAACGAAATCGGCACCAAGTTCTCGACCCTGGTTGAGCGCGCCGACTGGACCCAGAACCTGAAATACGTGGTGTGGAACGTTGCCCACTCCTACGGCAAGACCGCTACCTTCATGCCTAAGCCTATCGTTGGCGACAACGGCTCCGGCATGCACGTGCACCAGTCGATCTGGAAAGACGGCAAGAACCTGTTCGCCGGCGACGGCTATGCCGGCCTGTCCGACTTCGCCCTGTACTACATCGGCGGCATCATCAAGCACGCCAAGGCACTGAATGCGATCACCAACCCAGGCACCAACTCGTACAAGCGCCTGGTGCCAGGCTACGAAGCACCGGTGAAGCTGGCTTACTCCGCACGCAACCGTTCCGCGTCGATCCGTATTCCACACGTGGCTAATCCAAAAGGCCGCCGTATCGAAACCCGCTTCCCAGACCCGCTGGCCAACCCATACCTGTGCTTCGCTGCGCTGATGATGGCCGGCCTGGACGGCGTGCAGAACAAGATCCACCCAGGCGAAGCAGCGTCCAAAGACCTGTACCACCTGCCACCGGAAGAAGATGCACTGATCCCAACCGTCTGCGCATCGCTGGAAGAAGCCCTGGATCACCTGAACAAAGACCGTGAGTTCCTGACCCGCGGCGGCGTGTTTACCGATTCGATGATCGATGCCTACATCGAACTGAAGATGACCGAAGTCACCCGCATGCGCATGACCACTCACCCGGTCGAGTTCGACATGTACTACTCCCTGTAATCAGGGCGCGATTGCCGGGATTGACTGGCAGTCAACAAAAACGCGAGGCCAGCAGCTTGCTTTCCTCGCGTTTTTTTTCGGATGTTGTATAGTCGGGGCATGAACACTCGCACTCTCGTATTAAATGGGCTGGCGCTGCTGGCCGTGAGTGGCGCAGCGCAGGCGCAGCAAATTTTTCTCTGCGTGGATGCCGATGGCCGCAAGGAACTGACCGATACCCGCAAGGGGAAGAACTGCAAGACGCTGGACCTGCCAGGCGCCACCATTCCCGCGCCGGGCGGGGCGCGCCGCGGCACTGCGCCGTCCACGCCTGCCGTGGCGCCAGCCAACTTCCCGCGCGTAGAAAGCTCGGAGCAGAAAGCCCGCGATGCGGACCGCCGCGCCATCCTGACCGATGAGCTCAACACCGAAAACCGAAAGCTGGCGGATTTGCGCAAGGAATTCAACAACGGCGAGCCTGAGCGCCGGGCCGACGAGCGCAACGCCGCCAAGTACCAGGAGCGCGTAGCTGGCCTGAAGGACAGCATCGCGCGTGCGGAACAAAACGTGGAAGCGCTCAAGCGCGAGCTTGCCAATATCAAATGACCACAGACAGCCCTGCCAGTATCCGGCCCGCTGAACTGGCGGGGCTGGACCTGCTGGCATCGGCCGTTGTCATCGTCGATGGCGGCGGCCATATCCTGTATGTCAACGCCGCCGGCGAGAACCTGCTGGAATCGTCGTTGAAGGCGCTGGCGCGCCAGCCGCTGGGCGGCCTGTTTGCGGCGCCGCTGGAGCTGGACAACATCATCGCGCAGGCGCGCGAGCACAAATTCTCCGACGTGCGGCACGAACTGGTGCTGGAACGCACCGGGCGCGAAGCGCTGCACGTGCACATCATCGCTAGCGCGCTCGACGAGCCGGACGGCGCGGTGATGATCGAGCTGCGCGAGATCGTGCAGCAGATGAAGCAGGACCGCGAAGAGCGCCTGATGGACCAGAGCCAGGTCAACAAGGAGCTGATCCGCAACCTGGCGCACGAGATCAAGAACCCGCTGGGAGGCATCCGCGGCGCAGCGCAACTGCTGGAAATGGAACTGCCGCCATTGCACCTGACGCATTTGCGCGAATACACCCAGGTCATTATCAAGGAAGCGGACCGCCTGCAAACGCTGGTGGACCGCCTGCTGGCGCCGCACCGCCGGCCGCACATCGTGGGCGACGTCAACATCCACGAGGTGCTGGAACGGGTGCGCAGCCTGATCCTGGCCGAATTCCCGGTCGGGCTGACCATCCGTCGCGACTACGATGCCTCCTTGCCCGAATTCCGCGGCGACAAGGAGCAGTTGATCCAGACGGTACTGAACATCGCCCACAACGCTGCGCAAGCGCTGGCGTCGCGCATCGAACAGGGCGATGCCGAGATCATTTTCCGCACGCGCGTGGCGCGCCAGATGACCCTGGCGAAGGTGCGTTATCAGCTGGCATTAGATTTGCATATCATCGATAACGGACCGGGCATCCCGCCCCAGATCCGCGACCGTATCTTCTACCCGCTGGTGTCGGGCAGGGATGGCGGCAGCGGCCTGGGACTGACGCTGGCGCAGACCTTCGTGCAACAGCACATGGGTGTTATCGAATGCGAAAGCAGGCCTGGTCAAACGGACTTCAGAATCTTATTGCCTTTGCCTTGATCGGAATACATGAAACCAATCTGGATTGTTGACGACGACGAATCGATCCGCTGGGTACTTGAAAAAGCCCTGGCGCGTGAGAACCTCGCCACGCGCAGCTTTGCCAATGCGCGCGATGCGGTCGCCGCGCTGGAACATGAGACGCCGCAGGTGCTGGTGTCGGACATCCGCATGCCGGGCGACTCCGGCCTCGACTTGCTCTCACTGGTCAAGCAGCGTTATCCCGGCCTGCCGGTGATCATCATTACCGCCTTCTCCGACCTGGATTCCGCTGTGGCGGCCTTCCAGGGAGGGGCGTTTGAATACCTCGCCAAGCCCTTTGACATCGATAAGGCGGTGGAGCTGATCCGCCGCGCGCTGGAAGAAAGCCTGCGCGAATCGAGCATCGAATCGGGGCCGGCAGACACGCCGGAAATCCTCGGCCAGGCGCCGGCCATGCAGGAAGTCTTCCGCGCCATCGGCCGCCTGTCGCAGTCGAATGTGACGGTGTTGATTACCGGCGAATCGGGTACCGGCAAGGAGCTGGTGGCACGTGCGCTGCACAAGCACAGCCCGCGCGCCGAGCAGCCTTTCATCGCCATCAATACGGCAGCGATCCCGAAGGACCTGCTGGAATCGGAACTGTTCGGCCATGAACGCGGCGCCTTTACCGGTGCACAGACCACGCGCCGTGGACGCTTCGAACAGGCCGAAGGCGGCACGCTGTTCATGGACGAAATCGGCGATATGCCGTTCGACCTGCAAACGCGCTTGCTGCGTGTGCTGTCGGACGGACACTTCTACCGCGTCGGCGGCCACTCGCCGTTGAAGGCGAACGTGCGCGTGATTACGGCGACGCACCAGAACCTCGAACAGCGCGTGCGCGACGGTTTGTTCCGCGAAGACTTGTACCACCGTCTGAATGTGATCCGATTGCGCCTGCCCAGTTTGAGGGAGCGGCGTGAGGATATCCCTATTCTGGTGCGCCACTTCCTGGTGCAGAGCGCGCGCCAGCTGGGCGTGGAAGCCAAGCGCATGAGCGATGCCACGCTGGCCTTCCTGCAGCAGCTTGAGTTGCCGGGCAACGTGCGGCAGCTGGAAAACCTGTGCAACTGGATCACGGTGATGGCGCCGGGGCAGACTGTGGAGGTGAAGGACTTGCCGCTGGAACTGACGCAGGGCCAGGAGGGCCATGCCAGCGCTGCGCACGCCGCGCCGCCTGCCGCTTCCGTCGAGACGGCAATGCCGCAGCATCATGGCACCGTGCAGCCGCTGGCGCCGCCGGCGCTGGCCTCGTCGCCGGAAGGGTGGCTTAGCCTGCTCGAACTGCAGGCGGCAGGGATGTTGAGCAGCGGGCAGCAGGATGTGATGGACATCCTCGGCCGCCAGTTCGAATCGGCCTTGATCCGCACGGCGCTGAAGTACACGCATGGGCGCAAGAACGATGCGGCGATCCGGTTGGGGATTGGGCGCAATACCATCACGCGCAAGATTGCCGAACTGGGTATCGACGGCGCCAAAGACGACTGAAACCGATACCCCGGTGTCCGACCCATAGGGTCAGACACCGCAACGCGGCGGCTGCAGGCAAGTGTCAGACACTTGTGTCTGACACTGGGGTACCGGTTTTAAGTTATGCTGCGGGCTTGGAAATTTGAGGAGCCTGCATGCTGATTAACTGCGTCGCCTACCAGAATGGGCGCAAGCTGGCTGATATCCCGGTGGAGGACATCAGCGATTACGTGGCGCGACAAGACGCCTTCGTCTGGGTCGCCCTGCGCGATGCCACGCGCGACGAACTCGAAGTGATGCAGGAAGAATTCGGCCTGCACGAACTGGCAGTGGAAGACGCCGGCCGCGGCCAGCAACGCCCCAAGATCGAAGAATACGGCGACTCGCTGTTCGTCGTGGTGAAGATGCTCGAACTGCGCGAGGACGAGCTGCAAGTGGGCGAAGTCGACATCTTCGTCGGCCCGAACTACGTGCTGTCGAACCGTTCCAATTCCACCAAGGACTTCCTCGGCGTGCGTGCCCGCGCCGAACGCGAGCCGCACCTGCTGCAGCAGGGCTCCGGCTTCGTGCTGTACGCCCTGATGGACGCCGTGGTCGACCGCTACTTCCCGATCATCGATACGCTCGAAGTCGAGCTGGAAAAAATCGAGGAACGCATCTTTATCCGCGGCTCCCAGCAGGACAATATCGAACGCCTGTATGAACTCAAGCGCAAGGTAATGACCGTACGCCACACCGTAGCCCCCTTGCTTGATGCCATCGGCAAGCTGCATGGCGGACGCGTGCCGGCGGTGTGCAGGAATACGCAGGAATATTTCCGCGACGTCCATGACCACTTGCTCAGGATTAATTCCGCCCTCGATACCATGCGCGAGACCATCGGCACGGCGATCCAGGTCAACCTGTCGATGGTGGCGCTGGAAGAAGGCGAGGTCAATAAGCGGCTGGCGGCATGGGCTGCCATTTTCGCCGTGCTGACTGCTTTCGCCGGCCTGTGGGGCATGAATTTCAAGCACATGCCCGAACTGGACTGGCGTTTTGGCTACCCGGCTGCGCTGACCTTGATGGCTGTTGTTTGCGGCGCATTGTATCGACGCTTTAAGAAGGTGGGCTGGCTGTAGCGGTATATAATTTACAATAAACAACCTCTAGTGGGGCTGGGCATGGTTGAAGACGCAATGTTGTTCGACGACGATGAAACGCCAGCCCCGGTCGCGGCCCTCGCGCCCTGGGAAATCCTGGTTGTTGACGACGAGCAAGCGGTACACCAGGTCACTGAGCTGGTGATGGCGGACTTCGAGTTCGACGGCCGCCGCGTGCACTTCTCCCATTGCTATTCCGGCGCCGAAGCGCGCGAACTCCTGTCGCAGCCCGGCCAGTTTGCCCTGATCCTGCTCGACGTGGTGATGGAGTCGGAACATGCAGGCCTGGAGCTCGTGCGCTACATTCGCGAAGACCTTGGCGACCGCAATGTGCGCATCGTGCTGCGCACCGGACAGCCGGGCCAGGCGCCCCAGGCCTTGGTCCTGAAGACCTACGACATCAACGATTACCGGGAAAAGACCGAGCTGACGCACGCCAAGCTCAGCACGGTGTTCTATTCCGGGCTGCGCGCCTACCGTGACCTGATGCGCCTGGAGCGCGCACGCCTCGGCTTGCGCCGTTCGATCGATGCCATCACCCATGTCTGCGATTCGGACAACCTGCGCCACTTCTGTTCCGCCGTACTGGAACAGGCTTCCGCCTTGCTGGGCCGCCAGGCGGAAGGCGTGTGCGCCAGCCGCATGAACGCCTACGCCGCTGCGCGCCAGCCGGGCCGCCTGCAGGTGCTGGCGGTGACGACGGCTTATGCCGACCTGGCATTGGAGGAAACGCTGGAGCACCTGCCGGCCCAGGTGCGCGATGCCTTCCTGCGCTGCATGGCTGAGCAGGCCGACCATTACGGCCCGCTGTATTACGCTTGCTACTACCGCACGAGCGACGGCAACGAGAGCCTGCTCTACATGTCGTTCAGCGAACCTTTGGAAGGCGAGGAGCGCGAGCTGCTTGGCCTGTTCTCCGCCAATGTCGCCATCACCTACGAAAGGCTGCTGGCACGCGAGGAGCTGGAGCAGACGCAGGATGCCATCATCCACATCCTCGGCGAAGCGCTGGAAAGCCGCTCGGCCGCTTCCGGCGGCCACGTCGAGCGCGTGGGGGAGATTGCCGCCATGCTGGGCGCGGCCGTCGACATGCCGAGCAACGCCGTGCGCCAGTTGCGCCTGGCGG
>JBCNOP010000129.1:0-14796 GCA_039593775.1 Pseudoduganella sp.
ACCAAGCAGACCGCGGCCAAAGTGACGAAAATCGACTCCATCCTTGACATCAACACCCAGCAACGGCACGATGCGGATGCGTTGAAGCTGAACGACGTCGCGCGCATTGCGCTGACCGTGCAGCAACCGCTGGCGGCTGATGCCTATTCGGACATCCGCGCCACCGGCGCCTTCATTTTGATCGATGAAGTCACACACCAGACAGTAGCCGCAGGCATGATCCGCCTCGGCGAATAAACTTCGCCAGACAGGAGCCTGCGCAATGCCATACGGGAAAGTGTATTTGATTGGAGCTGGACCCGGGGCGCAGGACCTGATCACCATGCGCGGCGCGCGGCTGCTGGCGCAAGCCGACGTTGTGCTGTACGACGCGCTGGTGACCGAAGAAATGCTGCAGCTCTGCCCACAGGCGGAGAAGATCTCGGTAGGCAAGCGCGCCGGCCAGCGCTCCACCGCCCAAGGCGTCATCAACCAGCAATTGGTTGATTGCGCAGCGCGCTACGGCGTGGTGGTGCGCCTCAAAGGCGGCGATCCTATGCTGTTCGGGCGCGCCGACGAGGAGTTGACGGCGCTCGAACAGCATGGCATCGAAGTGGAAGTCGTCCCCGGCATCACCACCGCAGTTGCCGCAGCAGCAGCGGCGCAGCAACCGCTGACCAAGCGCGGCATAGCGCGCAGCGTCGCGTTCTTCACTTCCTCCACGGCTCCGGGCCATCCGGAAGAACTCACCATCCCGTCCACCGACACGCTGGTGCAGTACATGGGCGGCCGCGAAGCCATCGCCACCGCCAACAACCTGCTGTCGCAGGGCCGCGCGCCCGATACCCCGGTGGTCGTGATCGAGAATGTCAGCCGCCCCGACCAGCGCATCGAACGCATCACCCTGGCCGAGCTGGCGCACGGCCTGCCCGCCGCGCACGGCCCGGTGCTGGTCATGCTGGGCAAGGCCATGGCGCCCCGGCCGCTTCAAAACCGGCAAACCGGTGCCTGACCCGCAGGGTCAGGCACCTCGGCCAGCAGCCGCCGCGTGACTAGTGTCAGACCCGGTGGGTCTGACACCGGTTTACCGGTTTAGGCGTAAAATACCGTCCTCCCCAAAAAGAGGTACAAGATGAGCCAAGCCCACGAAGTCCTGGAGCGCGCCCGCAATGCGCGCCTGGCAGGCAAATACGAAGACGCCCTGCGCGACCACCTGTGGTTCCACGAGCACGCGCTGGAAGAAGACCCGACCCTGGCTGGCGTTCGCCTGTCCTTCGCCCTGCGCGACTGGATTTACCTCGCCGAACAATTCCCGCTGGCGCGCCGCGCCCTGCAAGCCATCCGCGACCGCGACACCCAGCGCATCCTGAACGGCAGCGCCACGCTGGGCCGTTTCCACGACGTCAGCGCCATCAACAGCGCACTGGGCGACGATCGCGCCACCCATGAACTGTTCACCCAGATCGACGCCCAGTTGCCGGAACTGGCCAAGGATTGCGCCGAACTGGCTTTGCCTGCCCTGGTGGCAGTAGAAGATTTCCAGCTGGCGCGCCGCTACCTGCCCGATCCGGTAGCCCGCATCGCCACCCTGGCCAAGCGCGTCAACGACTTCGCCGAAGACCTGGCAAAGCGCGGCAACACCTCGTCCGCCCCCCAGTTGCTGGCGTTCGTGCTGAACTACACCAAGGAAGTAAGACTGGTAGTGGAAGTGTTCCGCCGACTGGGTGAAGACGAGGAAGTGGCCAAGGCCAGCGCCGCCGCACTCGATTCCCTGAAGTCGGAAGCCCTGCGCGACGCCGTGCAGCGCGAGTTCGACAATCCTGGCAGCACCATTGCTGCCATGGTGTCTCACGCCAAAGGCGCCCCAGCGGCCCCTTAATCCGCCTGGACCAGCCATCCTCGCCAGCCGCCGGCATCGCGGCTGGCCAGCACGAGGCTTTCCCCCTCCCCCGCTTCAACGACCAGTCGTCCACGCTCATCCCAGAGGGCGCTGCGGCCAGCCGACTGCCAGCCGCCGGTCGGCCCGCCATGGTTTGCCATCAGCACTGGCATCGCGTGGCGCGCCGCGTGCCCACGCAGGATCGCACTATCCTTTGCATAGCCGCCAGGCGACACCAGCACGCTCACCGCATACAGCCTGGCGCCCGCCGTTGCGGCGGCCTGCGCATGGCTGGCATGCGTGAAATCGGCGCAGACAGCCAATGCGGCTTGAATGCCATCAACATCAAGCGCATCGCCGCCATGCCCAGCGGCAAACACTGCCCCCTCGCCGTCATGCAGGTGCTGCTTGGTATATTCGGACACCTGGCCGTCAGGAAGGAAGGACAAGGCGCCAATGTACAGCGCCCCTCCGATCCGCAGCGGTGCGCCGGCAACGATGATCATTCCACTACGCTGCGCCAGCGCGGCCAGCGGCGCAAGGCGAGCATCGTTGCCGCGCAATGCCGCACCGGCGGCAATTTCCGGCTCATAGCCGGTCAGGGAAAGTTCGGGAAATAATGCCAACCGTGCGCCAAACGCCGCAGCCTGTTCCGCAAGCGCCGCATGGCGTGCGACATTGGAGGCAATATCGCCCTTGATTGAAACGGACTGGATGGCGGCGACCAGCGGCAGCTCAGGCGCCATTAGCCACCGAGTTAATGCAGTAATCCGTCATCGCACGAAGCACAGTGGGGTCCTCCCCCACTGCGCCGACGGCGCGAATCGCCACGCCCGGATGCGCCAGGCGCATTTCATCAAGGATCAGTGGCAGGTCGCGCAGCACATGCCCGCCCTGCCCCAGGAATACCGGAACCACGGTCACATCGTCGACACCCTGTGCGGCAAGCGCCGCCACCTGCTCCGGCAGGCGCGGCGACATCAGCTCAAGGAAGGCCAGCGAAACGTCGACTTCAGGCGCCTGCTCCGCAACCATGTCACGCAATCGCTCAAACGGCTCCGCCCAGCTGGCGGAGCGGGCGCCATGCGCAAACAGCACTAGCGCGCGGCGGCCCATGCTAGTGCCGCTCCACCCAGTAAAGGGCGCCCAGTGCCAGCATCAGGTATAGCAGGCTTGGCATCAGCGCCGTCAGGAAAGCTGGCAGCGCCGACAACAGGCCGATATGCGAGAACAGCGTATTTACCAGCAGGAAGCTGATGCCGATCATGATGCCGATGAAGATTTTCAGGCTCACGCCGCCGGCGCGGGTATGCAGGTAAGCGAAAGGCAGCGCCAGCGCCATCAGCACGAAGATGGCCAGCGGGTCAAACAGCTTTTTCCAGAACGCGATCTTGAAGCGCTCCGTGCCTTGTTTGTTTTCCTGCAGGTGGCGCGTATATACGGCCAGTTCGTTGGCTGACATATGTTCCGGGTCGGTAGCGGCAACCGACAGGATTTTCGGGGTAACTTCGGAAATCAGTTCCTTGGTCTCATAACGCTTGATCGCCACCGCGCTGGTCGCCTGCGCGTAGTTGTTTGCCAGGTTGGCCTGGGCTCCCTCAACCGCCAGCGCAGGATTGGTGAAAATGTTCTCGGTGACGTCTTTCAACTGCCAGGTGTTATTGCCCTGGAAGCTAGCGGTCCTTGCGAGAGTCAGCGTGCGCAGGCGGAAGCTGTTATCGAAATCGTACAGCTTGACGTCTATCAGTTGTCCGTCCGGCCGTACTTCACGCACATTGAAAAACCGCGTGCCCGTTACATCGCCCGACATGCCTGCGCTCTTGACGATATCCTTGGTCCACATGCCCGAGCGGAACTCGGTCGACACCGCCGTGCCGCGGCCAGTCAGGCGGACCTTCTCCGCCAGCGGAGCCAGGCGCGGCGTGACCAGTTCGCCAAAGATGAAGGCGACGATCACCAGCACAACACCAACCTTGCCGACCATGATGGCCGCCGTGCGGGTCGACATCGACGAAGCACGCATGATCGTGAATTCGGAAGACGACGCGAACTGCGCCATCGTATAAATGGTACCGATCAGGGAGGCTACCGGCAGCACCTCATTGACGTGCTGCGGCAGCATGGCCAGGACGTAAATCGCGGCATGCTGCATGCCATAGCCGTTCTTGCCCACCGCCGGCAATTCGCCGGTCAAGTCCATGAAAGCTTGCAGGCCAAGCAGTGCGGCCAGCGCAAAGGCGACTGCCTGCAGGATCGAAACGAAGAAGTAACGTTGGAGGATGCTCATTTCTTGGTGCCTCCGCGCTTGAGTGCCGCCCACAGGGCGCGCGGATGATAGCGGTGGTTCACGTTCAGGCGCCAGGCGAACAAGGCCAGCACGCACAGCAAGGCAACCAGGTGCAGCGGCCACCAGCCCATGCCGAACGTGAGCTTGCTTTGCTTGATGCTTCCTTCGAACACCTTGGTCAGGTTGTTATAAGTGAAGAAGACCAGCACTGCGATGATCAGGTTCACCGAGCTGCCGGCGCGCGGATTGACGAAGCCAAGCGGGATCGCGACCAGGATCAGCAGCAGGCAGGTGATCGGCAGCGACATGCGCCACATCAGCTCCGCCTTGGTCAAAGGAGTCCAGGCGCCAATCAGCTCCTTGGTTGTCATGGCGGGAGCGTCCTTCCCGCTGTCAACGTCATTCGATTGCTGCGTCACGCGCATGCTGTAGCGCTCGAACTCCATGCTCTGGAAGTCTGCATCGCCAGGCTTGCCCTGGTAGCGGCGGCCATTCTTCAGCACCAGGAAGCGGTCGCCCGACGGCGTCACGTCAACCACGCCTTCGCTGGCCACGATCACCGACGTGCCCTTGGCATCGACCTGGTTCACGAAGACGTTGCGCACAACCGCCGTACTGCCGGCCACGCCTTCAACGAAGAAGATCCGGTTGGCGGAAGCCGATTCCTTGAACTGGCCCGGCGACACCTTCTGCAGGTCTTCGCGCTTGGCGAAACGCTCCACGTACTCCGCGCTCTTGCCCTTGGCCCAAGGCGTTGCATAAAAACTGAGCAAGCCTGTCAGCAGGATGATCGGCAGGCCAAAGGTCAGCACCGGCCGCACGAAGCGCGTCAGGCTAAGGCCGGAAGCAAACCACACCACCATCTCAGAGTCCTTGTAGGTACGGGTCACGACCATCAGGACTGAAATAAAACTGGTGAAAATCAGGACAATTGGCAGATAATTCAGGGCTGCGAACGCAATAAGCGCGATGACATCGCTGGACGCGACTTTGCCACCCGCGGCTTTGCCGAGGATGGTAATCAGGGTCCACGTCAGGAGGATGGAAAACAGCACCGTAAAGGTGGCCCCGGCAGAGCTGACCAGCTCACGGCGGAGGGCGCGATGGAAAATCATTCGACGTTTATAATTCGTTCTACAAAATTAAGGAGAAACCAAATGGACTTTAGCATAAAAGCACTCGACGCCAAGAACACCATCGCCAGCGCCAAAAGCGGCTGCATCGTGGTCGGCGTCTTCGAAAACAAGAAGCTCTCGAAAGCGGCTAAAGCCCTCGACAGCGCTGGCGAAATCACCGCCGCACTGAAATCCGGCGACATTACCGGCAAAGCCGGCACCACCCTGCTGCTGCGCGGCCTGAAAGGCGCCGCTGCCGAACGCGTGCTGCTGGTAGGCCTGGGCGCCGATGAAGCGGTCGCCGAAAAAGCGATCGGTTCCGCCATCAATGCCGCCATCAAGGCGCTCGGCACCGTAGCATCGACGGACGCTATTATCGCACTGCCTCTGGAAGAAGTGAAAGGCCGCGACGCCAACTGGGCAATCCGCTCCGTAGTACTGGCCGGCCGCGATGCCGTGTACCGTACCGACGCACAGAAATCCAAGAAAGACCCTGCCTGGGCCGGCCCTAAGAAAGTGGCGCTGGCCGTGGCAAACAATGCCGGCAACAAACTGGCGCTGTCGCAAGCGGTTGCCACCGCCAACGGCATGGAACTGACCAAGGACCTGGGCAACCTGTCGGCCAACGTCTGCACCCCAACCTACCTGGCCAACGTCGCCAAGAAGCTGGGCAAGGACTTCGGCTTTGAAGTCGAAATCCTGGACCGCAAGCAGATGGAAGCACTGAAGATGGGCTCCTTCCTGTCCGTGACCAACGGTTCCGAACAGGCGCCCAAGTTCATCGTCCTGAAACACAAGGGCGGCAAGGCCAAGGATGCGCCGACTGTCCTGGTGGGCAAAGGCATCACCTTCGACACCGGCGGCATTTCGATCAAGGCCGGTCCTGGCATGGACGAGATGAAATACGATATGTGCGGCGCCGGCTCCGTCCTGGGCACCTTCCGCGCGATCGGTGAAATGGGCCTGAAGTCCAACGTGGTCGGCATCGTGGCTGCATGCGAAAACATGCCATCCGGCCGCGCCACCAAGCCGGGCGATATCGTCACCTCGATGAATGGCCTGACCATCGAAATCCTGAACACCGACGCAGAAGGCCGCCTGATCCTGTGCGACGCCCTCACCTACGCCGAGCGCTTCAACCCGGCCGCCGTGATCGACGTGGCGACCCTGACCGGCGCCTGCATCGTGGCCCTGGGCCACCATAACAGCGGCGTCTTCGCGCGCGACGACGAAGCCGGCAATGCGCTGGTTGACGCCCTGATGGCGTCCGGCAAAGCGACCGGCGACACCGCTTGGCGCCTGCCAATCGGCGAGCAGTACAACGAGCAGCTCAAGTCCAACTTCGCAGACCTGGCCAATATTGGCTCCCCAGGCGGCGCTTCCTGCACCGCTGCGGCCTTCCTGGAAAACTTCACCCGCAAGTATCCATGGGCGCACGTCGATATCGCCGGCACCGCCTGGAAGTCGGGCGCCGCCAAAGGCGCTACCGGCCGCCCGGTGCCGATGCTGACCAACTTCCTGATCGGCCGCGCAGGCTGATAGCCAAAAACGAAATGGGGACGTACCCTTTTTAAAGGGGGTACGTCCCCATTTTTTTTTGGCTTTAATAGATCGACGAAGTCGGCATCGGCTGCTGCGGTGGCGCACCGCGCGCAGCAGCGCCCTCCCCGCGCTGCAGGACAACCGTCAGCGTTGAAGGCAGGTCAAAGCCGGCGCCAGTCTGCTTGTCGACAATCTGGCCGGCCCCGAGGGTGAAGATGATATTGCCCCACTTGGAGGCATTCTGGCGCGCTTCGATCTGGTCATAGGCCCAGACATCTTCGCGGCGGCAATCGACCACGAGCGGCTGGGTGCTCTTGCGCACCGTCACCCGCCCGGGGGATGTGACGAACCAGCGCCCCCTGTCGTTAGAGAGCACACAGCCGATGGCAGACACTTGCTGGTGGTCCAGCACGGTCTGCACCAGAACCGACTGCTCAGTCGAGTCGAACAAGGTAGCGCAGCCACCCAGCGCCGCTGCGCACAGCGCAGCGAACGTGATTCGCCTCAGCCTGGATGGCATGCAGTCAGGCTCAGTCGGCCGACTGGCCTTTTTTCTGACGAAGGCCCTGGATGACGTGCATGATGTCGTCCATGCTGTTCGCGCCGATGCCCTGGAACGCGTCGAGGACTTCGTTCAGGACTTCGTTACGCACTTCGGCGTCAGCAGCCGCAATGGCTTGCGGACGCTGGGAAGCTGCGCGTGCGCTTGCCTCGCGAGCCGACTTGCGGCCGCTAGGCGATTTACCGTGTTCCAGTGCCGCTTGCCAGATCAGCCAACGACGTTGTGTCTCATAAACCAGGTACTCTTCTGGCTTGTCTTCGCGCCGACGGACGATTTGGCCGTCCTTCTGCGCCCATGCTTCGAATGCAGATCGCATGTGTATTCCTTTAGTTTGCAGTGCTCGTTAAATCGGAATTAGTTTCCCTATATTACCACTTATTGACACAAGACAACATTAAAGTCCGTTGTAAATAAGCAAAAACACCCAGCTCTGTGGAAACAACTTCGATACCAACCGTTTAATTATATTGACATTTACGGTTGTTGATAGCGTAATTTTAGTACCAATCTGATAACTTTGAAGCACTATTGGAAATTATTTTTACGCCGACACCTTTTTGCGACAACAAAACGCAATTTTGATGTCACCGTAGAATCATTGTTTGGCTCAAATACGACAGCTTCACATAGCATAGTGAGTATTGATAAGATCTGCCCCCACGCAACTTGAAAGCCCGACATGAAATTAGCCACTTGGAATGTTAACTCATTGAACGTTCGCTTGCCGCACGTTACGAAATGGCTGGGTGAAAACCCGGTGGATGTGCTCTGCATCCAGGAAACCAAGCTCACCGACGACAAGTTCCCGGTCAAGGAAATCGAGGAAATGGGCTACCAGGTGGTGTTCAACGGCCAGAAAACCTATAACGGCGTCGCCATCCTGTCGCGTCATCCGATGGAAGACGTGGTCAAGAACAACCCGAAATACCCGGACGAACAGCAGCGCATCCTGGCCGCCACCATCAATGGCATCCGCGTGGTGAACGCCTACGTGCCGAACGGCCAGGCACTGGATTCGGACAAGTACACCTACAAGCTGGGATGGATGGCCAGCTTCCGCGATTGGCTGGGCGAAGAACTGGCGGGTAACCCGCACCTGGCCGTGCTGGGCGACTACAACATCGTGCCGGATATTCGCGACACCCACGACCCGGCGATGGAAGGCGACATCTTCTGCTCGGAAAAGGAACGCGCCGCCCTGCAAGCCTTGTTCGACCTTGGCCTGCACGACTCCTTCCGCCTGTTCGAACAGCCAGAGAAGTCCTTCTCCTGGTGGGATTACCGCATGCTGGGCTTCCAGAAGAACAAGGGCCTGCGCATCGACCACGTACTGCTGTCGGCGCCATTGAAAGAGCGCTGCCTTTCCTGCGTAATCGACCGCGCGCCGCGCAAGTGGCAACAGCCTTCCGACCACGCGCCGGTCATTGCGACCCTGGGCGCCTAAGCCGCCTGGCGTTCCATCATGAGCTGGGCGCGTACGCCCAGCACAGGTTTCGAGAACAGGTAGCCTTGGGCATAAGTACAGCCTTGCCCGCGCAAGAGCTGGAACTGCCCTTCCGTCTCCACCCCTTCCGCCACCACCGATAGCTGCAAGCTGTCCGACAGCGCGATGATCGCGGCCACGATGGCGCGGTCTTCCGCGCTTTCTTCCAGGTCCTTGATGAAGGCACGATCGATCTTGATCTTGCGTACCGGGAAGCGCTTCAAATACGCCAGAGAAGAGTAACCAGTGCCAAAGTCGTCGATCGACAGCTGGATGCCCATCGCATTGATCTGCCCCAGGATTTCCAGCGTCTGTTCGCCATGCTGCATCAGCGCCGTTTCGGTAATCTCGAATTCGATCAGCGCCGGATCGATGCCCGTTTCGTCGAGCGTGCGCCGGATCGAGTCGACCAGGCCGCGGTGCATGAACTGGCGCGCCGACAGGTTGATCGCCATCGGCACCGGCGCCATGCCCTGGCGCTGCCACTCCATGCTTTGCTCGCAGGCGCGCCGCAATACCCATTCGCCGATCGGCACGATCAGTCCATTTTCTTCGATCAGGGGAATGAACTGGTCCGGCATCACCAGGCCGGCAGCGGGCCGGCGCCAGCGCAGCAGCACCTCCAGCGTAGCCAGGCGGCGTGTGGCGATATCCATGATCGGCTGGTAGTGCAGTTCGAACTGGCCAAGCTGCAGCGCCGAACGCAGCGCGCTCTCCATTTCGAAATGCATGGCCGCCGCCATATTCATCTCTTCATTGAAGTACTGGTAGTTATTACGGCCCGAAGCCTTGGCGTGGTACATGGCTGCATCGGCATTGCGCATCAGCGTGGCGACGTCGCTGCCGTCGTCGGGATAGGTGCAAATGCCGATCGATGGCGTGATGTGCAGCAGGCGCCCCTCAAGCGGGATTGGCTCCGACAGCAAATCGATGATCTTTTGCGCGACGTGGCTCGATTCGTCCGTGCTGTGAATACCTGGCAGCAGCACCACGAATTCGTCGCCGCCCAGGCGCGCCACGGTATCGCTGGCGCGCACCGCTCCCACCAGGCGCGCAGCTACTTCCTTCAACAAGGCGTCGCCAGTCATATGGCCCAGCGAATCGTTGATCGTCTTGAAGCGGTCAAGGTCGATGAACATTACGGCCAGGCGGTGCTCCGAACGCTGCGCGGCCAGCATGGCGCGGTCCAGCCGGTCTGCCAGCAGCGCGCGATTGGGCAGGCCGGTCAGGCTGTCGTGGTAAGCCATGTGGTGCACGCGGGCTTCGGCTTGGCGGCGCTCGACGATTTCAGCCTGCAGTTGCGCGTTCGCGCCGGCCAGTTCGGCGGTGCGTTCCAGCACGCGCACTTCCAGCTCGTCGCGCGCGCGGCGCACTGCTTCCGCGGCTTCACGCCGCGAGGTTACGTCATCGATCAGCCATACCGAGCGGCCCTTGGGATCAGCCATGTCGAATGGACGTCCCGACAGGCGCGCCCAGAAACTGCTGCCATCCTTGCGCACCAGCTGGTACTCGTAGGAGCTGGCGTGGCCGGCCAGGAAGTCCGTTTCCGTCGCCTTTCGCGCCGCATCCCATGCGGCAAGGTCGGGGTAGAAGGTTTGCACGCTGACGCCGGCCATTTCGCCCGGGCCGTAGCCGAACAGCTCTTCCATCTTGGCGTTGCAGCGCAGGTTACGCCCCTTCTCGCAGACCGAGATGCCCATCACGGCGCTGTCCAGGATCGCCTGGTTTTCCAGCAGCGCGTTGCGCAACGATTCCTCGTCATGCTTTTGGGCAGTTCGGTCTTCGATGATCCAGATCGTGCCCTGGGTCGGGTCTTCCGGGTTCACCACGTAGCCGATCAACTGCGCCCAGAAGTCGCTGCCGTCCTTGCGGCGCATCAGCGTTTCGGCGTGGAAGTGCTTGCCCTGGCCAAGCAGCGGGCCCGCAATGGCGCCGATCCGGCTGTAGGTTTCGTCGTCCGGGTAGATCGCGCGGCCCGGCATGCCCAGCGCCTCATCGCCCTGGTAGCCGAACATGTCGGCAAAGCCGCGGTTATAACGCGTGATCAGGCGGTTCTTGGTAAACAGGATGGAGATCGAGGCATTGGTCATGATGGCCTCGACTTCCATCTGGGTCTGGCGCGATACGGTCACGTCTTCCAGGATCCAGATCGTGCCGCCCGCATTGTGTTCCTGGTCCACCGCCTGGGCGCGCACGCGGCACCAGATGATGGCGCCGTCCTTGCGTACCAGCTCGCACTCGCGCAGCTCGAACAACTGGCCGGCCGCCAGCAGTGGGCCAGCCTGCAGGCCGAAGGCAATGTGCTGCTCTACATTTTCAAACAGGATCGATGCGTGGCGGCCACGCAGCTCTTCCAGCGTATAGCCGAACATTTCAGCCATGCGCGGATTGACCGTCATGATTTCCTGGTTCTTGGTAAACAGGATGCCGACGGAGGCATTGTCCAGGATTGCTTTCTGCTCCAGCAGCAGGCGGCCCATCGCTTCCGTCGCTACGCGCTGTTCGTTGATGTCTTCCAGGATGAAGACCGTGCCTTCGCGGGCGTCGGCCGGGTCCAGCGCACGGCCGTTGGAGCGGCACCAGAACAGGCTCCCGTCGCGGCGCCGCAATTGCAGTTCCAGCGTCAGCGGCGTGCCCTGCGCCAGCACCGGGAAGTACTCGGTGCGCATGCGCAGCGCTTCTTCCGGCGTCGGGTACAAGATGTCGCTTGGCGCGCCCTCCAGCTCTTGCCGTGCATAGCCGAACATTTCAGCAGCGCGCATATTGCATTCGACGACATAGCCGTTCTTGGCGAGGATGATGCCGACAGCCGCATTTTCCAGAATGGCCTGCTGCTCCAGCATGGCCTTGCGCAGCGCGCGCTGGTCACGCTGGGCGCTGCTGATATCGTTGAAGGTGATGGTGGCGCCGCCTTCCGGCCCCCCTGGCAGCGCCTTGACTGTCATTTGCACGGCGACGTAATTGCCGCTGGCATTGGTCAGCACGCTGTCCCACTTGGGCGCAGTACGCGGCGCCAGGTTCGGCAAGGCTGCGGACACCACCAGCGCCGCATTCAGCTGCGCGCTTGCCTCGGCGCGCACATGGCGGGCAAACATGTCCACTACGTTGCGGCCGCGCGGATCGGACTGCAGCAAGGCGTCGAACTCGGAGTTGGAAGCGAATACCAGGCCGTCGGCATCGCAGGCGCAGGCTGGCATTCCGACCAATTGCAAGGCATTGGCCACAACTTCAACATTACTCAAAACAGAATTCATGTACGCCTGGACTCCGGGGGTATCCAGCCGATCATAGCGTACAAAACTGGCGCGTCAAAGCAAAGGCCCGGGTTGCTGACATTGTTACAACAAAAACATGTCTTTTTGCCGCCACGCAGCAGTCCCGGCCCTGTTTCAACTGTGCGAAGGCATTTGATGCAATTTGGTATCTTCCGCAAGTTTGCTTATTTGATAAGTGCGTGAATGACGCGCTTGTCGCAACTTGATAATCGATAGGAGTTGCCTGAATGTCGTTTGGTCCATTGGATGGAAAGACAGCGCTCGCCTCGTTGCCGTTGGGCGAGGCGCCCGGCGTATCCGCACTAGTCGGCAAATTGGCCGATTCGGTAATCCCCACCGCAGCTGGCCTGGCCGCACAAGACAATTTGCCGCCCGCCGTCACGCAACTGGCGCAAACCGCTATCGGCGCCGGAGTTGGCGCACTGGCGGGCGGCGATACGCCGGCCACAGTGCCGGCAGCCGCGCTGACACAAACTGCCTCCACACTCGTGGCGCAAGGCTTCGACACGGAGGCGCCGGCAGCCAAGGCGCTGGCTGCCGAAGCCCCTGTTGCCAAGGCACTCGCCGAGAACCCTGGCGCCGCCGGGCAAGCCGCAACTGCGGGCGTAGCCACGGCCGCCAAAGCGCTGCACATCGAAGAGCACCCGCTGGCCGGTCTGGCCATCCAGGATTTCATGTCCCCAGCGCCGGAATACGCGCCCGCCGTCATGAAGCCACGCCTGGCAGCCTTGCAGCAGGCCGTCGGCGGCGGCCCCTTTGCCGCATTCCACGAGGGCAGCCGCCTGCTGCGCTTCTACTCGCCGCTGGAAGGCGACAAAGCCCTGCTGGTCGAATCACTGACCGGCGAATCGACGCTATCGTCGCCCTACTGCTTCACACTGAGCCTGCTCTCCAAGAGCTCCAGCATCGACCTGCAAGACCTGCTGGGCAAGAACGTCAGCGTCGGCGTGCGGCTGGCCGACGGCAGCGAGCATTTCATCAACGGCTACGTCAACGTGTTCGGCTTCACCCGCTCAGACGGCGGATTCGCCTTCTACCATGCGGAAATCGTCCCGTGGCTGGCCTTCCTGCAGCGCCGCACCAACTCCCGCATCTTCCAGGACGCGAGCGTGGTGGATGTGCTGACGCAGATTTTCAGTTCGGACTATGGCAGCCTGGCAGCCTACGAATTCAGGACAGCCAAGACCTACCTGCCTGAAAACTACATCGTGCAGTACGACGAAACCGACGAACACTTCGTCAGCCGCCTGATGGAGAAGTACGGCCTGTTCTACTACTTCGAACACAGCGAGGAAGGCCACGTCATGGTGATCAGCGACGACTCGCGCGACAGCACTTTTTGCCCGCCGCAGCCGGCACACGCCGAGATCGAGTTCAATGGCGGCAACCGCTGGCACGACCGCGATGCCATCACTGCTTTTACTGCACGGCGTGTGCTGCAGCCAACCAAAGTCGCCCTCAACACTTTCGACTTCAAGGCGCCCAATACGGTGCAATACGTCGAACTGCCTACCGCAGCGCGCCAGGGCGACATCCCAACGCTCGAAGTCTACGACGGCAATCCCGCGTTCTCCTACAAAGACCGCGACAGCGGCGAACGCGAGGCCCAATTGCGCATGGAAGCAATGGAATGGCAGGCCAAGCTGTTTGCCGGCGAATCCGATTGCCGCGGCCTGGCGCCGGGCCACACCTTCAAGCTGCACGGCCACCACTGGTTTGACGTGACCGACGAAAAGGACAACGACTTCCTGGTCATCGGCGTGCGGCTCGATTGCCGCAATAACTTCTTCGCCAGCGACCAGGAAGATGTCTATCGCAACAGCTTCACAGCGATCCGCCGCAAGATCCCTTACCGTCCCGTGCGTGAACACCGTTCGCCGCGCATGCCCGGCCCGCAGACGGCGACCGTGGTCGGCCCCAAGGGACAGGAGATCCACACCGACCAGTTTGGCCGCATCAAGGTGCAATTCCACTGGGACCGCTACGGTCGCCGCGATGAGGCCAGCTCCTGCTGGATCCGCGTCTCGCAACCTTGGGCCGGCAAGGGCTGGGGCACGGTTTCCATTCCGCGCATCGGGCAGGAAGTACTGATCGACTACCTGGAAGGCGATCCTGACCGCCCGGTGTGTACCGGTCGCCTGTTCAATGCCGACCAGCCGGCGCCTTATGCCTTGCCCGATGGCGCACACATGATGGGCTTCAAGAGCCGCTCCACGCCAGGCGGCGGCGGATTCAGCGAGATGGTGATCCACGACTCCAAGGGTTCGGAGCTGATCAACATCCACGCGCAGAAGGACATGGTAACGACCGTGCAGAATGCCCATGCGACCACGGTCAACGGCCCGCACCAGACCAACACGGTCAGCCAGGGCTACCAGCGCAACACGGTCAAGCAGCAGATCGAGATGGTGTCCGAGACCGCCTTCATCGACCTGAAAGCCAAGCAGCATATCGCGCTGACTGCGGAAACCGAGCATATTGCCCTGACCGCGAAAAAGCAGGTCGACGTAGTGGCGCAGACAGAGCACATCAGCGCCACGGCAAAGAAATTCGTTGAACTGAAAGCGGAGACAGAGCATATCGGCGCCACAGCGAAAAAGCACGTGGTGCTCAAGGCTGAAACCGAGCATGTGGAAGTAGGCGCCAGCAAGTTCGTCGACATCAAATCGGAGAC
>JBCNOP010000013.1:0-52246 GCA_039593775.1 Pseudoduganella sp.
GGTCTTCGGCAGTGGCCGTCCGGTTCATGTCGGAGAAAGCATCCTTGAACATGGCCATCAGCTTCTTATCGCCGTGCCCGCGCGATGCTGCCTGGTCGAATTGGGCCAGATAATTGTTGATGGCTTTTGACTGCTGCTTCCTGGTGCCCAGGTGCTCCGGTGTGCTCGTGTCCACGTTCACTTCAGCGTGACCATCTGGTCCACCAATGCTCACTTTCCTCATTGAGTCGTCAATGTGGAAGTCCAAGGTCTGCGTAGTGGAATCGGGGCCAGTCACTTGCGCATGGAAGTCGATGGACTGCACAAACTTGCTATCGAATTGCGTCAGGCCGCTTAGCCGGACTTGCGGGTTCGCGCCCGCCATTCCGTCGATGGCGGCCTGGAAACCCTCGGCCAGCTTGGACAGGGCTTCACTTTCCTCCTGATCCAGCTTGGCGCTTGAGCTGACCTGGTAGATCATTTCATCGCCCACATTGGCCAGCGTCAGGTCGACCTGGACACCGCTGTGCGTAGTGAGACTCAGCGTGAACTTGTTATCGACGGTATCCGGCAACCTGGCATGTTCCAGCGGAATGACCGCGCCGGAACCGATCTGCTTGAGCATGTCGGCGCCAAGGTCCTGGTAGCGTACGCTCGTCGAGATGGGCGCAGATGCGGCGGCGATCGCTTCTGGGCTCAGCGTGACGATGGTTGAAGGTGAAGACGACGCGGCCTCAAGCTTTGTTGCGACAGGATGCGTGCTCCGAGCGGTTGGGGCGACGGGGTAGCGGGTGGCTGGTTGCCAGTTGGAGAGTGTGGATATGGAGCTCATACCCGCTTAACGACACATCATTAATGAAACTTTAATTGTGACCCTTTGCTCCGGAAAAGCATGCTACGCTACCATTGCTTTCGAGGAAATGTTTTTTCGTGCCCGCTTTGCGATTCGCTGCGGGCGGTTCCATAGTCCAGGCAGGCCGAGGCTACCCGCCTCAGGCCCGGCCGGGATTGATTCTGCGTCACCATCGCAATTGAAGGAATCTGAATGAGCAAGGGCGAACCACTTCGCCTGCACGTTCCCGAACCCACGGGACGTCCAGGCTGTGCAACTGATTTTTCTTATCTCCGCCTGTCACCGGCCGGCGCCGTGCGCCGTCCCGAAGTCGACGTGGCTCCCATGGATACGCGCGACCTTGCGTACTCCCTGATCAGCGTGATCGATGCCGAGGGCAATGCAGTCGGGCCATGGGTGCCGCAGATCGATATCGAAGTAGTGCGCAAAGGCCTGCGCGCCATGATGAAGACCCGCATCTTCGACAGCCGCATGCTGATGGCGCAACGCCAGAAGAAGATGTCGTTTTACATGCAGAGCCTCGGCGAGGAGGCGATCGGCACCGCGCAGGCGCTGGCGCTGAACGTGGACGATATGTGCTTCCCGACCTACCGCCAGCAAAGCATTCTTGTCGTGCGCGACTATCCGATGGTCGACATGATCTGCCAGTTGATGTCGAATGAACGGGACCCGCTCAAGGGCCGGCAATTGCCTGTCATGTACTCGGTCAAGAAAGCGGGCTTCTTCTCCATCTCCGGCAACCTGGCCACGCAGTATATCCAGGCCGTGGGCTGGGGCATGGCTTCGGCGATCAAGGGCGATACCAAGATTGCTTCGGCATGGATCGGCGACGGCGCCACGGCCGAAGCGGACTTCGATACCGCACTGACTTTCGCTCACGTGTACCGCGCGCCGGTCATCCTCAACGTGGTCAACAACCAGTGGGCCATCTCGACTTTCCAGGCCATTGCCGGCGGCGAGGATACGACGTTTGCCGCGCGCGGAGTCGGCTGCGGCATCGCATCGCTGCGCGTTGACGGGAACGATTTCCTGGCTGTGTACTCGGCTTCCCGCTGGGCCGCGGAGCGGGCGCGCCGCAATCTTGGACCATGCCTGATCGAATGGGTTACCTACCGCGCGGGCCCGCATTCGACCTCGGACGATCCGTCGAAGTACCGTCCCGGCGACGACTGGTCGCATTTCCCGCTGGGCGACCCGATCGCGCGCCTGAAACAGTACCTGGTCAAGGCTGGCGCGTGGTCCGAGCAGGAGCACGAAGAAACCCAGAAACTGCTGGAGGCGGAAGTATTGGCCGCGCAGAAAGAGGCCGAACAATACGGCACCATGGCCAGCGGCCATACTTTCAGTCCTGCGGAAATGTTCGATGGCATCTATAAGGACATGCCGGAACACTTGCGCGTGCAACGTCAGCAACTGGGGATCTGAGATGGCGGAAAATACAGTGAAAACATCCATGACCATGATCCAGGCGCTGCGTTCGGCGATGGATGTGATGTTGGAGAGGGATGACAATGTCGTGGTCTTCGGCCAGGACGTGGGCTATTTTGGCGGCGTGTTCCGCTGTACCGAGGGCCTGCAGAAAAAGTACGGGAAATCGCGCGTGTTCGATACGCCGATTTCGGAAGGCGGCATCGTCGGCGTGGCAATTGGGATGGGGGCGTATGGTCTGCGGCCGTGCATCGAGATCCAGTTCGCCGACTACATTTATCCAGCTTATGACCAGATCGTGTCCGAGGCGGCGCGCCTGCGTTTCCGTTCGGCGGGCGACTTCACTGCGCCAATCACGATCCGCACACCTTGCGGTGGCGGCATCTACGGCGGCCAGACCCACAGCCAAAGTCCGGAAGCTGTTTTTGCCCACGTCTGCGGCTTGCGCACCGTGATGCCGTCGAACCCGTACGACGCCAAAGGCCTGTTGATTTCGTCGATCGAGAATGACGATCCGGTGATCTTCCTCGAGCCTAAGCGCCTGTATAACGGGCCGTTCGACGGCCACCATGACAAGCCGGTCGTGCCATGGTCGCAGAATCCGCTGGGTGAGGTACCCGAAGGCTATTACACGGTCCCGCTGGATAAGGCGGCAGTCTTCCGGCCGGGCAAGCAGCTGACGGTGCTCGCATACGGCACCATGGTGTGGGTGTGCGAGGCGGCTGCACGCGAGACCGGCATTGATGCCGAAATCATCGACCTGCGCAGCTTGTGGCCGCTGGACCTGGAAACGATCGTGGAGTCGGTCAGGAAAACTGGCCGATGCGTGGTTGTGCATGAAGCCACGCGCACTTGCGGCTTTGGCGCCGAGCTGGTGTCGCTGGTGCAGGAACATTGCTTCTACCATCTGGAAGCGCCGATTGAGCGTGTGACGGGGTGGGATACGCCTTATCCGCATGCACAGGAATGGGCGTATTTCCCGGGGCCGGCGCGCGTTGGCGCGGCGTTCAAACGTACGGTGGAGGCATAACGATGGGTATTCACGTCATCAAGATGCCTGATATTGGCGAGGGCATTGCAGAAGTTGAACTGGTCATGTGGCATGTCAAGGTGGGCGATGCGGTGACCGAGGACATGATCCTGGCTGATGTCATGACCGACAAGGCCACCATTGAGATTCCATCGCCGGTGCATGGTACCGTCGCCATGCTTGGCTGCGCGGCGGGGCAGGTGATGGCCGTGGGAGCGGACCTGATCCATATTGAGGTTGAGGGGGCGGGCAATCTGAAGCCGCAGGCCGGCGGAGCAGCGCCTGCGGCGCACCCGGCTCCGGTACCTGCGGCGGCAGAGGCGAAGGCTGCAGTCCCTGAGCCGGCAAAACCAGTGGCGCCAGCAGTTTCATCCGCGCCTCCTGCGCCGCACGAAACACAAGCTGTAGCGGCTCGTGTGGCGCGCGAACCGGGCGCACGCCCACTTGCCTCGCCGGCCGTGCGCAAGCGCGCATGGGACATGGGCGTCGAACTGCAGTTCGTGCATGGCAGCGGCCCGGCGGGACGCATCCAGCACGCCGACCTTGACGCCTACGTGGCGCGAGGCGTCCAGGGCGCCCCGTCATCCGCAGCAGGCGGCTACCGCGAGGTTCACACAGAGCAAACCATTCCTCTGATTGGCCTGCGCCGGAAGATAGCGCAGAAAATGCAGGAATCGAAACGCCGCATCCCGCACTTCTCTTACGTGGAGGAGATTGACGTCACCGAGCTTGAGAACCTGCGCGTGCGCCTGAACGAGCAATGGGGCAAGGAGCGCGGCAAGCTGACCGTGCTGCCTTTGCTGGCACGCGCCCTGGTGGTCGCGCTGCGCCAGTTCCCGCAGATGAATGCGCGCTTCGATGACGACGCCGGCGTCGTGACGCAGTACGGTGCCGTCCATCTTGGGGTCGCCACGCAGACCGATGCGGGGCTGATGGTGTCGGTCATGCGGCATGCAGAGGCGCGCGATATGTGGTCATGCGCGGCGGAGATCGCACGCCTTGCGGATGCCGCGCGCACCGGCAAGGCCACGCGCGACGAGCTGTCCGGTTCGACGATCACTATTTCCAGCCTGGGTGCCCTGGGCGGCATTGTTACCACGCCGGTGATCAATCATCCGGAGGTGGCCATCATCGGCGTCAACAAGATCGTGGAACGCCCGATGGTGCGCCAGGGCGGGCTGGTGGTTCGCAAGATGATGAACCTGTCATCCTCGTTCGATCACCGGGTTGTAGACGGCATGCACGCAGCCCAGTTCATACAAGCCATCCGCGCCTTGCTGGAATGTCCAGCGATGCTCTTTGTGGAGTAATCGATGAATCAACACACCACTACGCTGCTGGTGATCGGCGGCGGTCCTGGCGGCTATATCGCGGCTATCCGCGCCGGCCAGCTTGGCATACCCACAACGCTGGTCGAAGCGGGTGAACTGGGCGGCACCTGCCTGAACGTTGGCTGCATTCCCTCCAAGGCGCTGATCCACGCGGCGGAGGAGTTCGAGAAAGCCAGCCACTACGCGAGCGGTTCTGCGCTTGGCATATCAGTCCAGGCGCCTCGTATCGACATCGGCCAGACTGTGCTTTGGAAAGATGGCATCGTCGGGCGTTTGACTGGCGGCGTGGCGGCTTTGCTGAAAAAAAGCGGCGTGCGAGTCGTCAAAGGCTGGGCCAATATCGTCGATGGCAAGACCGTCGAAGTGCTTCGCGACGGCGAGAGCCCGCAGCGCATCGGCTGTGAGCATATGCTGCTGGCCACCGGTTCGCATGCTACCGAACTGCCCTTCATGCCGTTTGGCGGGCAGGTCATCAGCGCAACGGAGGCGTTGTCTCCCAAGACCGTGCCGGGCAAACTGGTGGTGGTCGGTGCTGGATACATTGGCCTTGAACTGGGCATTGCTTACGCCAAGCTCGGGGCGCAGGTCGATGTGGTGGAAGCGCAGGAACGCATCCTCCCAGCCTACGACGCGGAGCTGACCCGTCCGGTCGGGATAGCGCTCAAGGGGCTGGGTATCGAAACCTATTTGGGTTGCTCGGTGCTCGGCCTGGGCGAGCAGGGTGGTTCCGTGCGCATCAGGAATGCGGCCGGCGAGGAATCAGCTTTGGCAGCGGACCAGGTGCTCGTTGCCGTCGGCCGGCGCCCGAACACGCGCGGCTTCGGCCTGGAAAAGCTGCGCATCGACATGGATGGCCACTTCATCAAGGTGGACGACCAGTGCCGCACTTCGATGCGCGATGTGTGGGCCATTGGCGACGTGACCGGCGAACCGATGCTGGCGCATCGCGCCATGGCGCAAGGGGAGATGGTGGCCGAGATCATCAGCGGCAAGCGGCGCCATTTCAGCCCGGCGGCGATTGCGGCGGTGTGTTTTACCGATCCGGAAGTGGTGGTGGTGGGAGCCACTCCCCAGCAGGCACGGGCGCAGGGAATGGATTGCATCGAAGCCTTGTTCCCGTTTGCCGCCAATGGGCGCGCCATGTCGCTCGAATCGAAAGACGGGTTCGTGCGGGTAGTGGCGCGCAGGGATAATCACCTGGTCGTCGGCTGGCAGGCGGTTGGCAAGGCCGTGTCCGAGCTGTCTGCCGCATTTGCCCAGTCGATCGAGATGGGGGCAACGCTGGAAGATGTGGCAGGAACGATCCATGCCCATCCCACTCTGGGTGAGGCGATCCAGGAGGCTGCGCTGCGCGCTTTGGGACACGCGCTGCATATTTGAGCCGGGCTGGCTTGCCGAAGACTGCCTGTACGAACTTCGGCAAGCAGCGGAGCACTGTTACTGTTGCGGTTGCGGTTGCTGCTGGTTGCGCTTGGCGATTTCGTTGCCGACATAGCCGCCGCCGATAGCGCCGGCGATGGTGGCCAGCTTGCGGCCGTTGCCGCCGCCAACCTGGTTACCGATCAAGCCACCTACCACTGCACCGATGCCGATGCCCAGTGCGCTATTCTGTGGCACCGGTGCGGGTGCCGGGGCCTGAGCAGGGACTGCCGATGGCGAGGCCATTTGCGGCTCGGCCGCTGCAACGCGTGGGCTTGGAGCGTAGGTCCGGTGGACCACAGTCTTATGTTCCACAACTTTGCGCACTTCCGGTTCAGGCGCTGGGGCCACTGCGGGCGCAGGTGCTGCAGCCATTGCTACGGGCGCTGTGGCTGCGCTGGGCATTGCGGTCGCATGCGAGTTTGGCAGCAATCCTGCAATTGATGCGGCGCCAACCAGGCTTACAAGTGCAACCGAAGCGGCTGCGGCTACAATCATTGGATGAATCTTGGTGCGTGGGCTGTGTTCCATTTTCTTTGCTCCTGAAATCGCCATCGTTGGCGCTTGTTTGCAAAACGGCTGGGAAAGCAAACACGGTGACGCAGAAAATGTTTCGCCGGTAAGCAATTGTTACCGGCGAATTGGAGCCTTACTCGACGAATTCGTCAGTCCAGGTCTTGCCGCCGTCCTTTGATACCTCGAAGCGTGCCGGCAAGCGTTCGTTCCAGACCAGGCCCAGGATTTCTCCGGATTTGAGGGTGACCAGGTCACGCGATTGCAGTTCGTCGCTCAACGTGGTCCAGGTCTTGCCCATGTCGGTGCTCGATTGCAGCTTGAGTTTGCGCCACGCGCTGCCGTCAAAACGAAGCAGTGCGCCGTCGGTTCGCTGCATGAAGGGGATCGAGCTGGCAGTACTGGAAACCTCCATCTGGTTCCAGGTCTTTCCCTGGTCCAGCGAGATATAGGAGTCTTTCGAGCCGTAGGTCATCAGGCCGCGACCCCCGGTGACTGCGCTCCACATGCCATTGCCGCTGATGCGGAAATGGTCCACCCGGCCTGCCTTAGGCGTCGCCCGTTTCGTCCATTGGCTGGTTGCGTAGTCATAGAGGTGCACTGAGCCTTCGGACGTTGCATAGGCGAAGCCGGTGCCCATGTCACGCATCCAGAACCAGGAGCCGGGGCCAAACGCGGAGCCGTGGACGCCTTCACTGAACATCTTGCTCCAGTCGCCGCCTTCCAGCTTGGCCGAGTGGTAAACGGTGATTTCGCCTTTGCGCCGCACGGCGATGTACCAGCCTGCGTTCACATTGCCGGCCAGCGCGATCAGGTTGCCGTACGGCAGATTGCCGGTGTTGACCGACACCAGCTTGTCCTGTCCCGGCACGTGGCGCAGCAGGGTGCCGAACTCGCCGAGGGCCAGGAAGTCGGCGTCCGGCATCTGGACTGGCTGTACGCTGTTCAGCGACTCGATCTGGTCGCTGCCCAGTCTGCGCCAAATGCCAGCAGGATTACGCAACAGGACTGTACCCATGCGGGTGGCTGCGGCGACGCTGCCATCTGGCAGTTCGGTCAGGCTTCCGGCGCTGGTTGGACGCTCCAATGCCATTTCCTCGACACGGTCCCCAGTCCTGCGCAGGTCCTTCCAGGTGACTGTAGTTTCGGCAGCAAAGAGCTTCAGGTGGTCGGGGGAGTAGCGCTCAATCAGCGTGCGGTTGTCGCGCACGCGCGCGCTGCGGCCAATTGCTACACGATCTTCGTACAGTGGGGTGACAATCAGGCGGCCGAGGTCGAGCGGTTTGCCTTCTTCGACAGTGAAACTGCCAAGGCCGCCGCCCATCTGGACGTAGCGGTTGGCGTTGCCGCCGTCGATCAGGCGGTCGAAGTAGTACTGGCCCGGTGGAAGGCTGCCGATAAACAATGTGGTGTCATGGGCCATGTCTCTGGAAACTTGCGCGAGCGTGTAAGTGTTCGAGACGAAGGCCTTCTCCTCTTCGCGAGGAACTACCTTGGTAAGGGAAATCTTGCCAAGACCGCTGACCTGGTCGGTGTTGGCGGTGATGCTGACGGTAACGGCCGTGGTGCCAGCCTGCACGCCGCTGGCGCGCGGTTGCGCTACGCGGTTAGGGATTTTCGGCATCGACAGCCAGCAGCCGCTGAGCAATGTAACGATGGCGGAGGCCGCCACCAGGTTTGCGAACGTACTTCTACGCATAATCATGTTTCTAACAAGTAACAAACGTTTCATTATAACATCGAAACTAGCGTTACATGATCAGCAAGGTCTGGCGCGGTTCACTGGAGCTTGGCAAGGTCAACTACGACATCGAAATCACATTGAATGTGCTTCTTTTCAGCGCCGCACACCGCTGCGTCAAAGAGCGGCAGTTGGCGCTTGCCGGAACTGGCGCCGCGGATAGAACGTGCAATGCCGTCGCGGACGCAGGCGTCGCTTGGTTCGGATGCCGGCAGGGCTGCCGCGTTGAACTCGAACTGGCCGACGGCGTGGATACGTTTGACTCCTGGCTGCGGCGCGTCCGAGACAAGCATCTTGTTCACCTGGATTTTGAGTTTCGCCTCAGGGTCGTTCTCGACAGCCGAGAACTGCTGGCTATAGGTACCACCGTTGAAGTCCCTGAGAAGATCGCGGTCCTTGTTCCTGATCTTGTACGAAGCCAGGGTCATGCCTGGCTCCGCCAGTGAGGGAAAGTGATAGGTACCACTTTGCATCGGCATAGACATCAGCGAGCTGGAGACCTCGTACACCTTGTCCCCGCGCTCGACGGTCAGGCTAAGTCCAAAACCTGTGATGGTATCGCCCTGGATGCCGAAACTACCGATCCCCACTTCCGGCTCGCCGCTGCCATCCAGTTTGAAATCGCCTGCAATACAGTGCATGGCATTGCCCTTGGAGAGGGATGCTGGGGAATGCTTTTGCGACGTCGCAGCCTCCCTGTCGCACGCAGTTAGCAGGAGCAGGACGGGCAGGAGGGCAGAGGGCTTCATGGCATTCGTTCTTATGAAAAAATCAATTACGGCATGGTATCATCACCGCCATTTTTGACCGACTAACACTGGAGTATTGAGTATGAAGCAGCGAATGTGGGCTGGCATCGCCATGTTGGCACTGGCCTTGCCGGCCAGTGCGGAGCCGACGCCGGCCCCGGATCTGCCTTTATGGGAGGTCGGACTCTTTGGTGGCGCCGCTTCGACGCCGGCCTACCCGGGATCTGCCGACCGGTCCACACGCGGGCTGCTGCTGCCGATGCTGATTTATCGCGGCAAAGTGTTGCGTGCCGATCGTTCCGGGGTGAGCGCGCGCCTGTTCGACACCGAGCGCGTGGACCTGGACCTGGGATTCCAGATGTCGCTGCCGGCCCGTTCGGACGACGTGGCAGCGCGTGCCGGTATGCCGGACCTGAACTCGCTGCTGGAATTTGGCCCGCGCCTGAAGGTGTTGCTGACGGAGCCGTCGGCTCCCAACCGTGTGAAGCTTGAGCTGCCGTTGCGGGTGCCGCTTGAATTGGGCAACGGCTTCCGGCGCCAGGGCCTGGTGTTTGAACCGCGTCTCGTGTTCGAAACCAGTGGCAGCAACCAGAAATGGCAGGCCGATGCGAATGTTGGCGCGGTGTTTGGCAATGCGCGCCTGAACCAGTATTTTTATGAGGTCGCGCCGCAGTATGCAAACGCCACGCGTCCAGTCTATCAGGCCGAGGGCGGCCTGATGATGACGCGATTGGGCATGAGCCTCTCGCATACAGTTGGCCCGGACTGGCGTGTGTTCGGCTTTGCCCGCTACGACAATTACACGCATGCGGCTAACCGCGACAGCCCGCTGTTCCGCAAGAACCATGGATTGTCGCTGGGCTTTGGCTTTACATGGACAGCCTACCGTTCGCAGGCACGAGCCTGGGAGTAAGCAGCAGGCTTGCTATTCGTCGAATTCCGAACTCAGGTCGCGGAAGCCTTTGCGGACGGCGAAGGGCAGGAATTCGTCCGGCGTGTCGAGTACGAGCAGGCGCTTTTCCTGGAGCACCGGATCACCCGGTTTCAAGTCAGGGCCGTGGTAGCCAAGGGTGCGCAGGTGCGCGCCAATTTCGCTGATCAGTTTGCGATCCTTGTGCAGGCCGTCAGTCGCCGGGGCGGCCAGGTCGACATAAAGGTCGACCACGCCGTAGCCTTCGTCGAAGATGCGGATGGATTTGATGTCGACGGTACGGCCATTGCCGTCCACTGCCTTGAAAGGGCCGCTGAGCTGGATATCGGTGTCTTGAGTCATGCCGGCAGCATACACCATCTGGAAGCCATCAAGGGTTGGAACGCCGCAGTCGGAAGTGCGGCACCGGCCTGGCCGGACGGATGGAGTTCCGAAAATAATAATCCCGCGTCTACAAAGCCCGCACTGCGCTGAGGAAGTCTTCGTTGAAGCGGAACAGGGTTGGGTCGCTTTCCGCGATTTGCTGGTAGCGCAGGACGAACTGCTTTGGAGGACCCTGCAGCAAGCGGAAGATCGCTTGCTTGCCGTCCTTGCGCTCGATGGCATTAGCCATGAGCCAGCCCATGTCGTAGCCCAGGTCGTTGAAATCGCCATAGAAAAGCATGCCGTAAATGCGGTCGTAATGATCTTCATCGCGCGGCGGAGCCAGGAGCAGGCGCAGGCTGCTGGTTTCCATCAAGGCCGCGATGTTCTTGATGCGGGCGAGGTTGCGCGCAATGCGTTCCTTGCCGCGCGTCGAGAATGGGGTGGCAGGGCGGTCGGCGATCGGATGCGAGAATATTTCGGCCGTTCCTTCCTGCACCAGGTCATACAGCAAACGGTTCATCCAGATCTTGCCGGTTGCCGATTGCGCCATGCCTGCGGGCGGACGCGGAGGGGCCGTCATCACATGCGACTGTACTGCATGGAATAGCTCATGCGATACCACTTCGGCCAACTCCTCCGCGGTCGCTTGGGTGAAGCGTGACAAGTCGACGTAGACATCGTCGTGCATATCATCGAAGGCGAAGCCCATTGCGTTGCCGCCGAAGATGAAGTGCACGGTGAGGTTGGCGGAGAATTCAGGGGGCACATAAGCCTTCAGCTGGCGCGTGATTTCAGTGGCCGCCTGAGCAAATTTGCTGCCGGTCGCCTGCCCGAATTCCGCCTGCACCTGGGTTGCCAGCTCGACTTTCTTGCTGTCGCGTGCAAGGCCGCGCAGGTAGTCGATAAAGGCATCGGCATCTTTCAGCCGCATTTTGCGCACCATCGCCGCCGTTTCGGGCAGGCCGCGAATTGCTTCGCCTGCTGCGGCGTCGATCTCTCCCTTTTGCACTGCGGCGCTGTAAAGGCGGGCAGGCGTGTCGTTGAAACGGAATTCGAGACCGCTTGCGTTGGCTGCTCCCAGGGAGAACAGGGCGATGGAGGCGGCGAGGGTGCGTAATTGAATGAGCATGCGTTGAGGTCTTGGACGAGGGTTATAGCTGGACGCCAGCAATCCTCGCTATTTTGCGTTGCAATGCCATTTTGTCAAGCGCCTCTTCAGGCAGGTTGCGGAAGATTTCCAGCCGCGTCTTGATTTCGCGGCACACCGTGAAGAACTCATGCCGGATATCCTCGACCGATCCATGCACGGCGGCAGGGTCGCGGAAGTTCCAGTTCGCTGTCGCGGGTTGTCCGGGCCAGTTTGGACATGGCTCGCCGGAAGCTGCATCACACACGGTGATGACGAAATCCATCTCCGGTGCTCCCGGTGCCGAGAATTCATCCCAGGATTTGCTGCGCAAGCCAGTCAGGCTTTCGTCAAGGGCCCGTATCTGTTCGACGGCGAAAAGATTCAATTTGCCGGCTGGGTGGCTGCCAGCACTGAAAGCCCGGAAACGGCGTCCGCCAACGGCATTCAACATTGCCTCGGCCATGATGCTGCGGGCACTGTTTTGTGTGCTGAGGAACAGCACGTTGTAGGTTCGGTTGCTCATGCAAAATGTCGGATCATAGCGAACTATGGTTACAGTTTGATGACATGTCCGTTTCGCTATCGGAAACGCGGAAAAGGTCATTGGACACTCCAAATCCGGCGCGCTAACTTGCGTAAAAACATAACTGGAGACGAATGTGACCAAACCCTTTTTGCGATGGGGGGCTGCTGCTGTACTGGCCTCTTCAATGCTTTCCCTGAATGCCTCGTCCGAAGCGCCCTACGCGCCGGTGACCTTCCAGAACGCCTCGGTGCACGATCCGGCCATAATCAGGACCGGCGGCACCTACTATGTGTTCGGCTCCCACCTTGCATCGGCCAAGTCCACCGATTTGATGAACTGGACGCAAATTACCAGTTCCGTCAGCGCCACCAACAAGCTGTTCCTGAATGGCGCCAGCAATGTCTATACCGAACTGGCCGAGACTTTCAGCTGGGCGCAAACGAATACGCTGTGGGCGCCAGACGTGATCCGCCTGGCCGACGGCAGGTACTACATGTATTACAACGCCTGCAAGGGTGATTCGCCGCGTTCGGCGCTTGGCATTGCAGTCGCCGACAAGATCGAAGGCCCCTATGTCAACAAGGGCATCATCCTGAAATCGGGCATGTGGGGAGAGGCCAGTTACGACGGCAGCATTTACGACGCGCTCAAACACCCGAACACGGTCGACCCGAACGTATTCTTCGATAACGGCGGGCGGCTGTGGATGGTCTACGGTTCGTACTCCGGCGGCATTTTTGTGATGCAAATGAACCCGGCCACCGGCATGCCTTTGCCGGGACAGGGTTATGGCAAGCGCCTGATGGGCGGCAATCACAGCCGCATTGAAGGGGCGTATGTCATGTACAGCCCAGCCACGCAGTATTACTACCTGTTCACTTCATTTGGCGGGCTGGATGCGGCAGGCGGCTACAACATGCGCGTGGCGCGCTCCACGTCGCCGGACGGTCCCTACCTCGATGCCCAGGGCGTGAATATGGCGGACGTCAAGGCGGACCCGGCGAAGCCACTATTCGACGATGCCTCGATTGCCCCGTATGGCGTAAAAATCATGGGCAATTTCCTGTTCGAGCGCAAAATCGGCGAGGCGGGAAGGGGGATCGGCGCTGGCTATGTGTCGGCTGGCCACAACTCCGCCTATTACGACGCAGCGACCCGCAAGCACTTCCTGATTTTCCACAGCCGCTTCCCCGGGCGTGGCGAGCAGCACGAGATCCGTGTGCACCAGATGTTCATGAATGCCGATGGGTGGCCGGTGGTAGCACCGTACCGCAACACGAATGAAACCCTGGCTGCGATTCCGCGCGGGTTTGTCTTTGGCGACTATATGTTCGTCAATCATGGAAAGGACATTTCTGCCACCATCAAGAAGTCGAAACTGCTCACGCTTCATGCAAATGGCACAGTCAGTGGGGCGGCAGCAGGCAACTGGGCGCTGGTGGGCGGCAACCAGGCTGAAATCTACCTGGCCGGCTCGGCGCCGTTCAAAGGCGTGTTCCTGCAACAATGGGATGAAACCTCCGGAAGCTACGTGGTCACCTTCAGCGCTACCTCGCGCGATGGCGTGTCGATCATGGGCAGCCGCTTGCCACAACGCAGCGACATGCAGGTAGTGCAGGCCGTCTACAGTGAGCTTAGCCTGGGCAATACCAATGCGGTGACGGGCGATATCGTGCTGCCGACGAGTGCAGCGCGGGACTCAGTGATTTCGTGGGTATCATCCAATCCCGCAGTGTTGAGCAATAGCGGGCAGGTCACCAGTCCTGCCAACGACGTGACCGTTACGCTGACGGCGACTATCACTAAGGGATATGCCAAGGCCGTCAAGACCTTCGTTGTCACGGTGCGCAAACTGGGTGGCATGATTGCCCACTACACGTTTGATGGCAACCTGGGCGACGCGACCGGGGCCTTTGGCGCCGGCTCGGTCGTCGGCAGCAGGATTGAGGTCGCAGGCGGCAGCATAGCGTATGAAGCTGGCATGAAAGGGAACGCCGCCGTCTTCAATGGTGCGACCGGCGTGCGCCTGCCGGATGGCCTCATATCTGGCAACACCTACACTGTGGCGCTGTGGTTGAAGCCCTCCCAGCTGACCGCGTTCTCGACTACCTTCTTTGGTGCCCGCTCGGGCGACTCGTGGATCAGTTTCCTGCCGAAGGGCCACGATTTTGTCGGTGGCGCGAGCATGCTGTGGTCGGGCACGGCATGGTATGACGCTGGCCTGGGCATGAACATCCCAGCCGGACAGTGGTCCCACGTAGCTTTCACGGTGAAGAACGGTGCGGTCAATGTGTACGTCAACGGCGCGAAGCGCTTTAGTGGCCTGAACTTCCCGAACGTCTTCACCACGACCAACGGCGTATTTGCGCTGGGCGTCAACTGGTGGGATGCGCCATATAAAGGTTCAATGGATGACCTGCGGATTTATGGTTCGGCATTAAGCGATGCGGAAGTAGCCAGCATCGCGCGCTGAGCCGGTTTGCTTTGATCTTTGTCAAATCATTCGTGAAAGGCAGATAACGCAACAATTTTCAGCCGTAAGATCGTCGTAAGGCAAGAAGCCGGGCGCGAAACTAGAGTAGCTGCAGCACGCCGCAAGTGCATTTCGATCACTTCTAACTGGAAACGGAAATGAACGTACGATTGATGCAGCCGCTGGATGACAATGGAACCTCATTGCCGAACGACGAACTATGGCGCGAGGTCGATGCCTTGCTGGCCAGCGCAACATTCGCCAAGGCGCCACGCATGTGCCGCCTTTTGAGCTTCCTGCTTGAAAAGAAAATCAGCGGGCAAGAACACGAGATCAACGAATATGCGATCGGTTTGGACCTGTTTGGGCGAGATGCGAGCACGTACGATACGGCACTCGACCCACAGGTCCGGGTCCAGATCGGACGCCTGCGGACGCGGCTTGCTACATACTATGCTGGCCTGGAACGTGCGCCAGGAGTCCGCATCGAAATCCCGATGGGTAGCTATGTTCCCATGATTGTTCACGCCGGCGGCACGCCGAAGCCACTGCGCTACAAGCGAATCCAGTTGGCCCCATTGCGCAACCTGACCTGCGCCAGCGACTGCAGCATGTTCGTGAGCGGACTGGATGCCGAATTGGGTTCGAGGCTATTTGCAACGTTTGGAAAAGGTGTGCAGCTCAGCGAAACCAGCGACGACAATTCGGCACCAAGGCTGGAGGGCAGCGTGCGGATTGAAGATGACCATGTCCGTGCCTCGATCCGGCTGGTGGAGCCGGGGGCGGGCAATATCGCCTGGCTCTCGCAATTCGATAGCCGCGGCAAACTCTGTATCTCCTTGCAGGAAGAGCTTGCCGGGGCGATCTGCGAAGGGCTGCAGCGCTATCTCAGTGCTTACCTTGGCGGGATATTCTGTTCCTGAGGGTCTTCTTTGAACCTGGCCTCCGTCACCGTGTTAAAGAAGTGAATGTAGTAGTTGAAGGTCTCCGTATGGTTGCTGTGATCGTTATAGGTGGCAAGCGACAGGCTATATGGGCCTTTCTCGGATGGCAAAGGTTTGACACCATCCGGCTTGCCGGAGATGTGGCTGATAGTCCAGCCATTGGCCGATGCGTCCGCATCCAGCAGGAACAGGCATACGGTAGGGCGATTGATCTGGAGCCTGCATTCTTCAGACCGGATGAATACTTCGCCGGTGATAGGTGCCGTGTAAGTGTAAGTCGCGTCCGCGTTGTTATCGATGCCAAGGATGCTGACGATGACGTGGCGCTGGACTACTGGATTTTCAAATGCTGGCATGTCATTCCTTTCTAATGGTTGGAAATAAACTGGAGGTAGGAACTATCGCGGTAGCCGATCTGTTTAAGTCGCTGTACTCCTTTCAAAAATTCGTCTTGGTTCTGCAGGCAAGAGTTGACCCGCACCCAGGGGTCAAGAATCTGGTAGTTCTGCGAAGTGGCGCCTTCGCCTTCGATCAAGCTATGGATGCGCTTGCAGCCCGCGGCTGATGCGGCGGAATTATTCAGGTGCTGCTCGATAAGGAGCTGCAACTGCAGGGAATCGATCAATGCCAGCTTGCTGCTCAAGTTGGACGGATTGTTTGCATGGAGCGGCTCCAGGCTGGCAACGGCCTGCTTTACTTCTTCTGCAGCGGCCTGCACCTTGCCGATGGCAAGCAAGGCTGCAGCCATGCGCGCATGTGCGTCGCCCTCGCGAAGCTTCCAGGCCGCGTTTCTTGGATCGAAGGAAAGCATGGCTTGAAGGCGCTGATGAGCTTCACGCATTCCTGGCAAGACGTCCGGTGCCGGCGACTGGCGCGCCATGATGCGCAAGCGCTCAATCTCCAGGCTCGCGAGCTCGGCCTGCCAGGCCCGATTGTCCGGATCCTGTTCGATAACCTGGGCGTAAAGCCGCTCTGCCTCACGGTACCCGCGCAGCGCGGTGGCATCCATCCCCAGGGCCAGGTCGAGTTTTGCACGATGCTGCAGGGCCAGCGCATGGCGGTGGACCCACATGGATTCGTTTGGAAAGCGGACCCGCAAGTCCGAGATCAATTGCATTTCCTGCTCATATAGCTGGCGAGCCGCTTGTAGCGCACCAAGCGATTCCTTCGCTGACGCGAGCCATGAATAGCTGGTCGCCAGTTCTGCTGCAATCGTGTGTGCATCTGGCTTGATGGCGAGGGCGCGCTGCTTCAGTTCGATCGATTGCATGAATTCCGGCGCAGCCTGTTCGGGCTTGCCGCGCTGGAAAGCCAGGCTGCCCAGGTTATTGTGCGCGTACGATTGCTCCACCAGCCATTCGGTATTGTCCGGCTCGATCTGGTGCAGCATGTCGGAGTAAGCAAGGTAGTCGCGCCAGGCTGCGCCCGCAGCCTCCCAGTCGTTGTGGTCCTTGTGCATCTGGCCGACCCAGTAGGCGTTGGCCCCGAGGCTTTTGAGTACCTGGATATCCCTGGGCGCCGCCTCGTGCTGGCGGGTCAGGATCGCATTGGCCTGATTGAGCGCATCGATGGCCACCTTGGAGTCGCCGCGCGAGCGGGCCGCCTCTCCGATGACCTGCAGGCCCTTGGCCCGCAAGGTGAGGGCATTGGCACTCAGCTCTTCATCGCCAGATCCGCGCAGGTACTGCATTGCCTTGCCGCTGACGCTTTCAAGCAGGTCCAAACGTCCCAGTGGACGCAGCTTTTCGGCGAAGTCGCCCAGCATGAAGTCCATCAGGCCCTCAGCTTCGTTGCGGCGCATTTCGGCCGAGCGCTTGGCAGCAATTGCGCTCAGGCCCAGGCCTATGGCCAGGATCGCCAGCGCGACGATGGCCGACAATGCAAGCATGCGCAGCCGTTCACGCTGGCGTGCGCGCTGGCGCGAAGTGCGAATCAGCTCGGCCTCATTTTCCGACAGCGTCAGCACGCCCGCATGCTGCAGTTCGCAGGCCTCGTCCAGCAGCTTTCCATGCGGGAGCAACAGGTCGGCTGGACGTCCCTCGTCGCGCCAGCGCATGGCCTGCTGCGCCAGCCGGCTGCGTGTGCGCAGCGCGACGCGGTGCGCTGCGATCCAGTCTGTCATGCGAGGCCAGCGGCGCAGGATGGCATCGTGCGCGATGCCGAATACCGGGTTGCCATCAGCCAGGTCACTGACGAACAGGCGCGCTTCAACCAGGGCCTGGACTGCTTCGTGGGCTGCAGAGCCGCGCAGCGCCGACCAGGACGCGCGCTGGCTGGTGGCTGTGTCGCCGTCCAGTGATAGAACGATCAGGAGCGACATGATGTGGGGGATGGCGGCGCGCTGGGCATCGTTCAACTCGAGTACAACTTGTTCGGCACGCTGGCCGATTGCTCCTTCCAGGTCGCCTAATTCGTGGAAGGCTTCGAAGCTGAGCACACCCTGTTCCGTGCGCAGCCGGTACAGCTCCTGCAAGCAGTACTGTAAAAGAGGCAGGGCGTCCGGGCTGTTGGTGGCGCCCTCGCAAAGCACATCATCCAGGCTGGCATTGGTTACCGGATCGATGCCGAAAGTCAGCTTGGCTGCGGCAGCGGGTCGGCGAATGATCTGGGCAATATCGCTGAAGCCGGGAACATCCAGGTCGAAGTGCCCTCCGTGGCGCTTGCCTTCGGTAAGCAGCGGGTACTTCGCAATGCTCGGGTAGAAGTCGTTCCGGCAGGCGATGACCAGCAGTACGGCGCGGCTCCGCGCGAAATGCTCCAGCACTTGAAGGAAGGCGCGGCGTTCGGGTTCAGTGATGCGGCCTTCGTTGAAAAAGGCTTCAAAGCGGTCAATGAAAATGGCGAAGCGAAGGCCGTTCCGGACTGGGAGATGGGCATCAAGTGCCGCCTCCATTGCTGCAATCACGGAATCGCAGGATTGCTGCAGGCGCATACCCAGGGAAATTGCGTTCTCGCCCGGAAAGGCGCAAGCCTCGCCCCATTGCAGGTCAAGCAGTGCACCCGCCAAACCGGTGAAGAGGGTTTGCTCGCCCAGTTCCACCAGGTCGAAGGCGGTGGCGGCCAGCAGGGCAAGCTCCCCGCCTGGGGCGATGCCGGATAAGGCGGGAAGCAGCCCGGCCTGGATCAGCGACGTCTTGCCAACGCCGCTAGGGCCCAGCACCATCGTCAAGGCGAATCCGTGTCTCGCCTGTTCGGTCACTGTCTCGACCAGGTTCCGGATGGCTTCATCACGGCCAAAGAATACTTCCGCATGCGCTTCGTCGAAAGCCATCAAGCCGCGGAATGGGGAGCCTGCTTGCCAGTTCCTGGTGCCAACCGATGCAAAGTCGACTGGGGCAATCGCGCGATAGCCGCGCATGCGGATGGTCTCGATGTATTCAGGTGACTTCGCGTCGTCGCCGAGCAGGCGGCGCAGCTGCGCGACATTTTTGTGCAGCGAACTGTCGCTGTTGACGATATTGCCCCAGCATTGCTGCAGCAATTCCTCGGCGCTGACCACCGTCCCACGCGCATTGCACAAAGCTAGTAACACATCCATTGTGCGCGGCTCCATCTGGCGCTTGCCTGGCACGCCCTCGATCGAATTGGTGGAGGGATCGACCAGCCACGCACCAAAGCGGAAGGGACTCCGTGTTCCTTTCAATCCTGCTGCTGCGGCATTCGTGTCGGGCATGTCGGACGGGCGCTGGAGGGACGAAGCCGCATGCTAACACGATTGCCGCGAAAAGTTGCGACGCAGAATTGGAGCGATATCGCTTGATACGGCGCTGATACTTGTGTTACGCGCAGCTGCAGTCCTAATCTCAAAACCGAAACACCCGGTCTGTCCCATATAACATTTCCAGTGAGGGCGTGATGTCAGACAGCTTGCAAAAATGGGTGGGACGGAACCGTCCCCCACGCGTACAAATTACCTACGATGTAGAAGTCGGGGGCGCCGTCGAGAAGAAGGAACTGCCTTTGGTGGTGGGCCTGCTGGCCGACTTGTCGGGCCAGCCCCTGGTGCCGCTGCCCAAGCTGAAACAGCGCCGCCTGGTGGAGATCGACCGCGACAACTTCAAGGAAGTGATGGCCAAGATTGCGCCGCGCCTTGACCTGTCGGTGCCGGACACCTACAAGAAAGACGGCAACCTGAAGATCGAGTTGAAGTTCAGCGAGATCGATCATTTCCATCCGGAGTCCGTCGCACAGCAGGTGCCGCGCCTGGCAAAGCTGCTGGTGGTGCGCCAGCAATTGCGCGACCTGCTCGGAAAGCTTGATGGCAACGACGAACTCGACACGCTGCTCGAGAAGATCGTCGAAAACACCGAAGAACTGAAGACGCTGAAGGCTGAAAGCGGGGCCGAGGCCGGCGGCGAGGCCGCAGAAGAGAAAGCCGAGGAAGTCCAGTCCTGATGGCGCCTACGCGCTGTCTTCTCCACTATTCAGAGAGAGTCCAAAATGGCCAGTAATCAAGAGGAAGTCCAGGCCGGTGCCAGCACGACCAACCAGGAATTGAGCCTGTTGGATCGCATCGTCCAAGAAGGCAAAATGGCAGTCGAGCCATCGCAAAGCCAATACGCACGCCAGCTCCTTGGGCAGTTCGCCACCCAGGTGCTGGACGAAGGGATGAAGAAGGCGCCCGACGTCGGCGTGGTTGCCATGATCAACGAGCGGGTCGCGCAGATCGACAAGATACTGAGCGACCAGGTCAATGCCATCCTGCACGACGAGCGTTTCCAGGCCCTGGAAGCGTCGTGGCGCGGGCTGCACGACATGGTGTTCGGCACCGAGACCGGCACGATGCTCAAGCTACGCCTGCTCAATGTATCGAAAAAAGAGTTGTTGAAAGACCTGGAAGGCGCGGTCGATCACGACATGAGCGTGCTCTTCAAAAAAGTCTACGAAGAAGAATATGGCACCTTTGGCGGCAATCCGTACTCGCTGTTCATCGGCGATTATTACTTCGGCCGCCACCCGCAAGACATTGCGCTGCTGGAGCGGTTGTCGAAAGTGGCCGCCGCCGCGCACGCTCCGTTCATTGCTGCTGCAGCGCCGTCGCTGTTCGACATGGGCTCTTTCACCGAGCTGGGCGTACCGCGCGATATGTCCAAGATCTTCGAAAGCGATGAACTGGTGTCATGGCGCGGCTTCCGCGACTCGGAAGATTCGCGCTATATCGGCCTGGTGCTGCCGCGCTACGCAGCGCGCCTGCCTTACGGCGCCAAGACCAACCCAGTCGAGCAGTTCGCGTTCGAAGAGGACGTGGACGGCAAGGACCACAGCAAATACCTGTGGGCGAATTCGGCCTACCAGCTTGGCCTGCGCATCACCGATGCCTTTGCCAAGCATAGCTGGACCACGGCAATCCGCGGCGTGGAAGGCGGCGGCAAGATCACCGGACTGACAGCACACACGTTCAAGACTGACGAAGGCGACATCGCGCTGAAATGCCCGACCGAGGTGTCGATCACCGACCGCCGCGAGAAGGAGCTGAACGACCTTGGCTTCATCGCCGTGGTCAACTCGAAGGGTTCGGACATGGCTGCCTTCTTCGGCGGGCAGACGGTCAACAAGCCGAAGCTGTACAACAAGGATGAGGCCAACGCCAATGCCGCCTTGTCTTCGCGCCTGCCATACGTGCTGGCCGCCTCGCGCTTCGCCCATTACATCAAGGTGATCATGCGCGATAAGATCGGCAGCTTCCAGACCCGCGACAGCGTGGAGAACTTCCTCAACAACTGGCTGAGCGATTATGTGCTGCTAAGCCCTAACGCATCGCAGGGAGAGAAAGCGCGCTTCCCGCTATCGGAAGGCCGCATCGACGTCACCGAGGTGCCAGGCAAGCCGGGGGCCTATTCCGCCACCGTATTCCTGCGGCCGCACTTCCAGATGGAAGAGCTGACCACCTCGATTCGCCTGGTGGCACAACTGCCTGCGGCAGCGGCCTGATTGATCATCCATCCCGCGCGCGGCACGCGCGAGCAGCTGCCGCCGCCTTCACTTTACGGAGCTTGCTATGTCAGACGTACTGATTCTCGACCTGGGTGCAGACATCAAAGGCAACTGCACGATCACCGGCTTTGCAGACAAGATCATCGTCAACTCGTTCTCGCACAATGCCTACCTGCCAATGGGCAGCGATGCCGGCAATACGGAGCGCACGCTGGGCCGCGCGGTGCTGTCGGAAATGTCCTTCTCAAAGTCTTCCGACCTGGCGACCACCGAGTTGTTCAAGGCCTGCGTGAAAGGCACCAAGATCGGACCAGCCAAGCTGAACATCGGCCGTGTTGAAAATGGCGCTTACATGAACTTCATGACCTACGTGATGGATAACGCCATGGTTTCGCAAATGAGCTGCAGTGGCGGTGGCGGCATTCCGAACGACTCGTTCTCGATCAATTTCACCAAGATCAAGGCCGACTTCACGCAGCAGAAGACCGATTCGACGGCCAAGGGGACCGGGACCTGGAACTGGAACCTGGAGACGATGAAAGCGGATTGATTGTGCAAGTTTTTCGGCCGGCGCGGCGGGAGTTCGCGCCGGTTTGATTTTTTCGATGATGACGGCTCCAGGCCGACCATGAGCCGCCGGTCCTGTGTGCTTCGGTGAGCGGATTTCAAACGCGGTTCTATGCTTGCAGGGAGAATACTTCATGACGAGGAGACTTACAGGCCCGCGTACTTCCGTGACCGGGACCACAGTGACTGTCACTGCCAATGGGGGCGGCAATCAAAATCAAGCACCTCCGCTGCAAGTAGTACAAATTACCGGCAATATTCATGGCTTTGGCGTTGCGCCCCAGCAGGTAGTTCCTGTTCAGCACTTCAACGGTCCTGGGCAAATGCTTGGACCGGGGAACCAGGGCGTTCCGCCTCCGAACTCAATGGCCGCCCTGGCCCGCGAACGAGAGGAGCGAGAAAGGGAACGGCGGCGGCAGCGGCAACTACAGCAACAGCAACTGCAAATTCCGCAGCCGCCAGAGCCGCCGCAGCCGCCGCAGACACAAGTGATTCATGCAGGTCCCGATGAGGCGCAGGCACGGGAATTGCAAACTATTGCGGCCCAAAGAATGCTGCTGCTTGCCGCAATGTTCGCCGTGTTTCAGCGCTGGCAAAAAAGCACGTTGCTGGGACTCTGTACCTTGCTGAACCGGATTGACGAAATCCAGTCGCACATCGACGCGCTTGAGAACCGGGCGCGCACCCTCCATCACCGAATGGCGCAGGGGCCGCGTGTTGCCGGCGGCGGTGGCCCGCCTCCCAATCCACCGCCTGGTGGTGGACTGACTTCTGTTGCCGATGACGTACCGCATCTTGTGCTCAGGTTGCGGCCGTCGCTGGTGCGTTTTCGCGCGGCGCGTTCTGTGCTCGAAGCCTTTCAGAATAAGCTACTTCAAGGGCAGCAAGCCAAGAGCGCGCAACGCGAACGATTCGAAAGGGCGCGCGCCCAGCTGCAGGCCCAGCAGCAGATCCTCCTGCAAGGCCAGCAAGCCAGGTCCGCGCAACGCCAGCGATTTGAAGCTGCGCAGAATGCGATCGGTGCACAACTGCTGCCAGCGCCAGGGGCGGTCTGGCAAAGCATGACCCAGCAGCACGCCAATTTCCTGAACGCGGTAGCCGCCCTTACCAATCACCCCCCGCCAATCGTCCCCACCGCAAACTGGCAGCAGATTGTGCAGCAGCACGCCAATTTTCAGGCGGCATTGGTCCATCTGACTGCTCATCCTCCGCCAGTGGTCCCAACAGTCGGGTGGCACAACCTGGTGCAGAGTGCGCTGAACTTCCAGCAAGCGTTAGCGGCCTTCGCGCTTCACCCGCCGTTGCCTTTGCAGCAGATCCCTATCGTTAATAACAATAACCATGCGCCAGCGCCGTACCATATCCTGGGGCCGAGAATAATCCATATACTGCACGGCGACCATACCGGTGGCCAGCACTTGGGCATGCACAATCCTGCGCTGCATGGCGCTCCTCCTAACGCGGTGACGGTGCATAACGTGCCCGGACACCATATCACCTATTTTCCTGTCGCATGGACAGCACAAGATGTACTTGATGCCTTGATTGAAGCCGCTGCGGCCACCTATCACCTGGCGGTTCAGCAGTACAACGGAAACTGGCTGCATCCTGCGGTCCAGGTCAGTCGCCGCGGCATCACGATATGGATTGTCGTGGTGACCCGTGCTAACGGCTACGGATTGACGGTTCACACGGCTTGGCCGCTTTGAGACCCGGTTTGATGTGCTGCTCGTCCGAGCCTTCGCTGTTACGCGCGTGATACTTGTGTAACGGAGTGCAAAAACCCTAACATCAATTCAAGCCTTTTTGCCGACGTAGCCTTGAAATGGTGCTCCCATGAAGCTCATGCCATCGAATTCCGTTTCACCGTTGTTCGACCGCCTGACGGAACTTCCTGGCGCGGCCGACAATGGCCGTTTGCTCGATGCCGATGGTTTGCAGCAGTCGGTGCTGACCGACTTATCCAGGCTTTTCAATTCGCGAAATGGCCTGACGATCGAAGAATTCCTGGGTGACAGGCCGAGTTCCCTGCATTACGGCCTGCCGGATACTTTGCGGCTGTCGCCCCAGTCCGCCGCCGACCTCGCCCAGTGGGAGCAGGTGGTGGCACGCGCTCTCGCGTTATACGAGCCGCGCCTGACGCAAGTTGAGGTAAAGGTGGGGCCTGAGCCGGGCAAGCCCATTTCGGCGCGCATCAGGATCAATGGCGCGGTGACGCTCGGGCGACAGCAGCGCCGGCTGCATTTCGATTGTGTCCTGAATGGCCAGGCGGCATCGCTGGAGTCCGCAGCATGAGCCCGAGGGAGAAACCAGTGATCCGTGCCCAGGATGACCTGCTCGAATACTACCGCCGCGAACTGGCTTACCTGCGCACGCAGTCAGCCGACTTCGCGGCGCGCTACCCGAAAGTCGCGCACCGGCTGGTGTTGACAGGCGAGGAGGCGGCTGACCCGCATACCGAGCACCTGATCCAGTCGGTCGCCTTCCTGAATGCCCGCGTCCACCGTGAGCTCGAGCGCGATTTTCCGACGGTGGCTGCTGCCATGCTCGACAACCTGTGCCCAAGCCTGACCCAGCCCGTTCCCGCTATGACCGTCATGCAGATGACGCTCGATCCGAGCGAGGGCAAGGTTACGGCGGGGATGCCGGTGAAGCGCGGCGCCATGCTCTCAACGACTGCAGAAACGGGCGAGCAATGCCGCTTCCAGGTGGGGTGGGACACGACCTTGTGGCCGCTGCGGGTCAGCGCGATCATGCAGGAAGATCCGCGGACCGTGCGCCTCGACTTGGAGTGCGATGGCGGTATCGATGTGGCGGAACTGGAGCTCGATTCGCTGCGCCTCCATTTGTCGGGCGACCTCCTGACTACGATGCCGCTGCACGAGTTGCTGATCAGCGCACTGGAGTATATTGAGGTGGCCGGCAGTGGTGGTGTGCATCGCATGGCTGCGCACCACCTGGCGGACGTGGGCTTCGCTGAGGACCAGGCCATGCTGGCGCGCCCGGCGCATGTCCACCCCGCATACTGCCTGCTGCAGGAGTACTTCGCGTTCCCGCGCAAATTCCAGTTCTTTGACTTGTCCGGGCTGCGCGGCCGCCTGGGCCGGGGCGGCGGCTTTTCAATCCGCCTGGTGTTCACCCACAGTTCGGCGGTCCTGTCGCAACTGCGCCCGGAGAATGTGCTGCTGGGCTGTGTTCCGGCATTGAACCTGTTCCCGGTCACCAGCGAGCCGATCGTGCTGGACCGCCGGCATTATGAGTACCTGCTGATTCCCGACCGCCGCCGCGATGCGGTGCTGGAAGTGCATTCGATCGTCTCGGTCAGTGCTGCCGACCCGCGCGGCGAACGCGGCCTGGAGATTCCCAGTGCGTTCGCCGAAGACGACAGTGCATCCAGCGGTGCGGAAGTGTGCTGGACGATGCGGCGCGAAGCGAGCCTGCGCAAAAGCATCAGCGGCAGTGACGTGTACCTCGGTTTTGTCGATCGCAGCGATGTACGCGCGGAACTGGCGGAACATGTGGTCTACGCCAGCCTGCTGTGCACCAATCGCCTGTTGGCGGAGCAAGTGGTTCCCGGCACGCGCTTCTGGGGCGAAGGCGTCGCCGCTTCGACCGTGGTGCGCGCGGTCTACCAGCCCAGCGCGCAGCGCCAGCCGGCACTGGGCAATGATGCGCTGTGGGCGCTGGTGGCCTTGTTACGCCTGAACCACCGTTCCCTTGCCGATGGCACGAACGGTGCGGCTACGTTGCGTGACATGCTGTCGCTGTTCGCCGGCAGCAGCGCGCGCGACCAGCTCCAGGTGCGGGGCATCAAGCGGCTGCACGCCCAGCCGGGCACTGCGCGCCTGGGTAGCGATTCGTGGCGCGGGCACTGCCGCGGCACCGACGTGACGCTGGAGTTCGATGCCGCCGCCTTCGACGGTACTTCGCCACTGGTCCTGGCGGGCGTGCTGGCACGCTTCTTTGCGCTGTACACCACTGCCAATTCCTTTGTGCGCCTGTCCGTGCTGCGCAGCGGGGAAACATGGAAGCAGTGGCCTGCAATGGCGGGGCGGCAATGCCTGACCTGATCTCACAACTGCGCGCCGCGCCGCAGGACTTCAACCTGTTCCAGGCCATCAAGCTGTTGGAGCGTAGCGAACCGGCGCGCGCACCGGTCGGCCGCGGCCTGGGCGCCAACGAAGCGCTGCGCCTTGCGGCGCAGGTCGACATGGCTTTTGCGCCGAGCGACATCGCGAGCCTGGCGGTCAGTGCGCGGCCTGGCCCGCCGCTGACCTTGCGCACGCCTGTGCTGTCCCTGGCCGGGGCGCAGGGGCCGCTGGCGGCGCCGTTCACCGAGCTGCTGCTGGCGCGCCGCCGTGCGCGCGATGCTGCGGGCCTGGATTTCCTGGACATGTTCAACCAGCGCCTGATCGGATTCTGGTTCCGCGCCCGTTGCAAACACCACCTGCCGCTGCAGGGGACCACCGCACCCGCACCGCTTCCGCGCAGCCTGGATGCCTTGTCGGGCCTGGGCCTGGCGGAAGGAGCCCATGGCCCGGGCGGCGAGCTGGCCTGGCTGCGCCACGCAGGCTTGCAAGGGGCCGCGCCCCGTTCGCTGGCGACCCTGTTGACGCTTCTGCGCGACCGGCTCGGTGTGCAATTCGAAGGGCGGCAATTTGCGGGCGGCTGGCTTCCGCTGGCCCAATGCGATCGTGCGCGCCTGGCCGGCCTCGGGGGCGGCCGCATGGCACAGCGGCTGGGAGCGGGCGCCAGCCTTGGTTCGCGTGCCTGGTACCAGGCTGCGGGGATCGCCCTGGGCGCCCCCGCATTGGCGCCGCATCGATTTGCGGCACTGCTGCATGGCGGGGAGCATTGCGGCTTGCTCGCCTGGCTGGTGGCGCGGCATCTGCAGCGCGACGTCACGGTAACCCTGGAGCTGAAGCTGGCGGGAACGCCGGAGTCACGCCTGGGGGCACGGCACGGGAACCTGCTTGCGCCGCGCCTGGGACGCAGCGCGTGGCTGTGTGGGCGCGCGAGGGCTGGACGCCAGGCATGCGAATACCAGCCGGTGCGTTTTGTGCTGGCTGCACTGGAGAGCTGACGTATGGAAGTCGATATCCGCAGCCTGTTGACGCGCCTTGACCCCGAGTGCCGGCGGGCGATGGATGCCGGCGCCGAATTGTGTGTGCAGCAGACCCATTTCAACGTCGAAGTGGAGCACTTCCTGGTGGGCCTGATCGATGGCGGTGCGTCGGACCTGATGCTGCTGCTGCGGCACTACGGCGTGAGCGCGGATGCCGTGCGGCGGCAGGTGCAGGATTGCCTGGACGGTTTCAAGCGCGGCAATGGCCGCACGCCGGCCCTGTCGCCGCATTTTGCCGCCTTGTTCCGGGAGGCCTGGCTGACCGGATCGATGCTGCTGGGAGCGCAGCAGATCCGTTCCGGGGCGGTCTTGCTGGCCATGCTCGAACTGGATAGCCTGCGCGGCATGCTGATCGAAACTGCACCCGCCTTGCTCGAAATTCCGCGCGAACGCCTGAAAACCGAACTGCCTTCGCTGCTGGCGGCTAATTCGTCCGGCCCGGTGCAGGGCGCAATGGCAGCGCAGCCGGGCGGCACTACGCCTGCATTGGACCAGTATACGGTCGACATGACAGCGCTTGCGCGCGCCGGCCGCATCGATCCTGTGCGGGGCCGCAACGAGGAAATCCGCCAGATCATCGACATCCTGCTGCGCCGGCGCCAGAATAATCCCATCCTCACCGGCGAGGCCGGTGTGGGCAAGACGGCGGTAGTGGAAGGCTTCGCGCAGCGTGTAGCCGACGGCAATGTGCCGAGCGCCCTGGCCGACGTGCGCGTGTGCGCGCTGGACCTGGCCCTACTGCAGGCCGGGGCCGGCGTGCGCGGCGAGTTCGAACAGCGCCTGAAATCGGTGATCGCCGAAGTGCGCGCTGCGGCCACGCCAGTGATCCTGTTCATCGACGAGGCGCATCAGTTGATCGGCGCCGGCGGCAGCGAGGGGCAGGGCGATGCCGCGAATCTTCTCAAGCCGGCCCTGGCGCGCGGCGAACTGCGCACCATTGCGGCGACCACCTGGGCTGAATACAAGAAGCATGTCGAGCGCGACCCCGCGCTGGCACGGCGCTTCCAGGTGGTGAAGGTGGACGAGCCGGCGCCGGAGGCGGCGATCGGCATGTTGCGCGGCATGGTCGCCACGCTTGAGCGGCATCACCAGGTGGAGATCCTGGACGAGGCGGTGCGCGATGCGGTGCGCCTGTCGCAGCGCTATATCGCGGGCCGCCAGTTGCCGGACAAGGCGATCAGCGTGCTCGATACAGCCTGTGCACGCGTGGCCATTGCACAGGCTGGCACGCCGCCTGCGCTCGAAGCTCTGGAGCACGAAATCGTGCTGACGCAGGAAGGTTTGCGCCTGGCGCGCCAGCAGCTCGGGCGCGGCGAGGGCGGTGCCGCCGAGGCGGTACAACTGGTCAATGCCGTGGAAGCCCTGACAACCCGCCACGCAAGCTTGCAGGCCAAAGTGAACGAGGAACGGCTTGCTGTAGCGGAAATCCTCGCGTTGAGGCGGGAGATCGCCGCGTGTACCGATGCCGGCGGCGTCGGCGATGAAGAACAGCAGGCGCAAGCGGCCCGGTTGCAGCGCCTGCAAAAAGGCCTGGAGGCGATCCGCGACGATGAGCCGCTGGTGCCGGTCTGCGTCGATTCGGCTATGGTGGCGGGGGTGATCGCCGGCTGGACCGGCATCCCGGTCGGGAAAATGCTGGCCGACGAAGTGCACACGGTGCTGGAGCTGAACGAGCGCCTGTGCGAGCGCATCGTTGGCCAGGACCAGGCGCTGGACACGATCGCGCGCCGCGTGCGTACGCTGCGGGCCGAACTGGACGATCCGGGCAAGCCGGCCGGCGTATTCATGCTGGTAGGGCCGAGCGGGGTGGGCAAGACGGAGACCGCATGTGCGCTGGCCGACCTGCTGTATGGCGGCGAGCGCAATATGATCACGATCAATATGTCGGAATTCCAGGAGGCGCACACCATCTCCAGCCTGAAGGGCGCGCCACCCGGCTATGTCGGCTACGGCAAGGGCGGCGTATTGACCGAGGCCGTTCGCCGCCGGCCCTACAGCGTGGTGCTGCTGGACGAGATGGAAAAGGCGCATCCGGACGTGCTGGAACTGTTCTTCCAGGTGTTCGACAAGGGGACCATGGAAGATGGCGAGGGCGTACCGATCGATTTCAGGCACTGCATGATCCTGCTCACGTCGAATGCCGCGCAGGATGTGATCACGCATGCCTGCGCCGATGGCGCCGTGCCCGATCCCGGCACCCTGGTTGAACTGCTGCGGCCGGCCTTGCTGCGCCAGTTCAGCCCCGCCTTTCTTGGCCGTGTGGTCCTGGTGCCGTACTACCCGTTGGATGACGAGGGCATCGGCATGATCGTCGACATGAAGCTGGCCAGGCTGGCCGAACGATTTAGCGCCCATCATCACGCGCGTTTCACCTGGGACGATGCGGTGACGGCGGCGATTGCCTCGCGCTGCACGGAAGTCGACAGCGGCGCGCGCAATATCGATTTCATCCTGACCCAGGCCGTGCTGCCGCAGCTGGCCGCCCAGGTGCTGGAACGAATCGCTACAGCCTCGGCATTTTCGGCCGTGCACATGTCGATGGCGGGCACGCAGTTTTCGTACAGTTTCCGGGATAGTCCGATCGGGAGGGCGGCATGAACATCGGCTTCAAACAGGCCGGCGGCCTGATGCACCTGACTTCGCCGTTTGGCGCCGATGACCTGCTGCTGGATAGCCTGGCGGGCAGCGAAGGCTTGTCGGAGCTGTTCAGGTTCACCCTGCGGATGCGGTCCGCCAGCACCAGCCTGCGCGCGGCCAATGCCATCGGAAAGGAAATGACGGTCAGCATTGGCGGTTCGGGCGGCACACGCCATATCAGCGGGATGGTAATGCGCTTCGTGCAGAGCGGCCAGGATATGGACTTCGCACTGTACGAAGCGGAACTGGTGCCCACGCTCTGGAAGCTGACGCTTTCCCGGGATCGCAAGATCTTCGCCAATCTGGGCGTAGACGCGATTATCAAAAATGTGCTGAACACCTTCGGCGTGGCGTTCGAGTCGCGCCTCAGTAAGAGCTACGCCGTGCGCGAGTACTGCGTGCAGTACGACGAGACCGCCTTCGACTTCATTTCGCGGCTCATGGAGCAAGCCGGTATCTGCTATTTCTTCACTTTTGGCGCCAGCGGGCATACCATGGTGCTGGCGGACGCTTCGAACCAGTTTGCCGATTGCGCAGGCGGCGCCAAGGTACGCTTCTGGCCCGAAACCGGCATGCTGCACCCGGTCGATGCAGTCTCGCGATTCGCCCACGAACACCGGATCGCACTGCAGCAGGCCACGGTCAGCGATTATGACTTCGTTACGCCAGATACCTCGCTGGAGGGCAGCTTCTCCGCAGCGTCGGGCGCCTGCGCGAGCTACGAATTCGCCACCGGCCATGCCTCGGTGGACGCGGGCAGGGCGCTGGCACAGCTGCAGGTGGAAGAGAGCCAGTGCGCTTCCGAGGTGCTGCACGGGGACAGCTTCTGCTATCCCTTCAGCGCCGGCACGCGCTTTACTCTCGCCGGCCATTTCGTCGCCTGCTTGAATTCCTCTTTCGTGCTGCGCCGCGTGCTGCATATGGTGCGCGGCGATGCATACAACAATGCCTTTGAAGCGTTTCCTTCCACAGTGCCGTTCCGCCCGCCACGCCTTGCGCCGGTTCCCCGCGTGGCCGGCTGCGAGACTGCCGTCGTTGTGGGCCCAGAGGGGGAGGAGATCTGGACCGACAAGCATGGGCGCGTCAAAGTGCGTTTTCCATGGGATCGCGCGGCCGCCGACGACAAGCGGGCGCCGTGGATTCGGGTAGCACAGTCCACGGCCGGCAAAGGCGTCGGCGCATTCTTCCTGCCCCGTATCGGGCACGAGGTGGTCATCAGCTATGTGAACGGCGACCCGGACCGGCCACTGGTGACCGGCAGCGTGTATAACGGCAACAACGTGCCGCCGGCAACGCTGCCGGCCAACCAGACCCAATCCATTATGCGGACCCTGTCGTCCAAGCAAGGCAGCGCCGGCAACGAACTGCGCTTCGAGGACAAGAAGGACGCCGAACAGCTCTACATGCATGCGCAGAAGGACATGGCGGTGGAGATCGAGAATGCACTCAGCACGACGGTCAAGCAAGGCGCCGAGCTGCATACGCTGGAGGAAGGCGATCGCACCATTGTCCTGAAGAAGGGCAAGGAGGTGCACCAGGTTGCCGGCACCCGCGAGCTGGCAGTGACCGGTGCCGAGACCCATGCCAACGAAGCGGCCTTCACGCACACCGTGAAGGGAGATTACCAGCTCACGATTGACGGCAGCCTGACCATTTCGGTCAAAGGGGGCATCAAGCTGGTGTCTGATGACAGCCTGGCGCTGGAGGCGGCCAAAGCACTGTCGGCCAAGGCTGGCACGGAGTTGAGCAATAAAGCCGGCACTGCGCTGCAGTGCGAGGCCGGCACGGACCTGGGCGCCAAGGCCGGGAAGGCACTGCAGCTGCAGGCTGGCCTGCAGATCGACCACAAGGCGCCCATTATCAACAGCAAAGCTGATGCCACGCAGACGGTGGAGGCGGGCGCCGTGTTGACGCTCAAGGGCGCCATGGCGAAGGTGAATTGAATGGAATCCCCAGTGCAAGCCGAGAACGACAACTTAGCGCCGACCATGGTCGAGGAGCGCGATGCTGAAGGCAATGTGCTGCTGCGCAGCGCCATGTCCAGCGGCGTGCTGCATGGCCCGCTGGAACAGTTCTGGCCGGGCGGCCAGCTCGCCATGCAAGCCAATTTCGAGCATGGCAAGCTGCACGGGCCGATGACCCTGTACGACGCCGACGGCGCACTGGTGCAGCGCAGCGCCTTCCAGCGCGGGCTGGCGCACGGCGTGGTGGAGACTTACGTGCACGGCCGGCGCGTGATGGCCCAGACCATGGCCGAAGGCGTTGCCAGCGGGCCTTCGCTGTCATATGACGAGGCGGGCCAGGTTACGGCGCGGCTGTCGCTCCAATCCGGGCAGATCGAAGGGCCGGCTGCCTTCTTCCACGAAGGCAGGCAGGTGCGCAACTCAGTGTACCGGGGCGGCTTGCTGGAAGGCGAGTCGGTCGACCTCGACGCCGAGGGCCAGGTGGTGCAGCGCTGCAGCTACCGCGCCAACCTGCTGCACGGATCGCTGCGCCGCTATTGGCCCAATGGAGCGCTGATGGAGGAAGTGCTGTACCGCGATGGCGTGCCGGTGGGGCCGCCGGTGCGCTTCAACGCGCAGGGCGGGCGGCTGGGAAATGCCGAAGCGGCGCCGGCCCTGCTGGAACGCATCAAACGACTTCTGAGGGGCGACTGATGGGACAACAAGTATGCGCAGGAGCGATGCTCAAATGCTCGTTCGGACTGGCGCCCGGCACCTTGATGGTGCCGCCAGCAAGCCAGGTCATGTCGACCATGCCGGATGCGAACGTCATGGACAGCAAGCCGATGGTGAACATCCTGCCGTTCGGCATGTGCACTTCGCTGGGCAATCCGCAGGTGGCTGCAGCGACGGCGGCGGCGCTGGGTGTGCTGACGCCAATGCCATGCGTGCCGATGACGAGCGCACCCTGGATGCCTGGTTCGCCGACTGTTTTGCTGGGCAAGCTGCCGGCACTGAACAACTCCTCCAAGCTGATGTGCATGGCCGGTGGGGTGATCGAAGTATGTATGCCGGGCCAGGCAACGGTGGCCGTTCCCTGACCCGGAATCCGGACCGACAGGTGCGATGATGGAATACCGATTGAGCCTTACGCCCCGTTTGCTGGCGGTTGGCCTGTGCGGCGTGGTGGCCTTGCTGATGCTGCTGTTTGCGCTGGGCTTCCAGGTCGGCCTGCGCATGTCGGAGCAGGCGCCGCAGCGGCCGCAGGTGCTGGCTGCGGCCGCGCAGCCAGTTGCGCAGGCCAATGCCACGCCGGCACCGCCCGCGGTACAGGAGGCGCCATGAAAGCGCACCGGGCATGGCGGGCCATCCTTGCGCTGTGGGCCCTGGCCCTGCTGGCGCCGCCGCCTGCGCCTGCGGCCAATGCTGCGCCGCCTGCGGCATCGCCCCTGGTGCGCATGGCAGACGGCCGCCTGCTGGCACCCGATATCGCCCGTATCGTCGAACGCGGCGAGCTGGTGGTAGCCATGTACCAGCTCGACAGCCCGCCGTTCTACGCGCAGAAAGATGGCGTGATGAGCGGGATCGACATCGACCTGGCGCGGGCGATCGCCGGGGAGCTGGGCGTCAAGCTACGCTTCGACCGCAGTTCGGCCAGCGTGGACGCGGTGGTCGAGATGGTCGGCAACGGCCAGGCTGATCTCGGCATCAGCCGCCTCGGGCGCACCCTGCGGCGCAGCCAGATGGTGCTGTTCTCCACGCCCTACCTGGTGCTGGACCACGCGATGCTGATCCACCGCGTGCGGTTTGCCGAAAAATACGGCAAGCAGCCGCTGAAGGAGGCTATGCGCAACTTCGAGGGGCCGCTGGGCGTGATTGCCAACACTTCGTGGGTGGAGTTTGCACGGCGCGACTTCCCGGCGGCGCGGCTGCAGCCTTATCCAAGCTGGCAGGCGCTGGTCGATGCGGTCCGCCGCGGCGACGTGCTGGCCGCCTATCGCGATGAACTGGCCGTGCGCGAGGTGCTGGAGCAGGACCCGCGACTGGCGCTCAGCCTGCGGACGGTGACGTTCACCGATGCGCAAACGGCGCTGAGCGTGATGGTCGGTGTACGCGACGGCACCTTGCTGTCCTTTGTGAACGAGGTGATCGCCTCGCAGGCCAGGCGGCGCATACCCACTGAGAGAAGGATCAAGCCATGAATGCCCTGGCCCAGGTCGCAGGCTTGCTGCCCGCCGCTGCATGGCGGCGCGTGCAGTCCCTGGCCATCAATCCCCTGGTGGTGCTGGCGTGCGTGTTGCTGGGCGGGGCGATCGGTTGGGCGTGGCCAGCGCTCGGCCAGCGCCTGGCTGTAGTGGGCGCAATCTACGTCAACCTGCTGACTATGGTGGTGTTGCCGTTCATGATGTCGGCCGTTGTGCTGAGCCTGCAGACGCTGTATCGCGAAGGCGGTACCGCCAGGATCGCGCAGCGTGTGGTGCTGGTCTTCGTGCTGCTGGCACTGGGGGCGGCTGTGCTGGCCACGGCCGGTACGCTGGTGCTGCACCCGGGCGAAAACCTGTCGGATGCGACAAGGCTCGAACTGGGCCAGATTGTAGGCGGCGACGCCAACCAGACCAATACTGCCATGGCGCTGCACCAGCCGGAGGCCGCGCCGGCGGCGGCCAGCGCCCAGGATATCGTGCGGCGGCTGGTTCCGTCGAATGTCTTTGCCGCCCTGGCGGAAGGGGAAACCCTCAAAGTACTGGTTTTTGCCTTGCTGTTCGGTATATCCGTGGGACAGGTCCCCGAGCGCATTGCCGGCGGACTGCAGCAGGCGCTCCAATCCGTCTACGAGGCGTGCCAGACGCTGACACGCTGGATCAATTTGCCATTGCCGCTGGTGGTGGTTTGCATGACGGCAGGGCAGGTGGCACATACCGGCATCGCCGCCATGGCCGCAATGGCGGGCTATGTGCTCGGCTTCCTGTTTGTCAGCGGGCTGGTGATCTGCCTGGCCGTGCTGCTGCTGCGCCAGCGTACCGGCGGCCAGCTGAAGCCCGTACTGAAGGCCATGCGGGAACCGTTCGCGTTGGGTGTAGCCACCAACAATAGCGCGGCCTGCATGCCGGCAATGGTGGAAGCCCTGGCAGGACGCCTGGGCTTTGCGCGCGCCCGGGTCGAGCTGCTGGTGCCCTTGTGCACAGCCTTGCTGCGTGCCGGTCCTGTGGTCTATTTCGTCAGCGGCACCATGTTCATCGCGGCCCTGTACGGGCGGTCGCTGGGGCCTGGCGAACTGGTACTGCTGGCGGCCGTGGCGGCCCTGACCGGGTTCGCCTCGTCTGGCATGGGCGGAGTGGCGACGGTGGCGCTAATGGGCACGGTTTGCGCCTACCTGTCCTTGCCATTCGAAGCGGCGTTCGTGCTGTTCGTGGCGGTCGATCCACTGTGCGCGATGGCGCGCACCGCAGTGAGCGTGCTGGTGGGCTGCGCTGCGGTGTCGCTGATTTGCGCTCGGCCACTTCGTTTGTGAGGAAAATGCCATGAAGCTGCTGCACACCATCCTGCACCAGCCGGCGGCCCTGCTGGCAGCCATGCTGTTGGGCGCGTGGTGCGGGCTGGCCTGGCCAGCGGGCAGTCCGTTGTTTGCGGCGCTGGCGGCTCTCTACCTGTCGCTGGTACAGGCGGCCACGCTGCCGTTCCTGGCATTGGCGGTGTACTTCGGTTTGCAGCGCAGCGTGGCAGGCGGCGCCCCGTGGGGGCGGCTTGCCATGCTGCTGGCGACGGGCCTGGCCGGCATGTTCCTGTGCGCACTGGCCGGAGCCTTGCTGACCAGTGCAGCCGCAGGAGGCGCCGGCATGGCGCCGGAGCAAGCGGCGGCGCTGGGGCGGCTGACGGCACGCGCTGAAATCAGTGCCCCAATCAGCCTGCGCGGCGAGGAGCCAATGCAGGCGGGAATCCCGGTGGCGCCTGACCTGGTGCCGGCCAACCTGTACGCGGCACTGGCGGCGGGCGCCGTGCCTTCCGTGCTGCTGGGAGTGATCCTGTTCGGCGCGGCTGTGGCCACGCAAAAAATGGAGCGGACAGCGCAACTGGGCAGCATCCTGGAGGCAGTCTACCGTGGCCTGGAAGGGGTGATTGGCCTTGTCAATACAGGCTTGCCCCTGATTGCACTGGTGCTGGCAGCGGCTGCCGTCGGCGCCGCCGGCAATGAAGCGATCCTGTTGGGCGGCTTCCTCGGGAGCTGGGGCGTGGCGGCGCTGCTGGCATCGGGCTTGGCATTGGCGGCCCTTTGCTGGCGCCTGAAGTCAGGGCCAGGGCCGGTACTGGCGGCGCTGCGCATGCCGCTGACCGTTTGCCTCTTCTCGCCGGTAAGCACTGCCGCGCTGCCGGAATTTATTGATGCGCTCAGCGTGAGACTGGGCTTTGCGCGCGGCCCTGTCGAACTGCTGGCGTCTGCCTTGCCGGTGTTCGCGCGCAGCGGCGAGGCACTGTTTTACGCGGTGCTGGCCGTGTATGCGGCGAATCTTTACGGCCATGCACTGGCCTTGCACGACGTCGTGCTAGTAGCTGCGTTTTCATGCTGGTTCACCCTGGCCACCAGTGGGCTGCCGGGGGCAAAGGCGGCATTGTGGTCCGGTGTGCTGCAGGCGCGTTTTGGCCTGCCGCTGGAGGCCCTGCTGCCGGTTCTGGTGGCAGTCGAGGCGCTGTGCGAAGGCACGCGCAGCCTGGTGTCCTACCTGGCTGCTGCTGCGCTGGTGGCTTTGTCGGCCGCGCCGGTACGCCTGTCATCCGGGGCGACTGGCAGCAACACGGAAGCGGCACCCTTGCTGCTGGTGCTCGGGCGCAGGCAGGCGATCGTGAGCCTGCTGCTATTGGCCGGCACCTTCCTGCTGGTGTTTTGCGCCGGCATGGGCGCTGGCCTGCGCAAGCACCTGTTGGCTACTTTTTGAGGAGATGCCATGAAACATATGAAGCTTGCCCGACCGCTGGCGGCCACACTGCTGGCAAGCGCGCTGGCCGGCTGCAGCACCCTGGCCAACCTGGCCGGTGGCCCGCGCCCGCAATCACCGCGCTGGCAGACCCTGGCCCTTGCCGCGGCCGACAATGCCAACGGCAATAGCGCGCTGGCAGTCGACGTGGTACTGGTCAAGGACAAGAGCGTGCTCGATACGCTGGCCGCCATGCCGGCGGCCCGCTACTTTGCCGCTCGCGCCGACCTGCAGCGCACGTTCCCTGAGGCCCTGACCGTGCTCGCCGTGGAAATAACGCCGGGCCAGGTAATCCAGCTCGAGCCAAAGCGTTATGGCGCGGAGCGAGCTTGGGCCGCACTGGCTTTCGCCAACTATGCTGCGCCGGGCGAACACCGCGCACGGCTGCTGCTTGACCGCGGCGGCTACGTACTGCAGTTGAATGCCCAGGGCTTTGTCGCCAGCGATATCCTGCCCGGCGCCGCTCACTAGACGAGGAAGATGCCATGGCCGAAGCACGCTTGTCCGAACATATCCAGTGGCATGAAGGCATGCTGCTGGCACCCCAGCACTTCCAGCAGGAGAGCGCGCGCGTCGATGCGCTGGTGGGCTGGCAAACCCTGGCCGGCCAGCCTGCTGCCTGGGGCGTGCGGCGGCTCGAGGTCGATGAAGCGCTGCTGGGCAACGGCCTGCTGCGCATCACGGCGATCGAAGCCATCCTGCCGGATGGCATGGCTGTGCATTACGACGCGGCGCAGGCTCAGGGACATCCGCTGGAGCTGGACCTGGCGCCATACCGCAGCACGATGGAGCAGCAGGCTTTGCCGGTCTACCTGGCGGTCGGCAGTGCGCGCTCCTTGCGCCTGGTGGGACAGCCGGCCCGGTTCCGCCGTATCGCAGGCGGCCTGGTCGAGGATGAAGTATCAGAGGCTTTGGCAGAGGAAGTTCCGCGCATGGCGGCCAACCTGGCCCTGATGGCCGGCACCGTGCCAGGCGCGGCTTACGTCTCGCTGCAACTGATGCAACTGCTGCGCGAGAACGAGGCAGTGCGGCGGGCGCCGTTCTGGCCGGCGCAGCTCACGGTGGCGCCGCAGGCGCCGCTGCTCGAACGGGCCAAGGCGCTGGCAGCCCAGATGCGCAGCAAAGCGCTGTTCCTTGCGCGCCAGAGCGCGGCCGGTTCCTCGCTGCCGGAAGAGAGATTGGCCTTGCTGGAATTGCGCTCACGCCTGGCCAGCCTGACGCTGCACCTGCCCCTGCTGGAGGCGGCCGTGTTCAGTCCCATGGTGCAGCCATTGCCGCTGTACCTGGCCCTGTGCGCGCAACTCGGGCCACTGGCAGCGCTACGTCCTGGCGCGGTGCCGCTGGCGCCTCCGGTATATGTGCACGCCGATAGCCATGGGGCTTTCGAGCAGGTACTGGATAACCTGGAGGACCTGGCCGGTGAAGTGAGCCAGGAATGGCGCAGCCACACCTTCCGCGATGAGGGCCGTGTGTTCGCCTTGCCGATCGAAGAAGCGTGGCTGGGAGCCCGCCTTGTCGTCGGCCTGCGCGGCCAGGACGAGCGCGGCCTGCAGGAATGGATGGAACGCGCAGTGATTGGCTCGCGCACGGTGTCCACCTCGCTGGCCGAACGGCGCGTGCCGGGTGCCGCGCGCTGGCTGATCGACGGTGCGCCCGAACTGGGGTTGCGCGGCGGCGCCGGCTGGAGCCTGTTTGCCATCGAGGCCGCACCGCAGTTCATCGTCGCCGGGCAGGACCTGCTGCTTAGCAACCTGCTGGAACATTCGCAGACGGGGCGTCCGCGCGAAGTGGTGCTCTTCGTGAAAGACGGATCATGACTACTTATGACACCAGCACCGGCGGCGACGAATTTGCCTCGGCCCAGTTGCGCGCCTTCGTCGCGGTGCTGCAGCAGGAAGTGGCCGCGGCGGTGCGGCTGGGTGAAGCCGAGGGCCGCACCGGCGCCGATGCACTGAGCCAGCGCCTGTGCGCCCTGATCGAAGAGCAGGCGCGTGAAGCAGGCCGGATTGCCGGGCGCAGCGGCGCCGACGCGGCAGCGCAAGCGCGCTACCTGAAGGCTGCCTTGGCCGACGAAGTCCTGCTGCATACCGATTGGGCCGGGCGCCAGCACTGGCAGCATGTGCTGCTGGAGGCAGTGCTGTTCCAGACCAGCCAGGCCGGCCAGCGCGTGTTTGCCGACATCGACCAGTTGCTGCGCGAGCGCGAGCCGGCGCAGCGCAGCCAGGCACGCATGCTGCTGCATGTACTGGCGCTCGGATTCCAGGGCCGTTATCGCGATGGGCCAAGCCTGGCGCCGGTGGCGGCCTACCGCCGCGAGCTGTTCCAGTTCGCCTACCAGCGCGCGCCAGGGCTGGGCGGGCGCGATGCGGTACTGAGCGAGCAGCCGTACGCCAGCACACTGTCGCACCTGGGTACCCGGCGGCTGGCGAGCCTGAGCCGCCGTTACCTGGCGCTGGGACTGGTCCTGCTGATCCTGCTCGGCCTTTCCGAAGTGCTCTGGCTGTGGCAATCGTGGACGGTGCGCGAGGCGCTGGAGGCGCCCGCCGTCGCCTGGTCGGGGGCGCCTCCCGCGAAGGAGCTGCCATGCTGAACTTCCTGTCCGATAACCTGGCCATCGTCAGCCTGCTGCTGGTGACGCTGCTGGTGCTGGCCCTGCTGGCTGTTGTCGTCAGCGCTGCCTTGCGCGGCCCGGGCCAGGACGGCGGCGCCATCGCCGCAGCGCCCAAACTGGGCACCGATTCGTTGCGCCAGTCGTTCCGCACGGCGCTCGAACTCATCGAGGGCAACCTTGCCACGCGCGCCGAACGCTACAAGCTATGCTGGACGCTGGTGCTGGACGAAGGCAGCGGCGCCGGACTGCCTCTGGGGCAATCCGGTTTGCCCAGCGCACTAAGCACAGATCATAGCCAGCGCGCGGCAGCCCTCGGCGTGGGCTGGCACTTCTTCGACCAGGGCGTCGTGGCGCAATTGCAGGCCAGCCAGCTCGGCTCCCCGGACCCGGACAGCGCAGCCAACACCGGTATCTGGGACGATTTCATTGCCCTGTGCCGCAAGTACCGCCCGCAGCGTCCTTTCGATGCCATTGTGCTTGCCTTGCCTTGCTCGGCCTTGCTGGCGGATGATGCGCAAGGACAGCAGGAACTGGCGGCGCGCGCCAAGGCCATCCACCGCCGCTTGTGGCTTGCGCAAAACCGGCTTGCGCTGCGTTTCCCGCTGCACCTGGTCATCACCGAATGCGAGCAGGTGCCGGGCTTTGCCAGTTTCGCCGCCGCCTTGCCGGAAGTGCTGCGCCGCTCCATGCTGGGATGGGCTGCGCCTTACGAGGTGGTGGCGCCGTTCCGCGAAGCCTGGGTGGACGCCGCGATGGACCAGGTGACCGGCAGTGTGGCCGACGCTTGCGCCGAACTGTGTGCGCTCGAAGCCAGCGATAGCGGCAGCTCCGCCTATTTCCTGCTGCCGGCACAGCTTGAACGGCTGCGTGCCGGTCTCAAACTGTTCTGCGGGGAGCTGATGCGCCCCAGCGCCTATCACGAGCCATTCCTGTTGCGCGGCATTTACCTGACGGGCGATTGCAGCGCAGCCTTGCCCACGGCAGAGCAAAGTGCCGGGCCGGCAGTGGAGGCGGCACCCGGCATGCCGGCCTTCCTGCGCGATATCTTCGAACGCAAGATATTCCCTGAAATGGGCTTGCTGCGTGGCGCGGCCCGGATGCGGCGCCCGGCCCTGGGCCGTGCCGGCCAGCTTGCGTTGTGGGCAGTGCCGGCGGTGTGGAGCGTCGGCCTGGTGGTTGCCACCATCCAGCTGGCGCAGCAAGGCAGCGCGGCGCACGACTACCTGCAACGCCAGGCCCTGGCTGATGGCGCCGCCGATGCGGCCAGTGTCCAGGCCGGCCAGCAACGCACGGTGGACGCCTTGCGCAGCCTGGAACAACTGGGTGCGCGGCGCTTTTCCTCGGTCTTCATGCCCGGCTCCTGGGCTGTGTTCGACAACTTGCACGGACGGCTGCAACAGCGCCTGGCGCGGGACTTTGCTGAGCATGCATTCGAGCCTTTGCGCCGTGCCGCGCTGGCCCAGGCTTCGGTCCTGACTGGTGTGCCGCGCGATCCGGCGGGACAGTTGATCCCCGGCGCCCAATGCAGCTTGCCGGCGCGCTGGAGCGAGGCGGCAGGCTCGGCGCGCGCCCTGAACCTGGAAGACCTGCCGCAATACCTCGGCATGCTGCAGTACCTGGACCAGCTGGACCGCCTGGATGGCGCACTGCAGGCACTGGGGCGCCTGCAGGAGCCGGGTGCCGCGCCGGCGGCCGGCGAGGACCTGGCGCTCGCCGTACGCGTGCTGCTGGGCGTCCAGCTGCAAGGGCTGCCGCCGCGCACCGCGGCCATGTTCCGCGCTACAGCGCAGCAATTGCCGGCGCTCGATCTGGGGCCGATGCAGCAGGCCGCGCGCTGCACGCTGCAACTGGCCAGCCACGCCTTGTACCGCCGCCTGTTCGATGGCAATGGGCTGTTGCGCGCCGAGCAGGCAGTAGCGGCAAGCACCACGGGCCTGCTCGATACCGCGCCGCGCTCGTTCGAACTGGCGGGCCAGCTGCAGCTGTGGCTTGCGTTGCGCGGCGCGCTCGATGATGAAAAAGCCATGCTGGCAAGCGCCAAAGGCGGCTGGATGCGGGAAGGCACAGTCAACCTGGGCGCCACGCACGACGCACTGCTGGCGCGTATCGCCGGCAACGGCCTTCTGGGGCCGGCCCTGGCGCGTGACAGCAAGGAGCGGGCAGCGCAAGGTTTCAGCCGCTTCAAAGCGGCCTGGGACGGGCTGCTGGCAACGCCGCTGGCCATTGATGGCGGCAGCACCGGCCTGGCCTGGATCGAGGGACGCTGGGCCTTCACGCCTGAACGCAAATTGCTGCACGAGACGGTCACGGCGCTGCTGGCGCAGCCGTACATGAAAGAGGGGGCGGCGGCACACCTGCCGGAGGTGCCGCCGGGCGCTACGCTGGCCTGGGACAAGGGACAGCTCGAACGCGCCGCCAGCATGGCCGAAGCGCGCAAAGCCTTCCAGGGCGGCAGCTACCTGCACCTGCCGGCGCCATTGCAGCCGGCTGCAGCCGCACTGGTCGACCTGGCACTTGCCGAAAGTACCCACAATGCCCTGGCGCAGGCGGCCAGCATTGCCCCGGCAGCCTTGCCCAATGCTGCCAGCGACGCTGAGCGTGCTGCGGCGCTGCGTGTACGGGCCTTCCTCGAAGAGCTGGGCGCGCGCCAGGTACTGGCTGAACTGGATGCGGCGCTGGCGCGCGATGCGCTTACCCGCCTGCAGCGCATGGACGACTATTTCACGGCGGCCGAGGTGTTCCAGCCGCGCGACCGCAATTTCCAGTCCTGGAAGGGCGGCAAAGGCCCCCTGGCCGATGCGTTTGCCGGCGGCGATGCCGGCGCATTGCCGGACTATGTGGCGCAACAGCTCGAATTCATCGAGGTGGCCGGCAAGCAGGTAGAGGGCGTGCTGCCTTTGGCTGGCGCCACGACGACAGGTGTACCGGCAGTCGCGCGCTGGCAGGGCATTGCGGCCGACTTGCGGCGCTACCGGCTGAAAAGCCCGACCAGTTCCCTGATCGCACTGGAACAATTCCTCCTGCAAGGGGGCAGCGATCTGGAGGCTGGCAATTGCCTGGACAAGCTCGGTGGGCGCAGCACGCCGCGCGCCGGTGCCGACCTGTTTGCCGAGCGCCTGGCCCGGCTGCAGGACGGTTTGCTGGCCCGCTGCCGCGAACTGTCGGCCAACCAGTACAAGGTGGAATGGGAACGTTTTGCCGACGCCTACAACCGCGACCTGGGCAAGCGCCTGCCGTTCGTGGCCTTGGCCAGCGGCGGCGAGACTGCCGCCGCCGCGGTCGACGAGGTGGGCGCCGCGCTGCGGCAGTATGAACGGGTGCGTGCGGCCGGCGCACGGGCGGAGCGGGATCCGGCGCGGCCGGTAGCCAGCGCCGCCGTGCGCCAGGCCGACCTGCAATGGCGCCGCGTGCGCGACGTGCTGGCGCCCTTGTTCCCCGTCGAGGAAGGCCAGGCCGGGGGACTCGATGTGACGCCGCAGTTCCGCGTCAATGTCGCGGCGGAGTCCGAGGCCAACAAGATCATCGAATGGAGCCTTGCCATCGGCGCCAGCACGGTGCGCCAGGGCGAGCCGGCGCGCGCCTTGCGCTGGGAGCCGGGCATGCCGGTGCTGCTGTCGCTGCGCCTGGCGCGCGATGGCAATGTGGTACCGAAGGCGGAAGCTGGCCATCCCAACATGACGGTCGAAGCGCGCACCGTCACTTACCGCTTCGACGATCCCTGGGCCTTGTTCAGCTTCATCGGCAGCTACCGCGACGGCGACACCAGTGCCGGCGACGGGCGCGTTCCCTTGCTGCGCTTCGAATTCCCGCTGGCCCATAGCGAACCTGCTGCCCCCGATACGCGGGCGCGCGTGTTCGTGCGGCTGCTGGTCAGTGCTCCGGGCAAGCGCGCCCCGCTGGCGTGGCCGCTGGCATGGCCAACGCACGCGCCGGCATGGGAAGAGCCGTCCAGGAGCAACGAGCCGCCGCGCCGCACGGCGCAGGCGGCATTGGCCGAATGAGGCGGATCGTGGACATGACGGGGCCGGTAAGGATCGCGGTGTTCGGCAGCTTTTATCGCGGCTTCCACGTGCTGAGCGAGCTGCTCAAAGGCCCGCTCGGGCGCCAGGTAGTGGTTGTCGGCGTTGCCACCGACGATGCCAGCGCCAGTTTCGTCAGCCCGGCTCGGCGCGTCTGGGCCTATCCCCATTGTGCGTGCGAGGAGGCGATGGTGGAGCAGTTGGCCAAGAGCCACGGCCTGCCGGTCTACAAAGGGCGCGTCAAGAGCGAGCAGTTCTACCGCCTGTATGAAGAAGCGTGGCGGCCCGACTTGTGCATTGCAGCCACCTTCGGCCAGCGCATCGACGCCCGGCTGCGTGCTTACCCGCGCTTTGGCTTTTACAACCTGCATCCGTGCATCGACGACGGCTGGCCGTCCGGCTATGCGGGACCGAATCCTTTCCAGGCGCTGCTGGACGATGGCTCCGACCATGTCGTCATCGCCCTGCACGAGGTAGACGAGGGATTCGACACCGGCCGGCTGGTGGCGCTGTCGGAACGCATCTACTTCCCGCCGGCCGCATCGGTGGTGGACCTGCACAAATGCACGTCGCCGCTGGCGGCCAAATTCCTGGTGCAACAACTCGGCAGACTGCTTGCCGGCACTTCACAAGAGGCACAGCAATGAAAGCGATTCCCGATTTCCTGGTCAGCGCCGCCGAACAGCAACTGCTGGACGCCCTGTTGGCGCCCGTGTCGCAGGAGGCGCCTTGCGGTCCGCCTGCGCGCGACGATGCCGCATTCACCGAGATCCGCCTGCTGCGCGAGGAGGACGATCCGAGTTTGCCGATGGGGCAATGGGACCGGCCGCTGAAATACGCCGACTGGGAGCTGGTGGCAGAGCGCTGCAGCACCATGCTGGCCACCCGCTCGAAGGACCTGCAGCTTGCCGTCTGGCTGGCGGAAGCATGGATGCGCCAGCGTGGTTTCGTCGGCCTGCTGCATGGCCTGCGGTTGCTGGATGCGCTGCTGCGCGGCTATTGGACGGCATTGCACCCCCTGATCGAAGACGACGGGGATTGCGACGCCCGGCTCGCGCCATTGGAATGGTTGAATGAGTCCCTCAGTGCCAGCATCCACGTACAGGCGCCATTGCTCCTGCTGGAAGGCTTCAAGCCGCCGCGGGTCACGCTGGCGGACTGGGAACGCCTGGCGGCGGCGCGCGAAACGCTGATCGATGCGCGCGACGGTACGCCGGCCGCCAGCCGCGCCGATGTCCTGGCTGCCGGCGCAGCGCAGGTTGCGCAACTCGCCGTTACGCGCGCAGCCGTGCTGCATAGCCTGGACTACCTGCATTCGCTGTCGGCAATGCTGCACGAGCATTTGCTGGACGATGCGCCCAAGCTGGGCAAGCTGCAAGGGGTGCTGGAAGCGGTCCAGCGTGTGCTGCAACAGATGCAGCCGGAGCAGCAGAAGAATGCGGACGTAGCCGCAACGGAGGAAGCGGCGCAATCGCAGTTGCCGCAAACGGCGCCGGAGCCGGCGCCCAAGCAGGAGCCGATCGTCGTCGGCCAATGGCGTGACCGCAACGAAGCCTATGTGACGCTCGATGCCCTGGCAGACTACCTGGTGGCGGTGGAACCGCATAGCCCCACACCTTTCCTGTTGCGCCGTGCGGCGCGTTGGGGCCGTATGCCACTGCCGGAAGTGCTGGCCGAGGTCCTGCAGGAGGAAGGGGACCTGAACCGGCTGATGAACGTGATCGGAATCAAATTCTAGCGCCGGCCCTGGCTTAGTTGGCGAGGTGCGCGATTTCGAGCGAGCCGTGTTCGTCGAAGATCGGGCACTGTTCGGCCAGGGCGACGGCCTCGTTGAAATCCGTCGCCGCCAGCACGGAGTAGCCGGCCAATGAACTGCTGGACGATTTGGGACCGGCGAGCCGGGTATCGATGTCAACGCTGGCGTGGGACAGGCTGCCACGGTCGAGCAGGCGGGCGCCGAGCGAGTCGAACCAGCTGGCCCAGCTCTGCGGTACATGCTGCCGGGCCTCGGCCGAGCCATGAGGGGCGCCGCGATAGACGAGCAGGAATCGCTCCATACCGCCTCCTTGAATTAACAAAGCCTCGATGACCAGATCTTAGCAATTGCCTTGTTCAAAGGACGCACTGTTGGCCGGGCACTTAATCCGAGGATACCGGGACCAGGATCTCGCGGCTGCCATTGGTTGACATCGAGGACAGGATGCCAGCCGCCTCCATGTCTTCCACCATGCGCGCAGCGCGGTTGTAGCCGATCCGTAACTGGCGCTGGATGGACGAGATCGAGGCGCGCCGGGTACGGATGACGAAGGCCACTGCTTCATCGTACAGCGGATCGGTTTCGCCCGCACTGACGTCGCCGAGCAAGTCGGGCGCCGGCTCTTCACTAGGCGTACCGGCCAGGATCGCTTCCTCGTATTCCGGTTCGCCGAACTGCTTCAGGTAATCGACTACGCGGTGTACCTCTTCGTCCGACACGAAGGCGCCGTGCACGCGCTGCGGATAGCCACTGCCGGGCGGCAGGAACAGCATGTCGCCGTGGCCGAGCAGGGTCTCGGCGCCCATCTGGTCAAGGACGGTGCGCGAGTCGATCTTGGATGAAACCTGGAAGGCTACACGGGTCGGGATATTGGCCTTGATCAGGCCCGTAATCACGTCGACGGATGGGCGCTGCGTTGCGAGGATCAGGTGAATCCCGGCAGCGCGGGCTTTCTGGGCCAGGCGCGCGATCAGCTCCTCGATCTTCTTACCCGCCACCATCATCAGGTCGGCCAGTTCATCGATGATGACGACGATGGTTGGCAGGGTCGACAGCGGTTCCGGCGCGTCCGGCGTAAGGGAGAAGGGGTTGGTGATGTACTTCTCCGCGGCCTTGCCGTCGCGGATCTTCTGGTTGAAGCCAGCGAGGTTGCGCACGCCCAGCGCGGACATCAACCGGTAGCGCTTTTCCATTTCGGCCACACACCAGGTGAGGGCATTGGCCGCCAGCTTCATGTCGGTGACCACGGGCGCCAGTAGATGCGGGATGCCGTCATAGACCGACAGTTCCAGCATTTTCGGATCGATCATGATCAGGCGCACGTCGGTTGGCGTGGCTTTGTACAGCAGGGACACGATCATGGCGTTGATTGCTACCGATTTGCCGGAGCCGGTGGTGCCTGCAACCAGCATGTGCGGCGCGCGGGCCAGGTCGGTGACGACAGGAGCGCCGGTAATGTCCTTGCCCATCGCCAGCGTCAATTGAGAGCGGGAGGCGCGGTAGGCATCCGAGGCGAGAATCTCGGAAAGCTGGATCATGTGGCGGCGGGTATTCGGCAGCTCGAGGCCCATGCAGGTCTTGCCTGGAATGGTTTCGACCACGCGCACCGAAGTGACCGCCAGGGCGCGCGACAAGTCCTTCATCAATGCCACGATCTGTGCGCCGCGCACGCCGATGGCTGGCTCGATTTCGAAGCGGGTGATTACCGGGCCGGCGGAGGCACCCAGCACGGTGACCGGGACCTTAAATTCTTTCAGGCGCTGTTCGATCAGGCGGCCGGTTTCTTCCAGTTCGACGCTGGAGACCTCGAACTTCGCTTCCGAGTACGCATCCAGCAGATCGAGGCCGGGCAGTTCGACATTGGCTTCAGGCTCGGGCAGCAGGGTGATAGGTTCGCCTACTGGCACAGTGCGGGTTGCCGATGCAGCTGGCGCATTTGGCGCGGCGGGGCTAGCGAATGCAGCAGGTTCGGCGAAGGCGATAGTTTCGGCGAAAACGGCGGGGGCGACAAAGGCGGCGGGTGTGGCGAATGCCGCGGTCCCGGCCTGCGGCGCGCAGTCAGATAGCGGCGCGGCCATAGGGGCAGGCTGCGATGGCTCGGCGAGCGCTGCGGGAACGGTTTCTTGCCATTCGAGTGCCGGCACAGGACTCGCCGACCGCGTGAACGGCGTATATTCCATCTCACTAGGTGTATTTGCCGCTGGAATCGCCTGGGACGCAGTCTCGGTGACCCACGCTGGGCCGGGCATGGAGGTGGTAATGGTCCGCACCTCCACCGCCGCGTGAACCACCTGCACCTCGACAACCGCCTGTGCGCTGGCTGCCGAAGCCTGGGGCATGCGCACCGGCTCTGCGTCGGCGCGCGGCAATTTAACGATCCGGACGGTTTGCGCCTGGCGGGCCAGTGCGTCGGCTTCTTCTTTTGCTTTGGCTCGAGCGAGCATGGCTGGCGTCGGGCGCAAGCTTTCGACTTCGGCCCATTCCCTGGCCGGACGCGGCGCCGGAGCGCGCGCCTTTTCAACAGCATCGGCGCCGAAGAACCTGGCGGGCGATGCGTCGGCAGGCTTTTCCCATGCCGGGCGCTTTTCAACCCTGCTGCGCGCCGGGCTGGCCGGGGCCGAAACATGGGAAGCGGTTCGCGCCGGCGCACGGCGTTCCGTTTCGGCAGGCCGCTTGACCAGCCGCGTGGCGCGGCCGCACCAAGCCAGGAATTCCAGCGCGCGATAGCCGAACATCCACGGTACAGCCACGACGCCGATTGCCAGGATCACGAAAATGCCACCGGCGCTGCCCACCGCTGCGCCAATCGAGTTGGCCAGCAACATCAGCGCGGTGCCGAGCACTAATCGAATGAAGCCTTGTCCGAGCAGGGTAGTCCTCTTCAGCAGGAACACCTTCACGAGGCGCCAGACCAGGGGGAGTGTCCACAGCACAGACCAGCCAAACCACGACATTACTGCCATTCAAATCTTTCCTGAAAATCGCTCGCCCGGAGTTTATCACGAGCAATGATGACAATAAGAGACGTAAAAAGTGAGTTTTGGCGAGAATTTGAACGAAGTTCTGCGGCTTTTAGGTGCCAATATGCAAAAAAATGTTGCTTGTGGGTCATCGTTTCTATCTCTCATGGGGCCTGTTCGTTTATAATCGCCGGCTTCCTCCAGATTTCCGATAGTTCACCAAAGTGCGCACCCAGGGCATTAGTTTTTCAATCCTCAGGCATTCCGCATGGGCGCCGGGCCTTATTACGCCCGAAGCCTGGCAAGCCTGGTCGCAAGCACCGTTTGCGATCCACCCCGGCGAAGAGCCTGGGGTGAAAGCGATGCCGGCCATGTTGCGGCGCCGAGCGGGCTTCCTCGGCAAGATGGCGCTGGAAGTAGCTTATGACTGCCTGGATGGCCGCGGCGATGTCCCCACCGTGTTTTGCTCGCGTCACGGCGACGTGGCGCGTGCCGTTGAACTGCTGTCGGACCTGGCGCGCAAGGAACCGTTGTCGCCGATGGCATTTGGCATGGCCGTCCACAATGCGATCCCGGGCCTGTTCAGCATTGCGCGCGGGGATCGCGCGAATTACACGGCGCTGGCTTCCGGCACGGCGTCGGTCGAACATGCGCTGATTGAAGCCTGCGGCCTGCTGGCCGATGGCGCGCCAGAGGTGTTGCTGGTGGCCTGCGATTGCGCGCTGCCGGAGCTGTTCACCCCATTTGAAGAATACGAAGAGCAGCCACACGCCTGGGCCTGGCTGCTTGCCCCGGCTGGGGACAACGCGGTCCGGCTGGAATGGCAGGCGTGCGCCGAGGCGCCTTCCGCGAATATGCCGGGCAGCCTCGAAGTCGCAGCCTTTCATGCCAGCGGCGCGCACCGGCTCGAACGCTGCGACGGCCGCCTGCGCTGGACCTGGAGCCGCGATGCTTAACCGTTACTGGCGCATTTTCGTCACGGGGCTGAGCTTCGTGGTCTTTGGTGTGGGCGGCATCGTGCTGGGCCTCCTGGTGTTCCCGGTCATGAACCTGCTGATCCGCGACCGGCAACGCCGCGTCAATGCGGCGCGCACCGTGATTCGCTGCGCTTTCCGCGTCTATATCGACATGATGCGGGTAATTGGCGTGCTGCGGTACGAGGTGCGCGGACTGGAAAAGCTGGAGCGGGGCGGCATGCTGATATTGGCCAACCATCCGACCCTGCTCGATACCGTATTCCTGATGGCCTTCGTGAAAAACGCCGATTGCATCGTCAAGGGTGCTCTGTGGAATAACCCGTTCACGCGCGGCCCTGTGCGGGGCGCCGGCTATATTAATAATGAAGGCGGTGCGGAACTGGTAGACGACTGCATCGCATCCCTGGAACGGGGCAACAACCTGATCATTTTCCCGGAAGGGACGCGCACGCCGAAGAATGGCGTGATCAGCATGAAGCGCGGTGCCGCCAATATTGCGGTGCGCGGCGGGCGTGACATTACCCCGATACTGCTGCAATGCGATCCGCCCACGCTGCACAAGGGCGAAAAGTGGTGGCGCGTGCCGTCGCGCCGCTTCCTGATCCAGATCGACGTGCAGGACGACCTGGCGGTCGCGCGATTTACGGAGGGCGCCAGCGATGTGATGGCAGCGCGCCAATTGACCGACTTCTTACAAAATTATTTTGCCGGAAAGTGCCAAAGCAATGCTTGAACTCGAAGTTAAACAACTGATCATCGATGCCCTCCAACTGGAAGACATCACACCGGATGACATCGACAGCGCAGCGCCGCTGTTCATCGAAGGCCTTGGCCTGGACTCGATCGACGCGCTGGAACTGGGCGTCGCTTTGCAGAAGAAATACGGAATTTCGCTCTCGGCCGATTCGGAAGAGACTCGCCGCCATTTCGCCTCCGTGCAGGCACTGGCCGCGATGATCGAGAGCCACAGACAGAAATAAAACTACTAGGGGTGAAAGATGATTAATCTGAAAGAAATGAGCAAAGACCAGCTGCAAGCCTGGGTGGTCGACCTGCTCGCTGAAATGTTTGAACTGGATAAGTCGGAACTGACGGCCGATTCCAACCTGTACGCCGACCTGGATATCGACAGCATCGATGCGGTCGACCTGGCCGTGAAACTGAAACAGCTCACCGGCCAGCGCCTGCAGCCGGAAGTGTTCAAGACCATCCGCACCATCGGCGACGTGGTGGAAGCGCTGGCCGGCAAGACGGAGCAGGCTGCGTAAGCAAGATGAGGATGAGTTTTCTGGCGGCAGCGATTACCCTGCTGTACCCACTGGCGATCTGGTTTGGCCACGGCCGTATCGAGCCGCGCTGGCTGGCCGGCTTGCTGCTGGTGGCCGCCATTTCGCGGTTGCCGGCGCTGAAGCTGAACGGCGTTGCGCGCTGGTCGGTGGCCGGCGCGCTGGTGCTGGTGGCTGCGGCCATCTGGAGCAACCTGCTGCTGCCTTTGAAACTGTACCCAGTGCTGGTGAGCGCCGCGCTGCTGGCCGGTTTCGCCTATAGCCTCACCACGCCGATGTCCGCCGTCGAACGCATGGCGCGCCTGCGAGGCGAGAACTTCCCTCCTGTGGCGCAAGCCTATATGCGCAAGGTGACCCAGGTCTGGTGTGGCTTCTTTGTCATCAATGGCGCTATCGCCCTTGGCACTGCCCTGTGGGCGCCGGAAGCCGTCTGGTCGCTGTACACAGGTGTGATTTCTTATGCGCTGATGGCGCTGTTATTCGGCGCAGAGTACCTGGTACGCCTGCGTTTCAAGCGCTTGCACAATGTCTGACCGTATCGAAAATCTGTACGCCGCCATTGCGGCGCGCCCGGGCAATGCATTGGCCGGCTGGCGCGCGGGGCAGGGCGTCGACAATGCGCAGTTCCTTGCGAGCGCCCGGGATTGGTACGCGCTGCTGTGCGCGCAGGCAGGACGCAACTTTGCGCTGTACCTGGAAGACAGTATTGAATTTGCTGCGGCGCTGCTCGGCGCCTGGCATGCCGGCAAGACGATCTGGCTGAGCGCGGATACGCTGCCTGCCAGTTGCGCCGCCCTGCGCGGTGCCGTGGATGGCTTCCTTGGCGAGTTCCCGCCAGGTCTCGTGCCACTCCAGCCCTCTGCAGCTTGCTCCGGCGAAGTGGCCGATGGCACCGCGTTCAGCCCACTGGATCCGGACATGCCGGCCCTGGTGGTGTTCACGTCGGGCAGCACTGGCGCTGCGCAAGCCATCCCGAAGAAACTCTCGCAAATCGCGAGCGAAGTCGCGACCCTTGAAGAGCTGTTCGGAGCGCGCATCGGCGATGCTTCCGTATTGGCGACTGTCTCGCACCAGCATATCTACGGCTTGCTGTTCAAGGTCCTGTGGCCACTGGCCAGCGGGCGTGCCGTCCATGGCGCCAGTATCGCCTATCCGGAAGAACTGCTGCCTGCGATGGCAGCCGCACCGTGCGTGCTGGTTGCCAGCCCGGCGCACCTGAAACGCTTGCCGTCCCACCTGGGCTGGAGCGCGGCGGCATCCATGCTGCGCGGCGTATTCTCGTCTGGCGGCCCGCTGGCGGCCGATGCCGCAATGGCAACCGGCGCAATGCTTGGCCAGGTGCCGATCGAAGTCTACGGCAGCTCGGAGACCGGCGGCGTCGCCTGGCGCCAGCGCCGTGATATTGGCGACGATGCGTGGCAGCCATTCCCGACGGTGGCGTGGCGCGTCATCGAAGAAGACGGCACGCTGTCGGTACGTTCGCCGCACCTGGCCGACGATAACTGGCTGGCACTTGCAGATCGCGCAGCTGCCATCGATGGCGGTTTCCGCCTGCTGGGCCGGAGCGACCGCATCGTCAAAATTGAGGAAAAGCGCGTATCGCTGGACGCGATGGAAGCGGCCTTGCTGGCATCCGGCCTGGCTGCGGAAGCGCGTGTGGCGCTTTGCGAACCAGTGCCGGGCGAACGCCAGCGCCTGGCTGCCTTCGTGGTTCCGAGCGAAGCCGGCAGCGCCGTGCTGGGCCAGCAGGGCAAGCAAGCCCTGAACACCCGCCTGCGCGCAGTGCTGGCCGCCGTGGTGGATGCCGTCGCCTTGCCGCGCCGCTGGCGCTACCTGGACCAGATGCCTGTGAACGCGCAGGGAAAGGTCACTGTGGCCTCCTTGCTGGCATTGCTGGGCGACGAGCGGCCGCGTTTCCCGCCGGTGCGCGAACTGGAAAAGGAAGCAGGGCGCGTGCTGCTGGAGATCACGGCGCCGGCGCGCCTGCTGTACTTCGATGGCCACTTCGACGTGGCGCCAATCCTGCCGGGCGTGGTGCAGGTTGATTGG
>JBCNOP010000130.1:0-14781 GCA_039593775.1 Pseudoduganella sp.
TGTCCTGGTCCAGTTTGAAGGGATCGGAAACCGTCTTGCCCACGAACTGCTTGCGCCATGCCTGCTCGCGCACCTGGCCGCCATGCGTTTCGCGGTAGCTCATGATCTCGATGCCGAGCACTTTGCCATCCGCGCCGATCGCCGTTGCGTAGGTGATGAATTCGTGTTTGCCGATCACTTCATCGACCATCAGCCAGCCTTGCAGCTTGCCGTTCTTCTCGGCGCGCCACACCTTCATTTCGTCGTTGCGCTGGCGCACACCGGCTGCGGCCTTGATGCGGTCGCGCTGGTCGCTGCTGAATTTCAACGTCTGCTCGCCGAACTGGGCGCCGGGGAACAACTGCTCCTGCGCTTGCGCCACCGTCAGGTAGTCGGTGGCATAGGCGGTAGGACCAGCCAGCACGGCGACCGGAAGGAAAAAGGCATTCCAGCGATGTGCGCTCATGGTGGGTCTCCTTAGAAGTTGTAGCCGACCTTCAGGCGCAGCTCATTCCTGGTGCGTTCGATCAGGTGCAGCTGTTTTTCCGGCTGGCCGTCGTAACGCTCGCCGCCGCCGCGCAGTTGGCGGAACACGGTCAGCGTCGCCCACCATTGCTTGCCGCCGTAATGCAGCGAAGGGCCGCCGAAGACAGACCAGCGCTCCTGGCCAACTTCGGTTTCGTATTCGTTCTCGAACAGCGCTTCAACGCCGGCATACCAGCCTGGCGCGAAACGGTAGGACAGGCCGGTGCCGATCTTGGTCGAGATTTCCATCTCAGGATCGGTTGGCCATTCGAAGTCTTCCGGCAGGTCTGCAATGGCTTTGCGCTTTTCATGCGCGGCGCGCAGACCGATGTTGCCGACCCAGGTCAGTTGGCCTTCCAGGAAGTACTTCTGCGCCTGCAGTTGCGCTTCGAATTCGAGTTCGCGCTTCTTCTGGCCCGAGTGCACGTCCAGGCGGCCGTACTCGAAGGAGGTATAGGCGGACAGCCCAAAATCGTCCTTGGCCGGGCTGAGGAAGTTGTACTTGGCGGCGACTTCAAAGCCTTGCAGGCGCAGGTTGGAGTCGATGTCTTTTGGCAGGTAGCCGTTGATCAGCAAGCCCTGGCTCTTCACGGCCAGGCCGTTCACTTCGGCGGACACCTGGAAGCGGTCGGTCACGCCGTATTCGACTTCGGTCTTGGTGTCGACGGCGCGGTAGTGGCCGGTGCCCTTGTTGTTGCGCTGGGTGACCCACTGGTAAAACTCGCCGCTGCCTTTTGGCAGCACTTCGGAGCCGCGGACATAGCCGAACAGGTTTTCATCCGCTACAGCAGGCAGGGCGGCAGCCAGCAGGCCGGCAGCCAAAAAGACATGTTTGCGCATTTAATAGTTTAATAAAATTGAAAAATGCGCAATCATAAATGAGAATCATTATCAACTCAAGTTGTGGAAACCCTTACTGTCGCAGAATCGCCTCGATTGCGGCCACCAGTTGCTGCGGGTCGAGGGGATGTGACAACAGGCTGCGGCGCCTTCCCGCGCCCAAAGCGTCCAGGTCATCCTCCTCGTCGGGCCGGATCACGACCACTGGCAGGCCGGGCGCCATTTCCAGCGCATCTGCCAGGAAAGACAGGCGGCCCGCTTCCAGCATCCCCAGTTCGCACAGCACCAGGTCGAAAGAATGACCGTCAAGCAGGGCGCCGGCATCCATGGGATTGGATGCCGTGCTGACGGTGAAGCCGCTGTGGGCCAGGATGGCGGCTACCAGGCCGGCATTTTCGGGTGCGGCGTCGAGCAGCAGCACGCGGGCACGCGCCGCGGAAGCCTCGGGCGGCGCAGCAGCGGCCGGCGGCGAGGCCGATGGCAGGGGGGCGGAAGCTGGCGGCGCATTGCCGGAGCGCAGATGCGCGGGCAGGTAAGATTCCAGTGCCGGGATAAGGACATCGGGCTCCAGCGACTTTGGCAGGCAGCCGGAAAAGCCAACGCGGCGCAAGGCTGCGCAGCCGTCGGTGACGGGCAAGGCGCTGGCGGCCAGGATCGGGATCGTTCGCGTGGCAGGGTCGGCGCGCAGCCGCGCTACCACGCCCATGCCATCAAGCTTGGGCAAGTGCAGGTCGCTCAGGATCAGGTCCGGTTTTTCGCTGATGGCCATCGCCACGCCCATTTCACCGTCGGTGGCGCACAAGGGGCGATGGCCGAATGCCTGCAGCAAATACGTCATCAGGTCCATATTGGCCTGATTGTCTTCGATGATCAGGATGCGGGCCGACATTTGAGTGCGAGCGTGAATGTGCTGCCTTTGCCGAAGTCGCTGCTGAAGAACAGCGAGCCGCCGAGGAGGTTGGCCAGGTTCTGGCTCAGGTAAAGGCCAAGGCCGGCACCTTCCACATGCCGGGTCGACGTGTTATCCAGCTGCGAGAATGCCTGGAACAGCTTGACCTGGTCTTCTTCCTTGATGCCGCTGCCGCTGTCGGTCACGCTGAATTCCGTGATCACTGCCTGCTCGTCGTCGGTGCGCTGGCTCAGCGCCAGCTTGACCATGCCTTTTTCGGTGAACTTGATGGCGTTGTTGGCCAGGTTGATCATGATCTGCGCCAGCGCGCGGCGGTCGGTCTGAAGGACGATCGGCTGCTCCGGCATCTCAATGAAGACTTCCAGGCCCTTTTGCGCAGCCAGCGGGCGCAGGGTATCGGCCACTTCGCCCATCAGTTGCTGGCAGTTGACGGACTCCACCGTCAGCGTGACCTTGCCTGCTTCGATCTTGGCGACGTCCAGGATGTCGTTGATCAGGGAGAGCAGGTGGCGCGCGCTGTTGCGGATGGTGTTGAGCTGGCGGTCCTGCTCGTCGGTGAGCGGGCCGGGAAGCTTCATCAGCAGCGCGCCGGTAAAGCCGATGATGGCGTTCAGCGGCGTGCGCAGCTCGTGCGACATATTGGCGATGAAGGCCGACTTCATGCGGCTCGCTTCGGCCAGCTCCAGGTTCTTCAGCGCGATTTCGCGATTGATGGTTTCCAGCTCGCCGGCATGATGGGCCAGGCGCATGTTCAGCTCGATCACCTGCCGTTCGCGTGCCTGCAGCTCGCTGTTGACCTGCACTGCCTGTTCGTAGGTGGAAATCAGCAGGTCGAGGATTTGCTGGCGTTCGGCGTTGATGAAATGCTTCTGGTCGCCCAGGTAGAGCGCGATGCCGACTTCCATGCTGGAGTTCTTGCGCAGCTTCTGGTTGACCAGCATCTGGCCGATGCGGTTCAGCAGGTAGTCTTCGGCGTAGGGCTTGCGGATGAAGTTGTCGGCGCCGCATTCGATGCCGCGGATGATGTCCTTGGGATCGGTCAGCGAAGTGACGAGGATGACCGGGATATCGCGCAGCGCCGGATCAGCCTTGATGGCGCGGCACAGCTCATAGCCGTTCATCTCGGGCATGACGATGTCCGACAGGACCAGGTGCGGCTTGTGTTCGCGGATGTCGCCCAGGGCCAGTTTACCGTTGGCAGCCACCCGGGCGTGGTAGCCCGAGGACCTGATCAGCCGCCGCAGGCGCTCGGCCTGGGTCGGGCTGTCCTCGACGATGAGTATTTCCAGCTCATCGGGCGCGATATCGTAGCTGGAGTCCAAGTCACCTCCGAAATGGTTGGGTGATCAGACTATACCGTTTTTTCAGCCGCCTTGGAAACCGCCGTCACGATAGGTGAGCACCAGTGTATCGCGGTGTCCCTTGCCGTCCAGTGGCTGGATCGGGGTCGATTCATGGATGACAGCCGCGTCGTCCAGCAGCAGCATGGTCCAGGGCTCGGTCATGGTGAAGCGCTTGCCGTTCGGGCCGTCCGCCTCGAACACGCGCGTCTCGCCGCCTTTGATGCCGTGGCGGCCGACCAGCAGCACGGCCACGAAGTCGACGCCGTCGCGGTGTGCCCCTTCCGGGGTGGGGCGGCCGATGCCGTCGGTGGTGTCGATGCGGAACTGGTGGGCTTCCACATACCAGGGATGCTGGCCGTGTACCTGGGCGCAGGCCTGGCCGACAGCGGCTACCAGCTTGCTCCAGGCCGGGTTGGCCACCGTGTCCGGCGCGATCGGCTCGAACAGGCGGCGCATGCCGCCGTGCAGGGCGTTGTATTCGACCGGCTGCCAGTGGGCGCGGTGCGGGGTCTGGTCCAGGGCCAGGCCTTCCTGCACGAAGCAGGAGTGCCGGCGGCGGCGGTAACGGCCGCCGTCCTTCAGGTAGTTGTCCGGGACCAGGTCGTCCCAGCTAGGGACCAGAGAGTTCAGTTCATCCAGGGTGCAGCCGGCCAGGCTGGCTACGTCGGCCGGCTTGAGCAGGGCGTAGCCGGCGCTGCGCAGGGTGTGGATCAATTGGGGCAAGGGCGTCATCATGCCCCTTATTGTACTTAGAATGCGTGATTCAGGCTGAGGCGGAAAGACCTGGCCTCGATGGGATGGAAATGAATGCCGGCGCTGGCCTCGGCCTCGCCCTTCAGGCGCGACTCGTAGAAGTAGTCGATGGCGGAAACCTGGCGGTTGGCGAGGTTGAAGCCTTCCAGCTCCAGCGTAGTGCGGGCTGCCAGCTTGTATGCCAGGCGGCCGTTGACGGTAGCGCTGGCTTTCGAGCGGACCGAATTGTCCGCCACCAGCGGACGAGGGCCGAACCAGCGCAGGCGCAGGGCGCCCGACCAGGGGCCGGCCGGGGTGACGGTGGCCGCCAGCTGGGCGACCCCTTCGACTGCACCAGGGATGCGGTCGCCGCCATCGCCGTTAGCGGCGACGGACGTTCCGCGGAAGCGGCCGCGCGCGAAAGCCAGGTCGGCGTCCAGCGACAGCCATTTGAGCGGTTTGTAGTAGTTGGAGAACTCGATACCGTAGCGGCGGCTGGGGCGGCCCGCCTCCGTGCTGCCGGCGTCGCCGAGGTAGACCAGTTCCGAATCGAAGTCCAGCCGGTAGAGGGCCAGCACGGTTTGCAGGCCTCTGAGCGCTTCGCTGCGCAAGCCGAATTCCAGGCCGCGCGAGCGGGCCAGCGGCGTGGCGGGGTCCTGCGCCTGCGTCACGCCGCGCGCGTCATTGCTGTGGAAGCCGCGGCCTGCGTTGAGGTAAAACTCCGTGCGCGACCATGGGCCGAAGGCCAGGCTGATATTCGGGCTGGCGAGCGTTTCGCCGGCGCGCACGGCGCCAACGGCAAAGCGGTAGCGGTCCAGCCGCAAGCCGGCTTCGCCGCGCAGCCATGGCGTGAGGCGCAAGCGCTGCTGCAGGTAGAGGGCCGCACTGGTTTCCACGATATGGTCGGCGCGCACGGTCGCCAGCACCTGCCGTGCTTCCGTGTGCTGCAAGGCGTTGAAGATATTGTCGTTCTGCGCCTGCAGGCCGAGCGTGGTGCTCCACGCCATCTCGTCCATGTGGTCATGCCAGCTATGGCTCACATCGAAGCCGCTGGTAACGCGGCGGTCCGGCTGGGCAAACTGGTCGCCGTGCAGCGGATCGTCCAGGAAGTAGGTGAAATTGGAGAACAGCTCGAGCCGGTTGTTGATGATGTAGGCGTTGGCGCGGGTGGTCTGCTTTTCATCGCTGCGGGCCCAGGCAGCGGATAGGCTGAAGCGGCGGGCCTGCCCGCCGTCGGTCAGGTCGATGCCGTCAAAGCGGCCCAGCAAACCGCTGTCAACCGCGCGCTGGGGGATCTGGTCGGTGGCGTTCCATGCGCCGCGATAGGCCATGGCCGTGATGCTGTAGCCGTTGTTGGCGAAGGCTTCACTGTAGCGCAGCACTGCATTCAGCTTGCGGTAGTTGTCGCCGCGCGTGAACGGGCCGTCGTTGTGGACTGCCTCCAGTGCGTAAAGCCAGGCGCCGGGACCGCCTTCACCACCGCCGTCGCCGCCGTCGCGCGAGCCGGCCAGCAGCGCGCGGCCGTAGCCGTTCTGGCCGGCGGTGATGCTGGCCTGGTCTTGTGGCAGGCGGCTCGAGTAATTGATTGCGGCGGCGCCGGCGGAAGAAAAATCGCCCGTGCTGGCGTTGTACGGGCCTTTGCTGTAGTCAAGCCGCGCCACAAGTTCGGGAATGATGAAATTCAGGTCGGTCCAGCCTTGGCCATGTGCATGGCTGCGCTGGTTGACCGGCATGCCGTCGACCGTGGTGCGCAAGTCGGTGCCATGATCGAGATTGAAACCGCGCAGGTAGAACTGGTTGGCTTTGCCCTCTCCGCTGTGCTGGCTGGCCACCAGCCCCGGCGTCGCCTCCAGCAATTCGCCCGGACGGTAAATGGTGCGCGCCTCGAGCTGGCGCTGCGTCACGCTCCCCATGCCGGCCGAATCGGCGACGCCAAGCTGGCTGGCGCGCGCGCCTTCGACCAGCACGCGCTGCATGTAGGGATCATCGGCATAGGCGGCTGCCGGCGCGAGCAGCCAGGCCAGCGCCAGGGCTGGCAGCGGCCGCCGCTCAGGGAAGCGGCTGTTCACGGCGTTCGCGGCTGAAGACGATGGAAGCGGCGGGGCGGCCAGGACCGCTGACGTTGACGTTATTGACTTGCTGCGGCAGGAAATCCGTCAGCACGCCATCCAGCAGGACGGCGCCCGGCGGCAGTTCGGTCTTTTCGATTTCCTGGAACACGTTGATGGTGTCGACATTGGCTTGCATGCCGACCCACTGCAGCGCCACCGGCTTGCCGTTGACGCTGATGCGGAACTGCTTTTCGAGGTAGCGACGGAACACGGCCTGATCCTCCTCCAACCCAAGGTCGAACTGGCGCTGGTACAGGTTCATCAGCAGCGCCTCCACGTCATGCGCTGTGTAAGTATGAACCACCTCCGTGCTGCCTGTGCGTGGGTTGAAGCTGATCTCGGTCAAACCCACGTGAAAATTATGGGCTTGGGCGGCGGCGCTGCACCAGAACAGCACCGCCGCCAGGACGGCCTTGAAACGCATCATTCCTTCCTGGCGCCTTCCTTGGCACCGTCCTTCACACCTTCGGCATCCTGCTTCTTCAGCGGGGTGTTGAAGTCCTTCATCATGTTTTCCGGCTGGCGCGATTTGAACAGCTCCAGGCGCGAAGGCGTCACCTTGCGCGGCCAGGCGTTGTTCGACTGGTCGATGTCGGCGGTCTCCCAGTACGGGTCATGCACCAGCGACACCAGCGGCTCGTCGGTCACGATGACCTTGGTGATCTTCTTCGGCGAGTAGCGCCATACTTCGGCAGGAATGCGCTCGATGTACTTCTTGCCCGACTTCAGCTCGATTTGCAGGATCAGCGGGGTCACCAGGCCGCCCAGGTTCGAGAAGTCGACCAGGTACAGGTGCTTGCCCTGTGCCAGCAGGTCTTTTTCCCACTGTTCCAGGTCGCTGGTCGACTCGGCAAACTTGTTGCGGTCGGCATTGGTGACGGTGTAGTCGTCATGCTCGTTGTAGAAGTCCTTCAGCGCAGGCTGTTCGTCGACCTTGCGCACCATGCCCTTGTTGCGCTGGTCGATGATGGAGACCGGCTCCGCATCATGCTGCGCCTTCTTCCAGGCTTTTTCGGTTTCAGGATTCTTGGTGCTGACGCCGTACTCGCTGATGCCGTCGATCGACACGTCCACCGCATCGGTGGTGTAGAACCAGCCGCGCCAGAACCAGTCAAGGTCAGTGCCGGAAGCGTCTTCCATAGTGCGGAAGAAGTCAGCCGGGGTAGGGCGCTTGAACTTCCAGCGGCGCGCATACTCGCGGAAGGCGTAGTCGAACAGTTCGCGGCCCAGCACCGTCTCGCGCAGGATGTTCAGCGCAGCAGCAGGCTTGGCGTAGGCGTTGTTGCCGAACTGGAGCAGCGACTCCGAGTTGGTCATGATCGGCACCTGGTTCTTCGAACGCATGTAGTCGACGATGAAGCGCGGGTCGCCGCGGCCGGCCGGGTAGTTTTCCTCCCACGCTTCCTGGGCCAGCGACTGGACGAAGGTGTTCAGGCCTTCATCCATCCAGGTCCACTGGCGCTCGTCGCTGTTGACGATCATCGGGAAGTAGTTGTGGCCAACTTCGTGGATCACCACGCCGATCAGGCCGTATTTGGCGCGCTTGGTGTAGGTGATTTCGCCGGTCTTCTTATCCTTCACCGGACGCGGGCCGTTGAAGGAGATCATTGGATACTCCATGCCGCCCACCGGGCCATTGACGGAGATCGCGGTCGGATAGGGGTAGTCCAGGCTGTACTTGTTGTACTGCTCGATGGTGTGGATGATCGCGGCGGTCGAATACTTCTCCCACAGCGGATTGCCTTCCTTCGGATAGTAGGACATGGCCATCAGGTCGCTGCCATCCTTCTTGTAGCCCTGCGCATCCCAGATGAACTTGCGCGAGGATGCCCAGGCGAAGTCACGCACGTTCCTGGCCTTGAAGTGCCAGGTCTTGGTGCCCTTGGCCTGGTTCTTCTCGGCTTGTTCGGCTTCCGCCTGGGTCACGATGACCACAGGGGTCTTACTGGTGCGGGCCTTGGCCAGGCGTTCGCGCTGGGTGGCGGTCAGCACTTCGTTCGGGTTCTGCAGCTCGCCGGTGGAAGCCACGATGTGGTCAGCCGGCACAGTGATCTGCACGTCATAGTCGCCGAATTCCAGCGTGAACTCGCCGGAGCCCAGGAACTGCTTGTGCTGCCAGCCATACACATCGTAGTAGGCGGCCATGCGCGGGAACCACTGGGCGATTTCGAACAGGGCGTTCTTGTCTTCAGCGAAGTACTCGTAGCCGGAGCGGCCGCCCAGTACCTTCTGCTCGTTGACCTTGTAGCTCCAGTCGATGGAGAAGCTGAACTTCTCGCCCGGCTTCAGCGGCTGCTGCAGCTCGATGCGCATCATGGTGCGGTTGATGGTGTACTTCAGCGGCGCGCCGCCGGCTCCTTTGACTGAGCCGATTTTGAAGCCGCCATCGAATTCGCGGCCGGCCAGGATGTTGCGCAGGCCTTCGTACTTCATGCCCTCTTCATCGCTCTTGGCGCGGCCCCAGGCCTCGCGCGAAGGCGCGGTCATGGTCATGCGGGCGTCGGAATCGGCTTTGTAGATATTCTGGTCAAGCTGCAGCCACACGTAGTGCAGGGTGTCCGGCGAGTTGTTGTGGTAGGTGACCTGGCCGCTGCCCGAAATGGCGCGGTTGGCTTCATCCAGCGTGGCGCGGATCGTGTAGTCCGCGCGCTGCTGCCAGTAGGCGTGGCCGGGAGCACCGGAAGCAGTGCGGTACTGGTTGGCGGAAGGCAGCAGCTCATCGAGCTGACGGAACTTGTCATCGAATGGCTCGGCCGCGAAGGCCGTCGCCGTCAGGCACAGTGCGGCAAGACCGAATTGAAAGCGTTTCATCGAATCCCCAGGCTTGTTGTAATAAATGCTGGGCTATTCTAGAGAGCTTTTCCCTGGGGCACTTCGTTTATTTGTAAAAATCCTGCAACATAAAACAATAAATGGGGACGTACCCCATTTTTCAAATAAAAAGGGGTACGTCCCCATTTTTGTCATGCGTTGTTCATCAGGCTGGTACGCAATACTGACAGCTCGCGTTGCAGGCGGATGACCTGGTCCAGGTCGCAGCCGCTGGCGCCGAGGACGCAGGCGGGCAGCTTGGCACCTTCGTTCCGCAGCTCGCTGCCGTGCGGGGTGAGGGCGATGATCACCTGGCGCTCGTCTTGCGGACAGCGGGTGCGGGTGATCAGTTCTGCCTGCTCCATCCGCTTCAGCAGCGGCGTCAGCGTGGCCGAGTCGAGGAAGAGGCGCTCGCCCAGGGCGGAGACCGTCTGCTCGTCCTGTTCCCACAACACCATCATGACCAGGTATTGGGAATAGGTCAGGCCCAGCTTGCGCAGCAGCTTGCGGTACAGCTTGTTCATTGCCAGGGACGTCGAGTACAAGGCGAAGCACAGTTGCTGGTCGAGCTTGGGAACCTGCTCCAGATCAAAAGTTTTCGTATCCATGGCTGCAGTATAGATAGCGCGCGATCTAATTGCAAGCAAATTTCCCGGTTGACCTTGCCTTAGGAGTAATCTTTGACTATGGTTAAAGTGCCCATAACCTGCGCTGGGCAAAAGGGGATGACAATGAATCAAATGAATCACTATCATTCAGCCGCCTACCCGGTGCCCGACCAGCGAGGCCCGGAACCTGTGCTTTTCCTCGTTGAGCTCGACCCGCAGCGCGTCGTTGATGGTGTACGGTACGACGAAAACTACCTGGCGGATGACGTGATGGCCTGCGGCACCATGCGCGAAACTTGCCCGATTTGCGAAGAAGGCCACCTGCAACTGGTCCTGCGCCAGAAGAATGTGCGGGTGGCGCACCTGTTCTGTATCGAATGCACCCGTTGTTTTGGCGCTTTCCTGCCGGACGGCTCGCCGGCACTCGCTGACTGAACATTCCCTGTGCGATGTTCCCGTGCGGTATCATGCCGCAATGAAGAGCCCAAAGACCAAGCCGCTGCTGCTGATCGTTGATGGATCGGCCGACCACCTGCAACAGCTCAGCCACCTGCTGGAAGACAAGTACGCCGTGCGTGTGGTCGAGGATTGCGACAGCGCGCTCGCTGCGGCTGAGCAGCTCCCGCGCCCCGACCTGGTCCTGGTGGACGTGGTGCGCGATGGCTTTACGGTTTGCCAACGCCTGCGCGGCAATCCCGACACCGCCAGCATTCCCCTGCTTGCGATGATCGATCGCGGCCAGCCGGACATGGAGCAAAGCGCCCTTGCCGCAGGTGCATCCGACGTGGTGGCGCGGCCGCTGTTGCCAGAGCTGCTGCTTGCGCGCATCGCCACCCACCTGCAGTTGCGCGAGGCGCGCGCCAAGGTGCAGCGCCAGCGCACCCAGCTCAATGAACTGGGCCAGATCGCCGATGCCGCAGCGTGGGCCATCGCCAGCCTGGCCGAGTGGCGCGATGAGGAGGATCCCTCGCACCTGCGCCGCATCCAGCATATCGTGCTGGCGCTGGCTCGCCAATTGCAGGGCAACCCGCGTTTTGCCGATGAACTGATCGAGCCGCATATCCCGCTGCTGTTCAAGGCCGCCCCGCTGCACGATATCGGCAAGGTGCGCATCCCTGATGCGATCCTGCTCAAGCCGGGCCGCCTGACGCCGGAAGAATTCGAGATCATGAAACAGCACACCGTGCACGGCCGCGATGCCATCGCCGGGGTGGAGCGCGAGCTGGGCTTTTCCAACGCCTTCCTGCGCTTTGCGCGCGAAATCACGTACAGCCACCAGGAACGCTATGACGGCTCGGGCTATCCACAAGGCTTGGCGGGCGATGCCATCCCGGTATCGGCCCGGCTGGTCGCAGTGGCGGATGTTTATGATGCGCTGGTGTCCGAACGCGTCTACCGTCCGGCCTTTACGCATGAGACTGCCATCGAGCTGATCCGCCAGGGCAGCGGCGAACAATTCGACCCGGACGTGGTCGATGCCCTGCTGGCCGCCGAAGAACAGGTCAGGGAAATCGCACTGCGATACCAGGATGCAACGCAGTAACAACGGCTGACCGTTTCCTAGGCGTATTAGGGATTTCGCTATGCTATAGTCGTCTCCACAGTCCCGTCGGAGCAAGCATGCGCATACACGGATACCTGGCCTTTATTGTCGGTATTTGCGTTACCGTGTGGGTCTGCATGTTCGTGATGAATGTGCAGGACCGCCAGACCAATGAAGCCTTCCAGCGCGACACCCAGAAAATCGCGCGCGACACGCAGCTTCGCCTGCAAACCTACTTCGACATGCTGCTTAGCATTAAGGGCGTGTTCGCGGTCAAGGACGATGTCTCGCGCGTGGAATTCAGCCGCTATGTACGCGAACTGGACCTCAAGCGCCGCTATCCCGGCTTCCAGGCCATCCAGTTCGTGCGGCGCGTGCCTTCCAGCCAACTCGAGACGTATGCGCAACGCATCCGCGCCGATGACAGCCTGCAAAGCGGCGGCTATCCCGACTACAAAGTGCATCCTGCCTCTGTGCGGCCCGAGCACTTCCTGATCGAATACAACGAGCCAATGAGGGGCAATGAAAACGCCTTCGGCCTCGACCTTGCAGCACTGCCGCCGCATTACAAGGCCCTGCAACTGGGCAAAGCCACTGGCCGCGTGGTGGCTACTGAGCGCATCACGCTGGTGCAGGACGCCAGCGGCCAGCCAGGCTTCGTGGCACGCGCCCCCATCTACCGCCGCGGCGCATCGCTGTTGACGGAGCAGGAGCGCGATGCGGCGCTGGTAGGCTTTGTCGCCATCGTATTCCGCGTGAATGACCTGATGTCGGAAACGATCGACAGCCCGATGCTGCAGCACCTCTACGTCACGATCAACGATGCGGGTTACATCAACGATGGCGGCAATATGCCGCCCACGGTCGACAACCTGATGTTCAACAGCTTCGGCAAGCTTGGCTCGGGCGAGCGCCTGCCGCCGTTGCCTGGCCTGGTCGTCAAGATTCCACTCGACGTTGGTGAACGGCGCTGGATCATGAGTTTCGAAGGCCACGCAAGCGAGCGCTATAGCCGCGACATGAGGCTGATTACCGTGATTGGCCTGGCCGGCTTTATCATCAGCGCCTTGATCGGCGCACAGATCATGACGCTGCAGCGGCGCCGCGCCCTGGCGCAAAAGCTGCGCGTCACGGCCGACGAACTGCGCGCGCTGCAGGATAGCGCCATTGTCGGCATTGGCCTGTTCGCCAACGGGGTGATCGTACGCTGCAACCGCGGGTTGGAGGAGATGATGGGCTACCAGCCGGGCCAGCTGGCGGGCCGTTCCTGCAGTATGCTGACGGGCGGGCTGAGCGACCCGTTTGCCTGCGTGGCCGATGGCACATCGATGCACTTCGAGCTGGAACTGGCCAGCGCCAGTGGCCGGCGGCTGTGGTGCATGGTGAACGGGCGCATGCTGGACGAAAAAGAACCGCGCAAGGGCTGCGTGTGGGTGATTATCGATATCACGGAACGCAAACAGACCGAGGCTGCGCTGGTCGACACCAAGCACGGCCTGGAGCGCAGCCTGAGCGAGCTGGCACTGCAAAAGGCGAACGTGGAAATGGCGCATAAGGACCTGTCGGCTGTGCTGTCGACGCTGAAGCAGGCGCAGGCCAACCTGATCACGTCCGAGAAAATGGCATCGCTGGGCGCGCTGGTGGCAGGCATTGCGCATGAACTGAATACGCCGATCGGCAACAGCCTGCTGACCGCGACGGCATTGAGCGATATGTGCAAGGAGTTCGAACGCCAGCTCTCTGCGGGCGGCATCAAACGCTCCGCGCTCGATACGCATTTGAAGGATGCTCGCATGGCGTGCTCGATCATCACCAATTCCCTGACCCGTGCAGCCGACCTGATCCACTCCTTCAAGCAAGTGGCTGTCGACCAGACCTCAGACAAGCGGCGCTCGTTCAACCTGCATGGCGTGGTGCACGACACGCTTGCAACCTATTCCGCCCAGCTGCGCCGTGCCAACTGCGAAGTGAAGGTCTGGATGCCGGATACGGTCAACTTCATCTCTTACCCTGGCAGCGTGGGGCAGGTGTTGAGCAACTTGATCCAGAACGCCATCATGCATGCCTTTGAAGGACGCGAGTCGGGGCACATCACCATCAGCGTGGTCGAGATGGATGAGGAAAATGTCGAGCTGCGCTTCGCCGACGACGGCAATGGCATGAGTGCGCGCACGCTGCGGCAGGTGTACGATCCCTTCTTCACCACCAAGATGGGGCAGGGCGGTTCAGGGCTCGGCATGAATATCGTCTACAACCTTGTCACCGGTGTTTTGCGTGGCACCATCCACGTTGAATCGGAGGTTGGCAAGGGCACTACCGTGATCATCACCTTGCCTCGCAAAGTCCCCGCCCGGGACGAACTCGCCGAAAACGACCTGCTGCACGCCCAGTAATCAGGAGCGCAAGCTTTCCACGATTTTCAAGGCAGCGCGCTCCGCCTCGGCTTCAGCGGCATGCTGGTCCAATAAAGTCATGTCTGCGGATACGCGCCGCTTGGGATAGATGTGGGTCATATGCATCGGATTCGCGGAAGGGGCGAAGATGGAAACGTAGGCGCCCCATTGCTTGGTGCCCTCCAGCAGTTCGCCGGTGAACTCGATCTCATAGCCGTCAACGCTTTTGGTAGGCATCCCAATCTCCGCAAGACGAGAACTGCCAGCATAGCAAATAATCCGGCCCAGCCGTTTAGCGCAGGAACTTGCCGGCTTTGGTTTCCAGGAGCCGAACCAGCTCGGGTTGCATGTATTCGTAATCGTCCGGTATGTCGAGGCAAATCACGCGCTTGCCGTTCAGGTGCGAGCGGAATTTTGTGGAGAGGCGATTGCGATGGGTCTTCTCCATCACGAAGATGATGTTCGCCCACGCTATCTGTTCGGTCGACAATTGCACGTCGGCGTCATTGCCGAGACCCGCTGAATCTGTCTCGACATCCGGCCAGCTTGCGAAGACGCTTTCCGCAGTCGGGCTGCGCAAGCGGTTTTGGGTGCAGATGAAAAGTGCTCGTTTCACAAAGGTTATTGCGTAAGTAAATGTGGAGGTGTCACTTTACCACCGCCTCCCGTAAAATTGCCCCGGCCATTTCCAACGCTTGCCTGCCTTCCGCCAGCTCCTGGTAATAGTTGGGCCAGAAGTGGAACATCTTCGGCCATATGTCCAGGCGTACGCGAATGTCAGCGAGGGTGGCCGCGCGGGCGAGGGCGATTGAGTCGTCCAGCAGTGCCTCGGTCGCGCCGACGAAGATGCTGAGCGGGGCGATGCCATGCAGGTCGGTGAAAACGGGGGAGGCCAGGGGTGTATTCCTCGGCCGGTCGCCAAGGTATTGCTCGGCCAGGAATTGCATCAGTTCCCGGTTCAGCACAGGATCGCGTTCGGCGTTGCG
>JBCNOP010000131.1:0-14688 GCA_039593775.1 Pseudoduganella sp.
CGCGCATATGGTGAAGACCCGCTGATCGCCAAGAGCATCTCGGCCCAGATATTGCTGGAACTTGCCGATACGGCGCAGCGTATCGTGCATGATGCGGCCGCCATCGACACGCCGGTCCTGATGCTCGCTGCCGACCAGGATTATGTTGTGCATGAAGCTCCGCAGAAGACGTTCTTCGAGCGCCTGCCGTCGCCATTGAAGCGTTACGTCAGGCTGCAGCGCTGCCGTCACGCCATCTTCTACGAGGAAGACACCTCCGTCGCAATGCAGGCCAGCCGAGCCTTTATCGACGAATGCTTCGCGGCGAAGCCGGCATCGCCTGAGCGCTTTGCTGCTGCGGACAGCCAGGGACAAGGCGCCCAGCATTACGCGGCCCTGTTGAATAATCGTACCGGCAACGCGCTGACGCGGGCATGGTTCGGCCTGCAGCGCAATATGCTCAAGGTAATGGGCCCCTTGAGCGATGGCATGAAGATTGGCCTTCGCCACGGCTTCGATTCGGGCGAGTCGCTGGATTATGTGTATCGCAACCAGGCTGGCGGCAAGCTTGGCTTCGGCGCCATGATGGATCGTGGCTACCTGGATGCGGTGGGCTGGCGCGGCATCCGCCTGCGCAAAGTGCAGATGCAGCAGATGCTGGCGGAACAGATTGCTGCGCACCAGGGACCAGGTCCGGTACGCATCCTCGATATCGCAGCAGGATCGGCACGCTACGTGCTGGAGACCATCAAGCGCTTCCAGGACCGCGAAATCGAGGTCACGCTGTGCGATTATGAACAGCACAACCTGGACCAGGCGAAGAGGCTGGCGGAAAAGCTGCAGATCAATGCCCGCGTCGAGTACTGCCGCCGCGACGCCTTCAGCGCCGACAGTTACAAGGGACAGGAGGGACGTTACGACATCGCCGTGGTGTCTGGCCTGTATGAACTATTCAGCGACAACTCGCTGGTCCTGCGCTCGCTGGGCGGCGTCGCGGCCAGCCTGCGCGAAGGCGGCAGCTTGCTGTACACCGGACAGCCATGGCATCCGCAACTGGACATGATTGCCTACACGCTGACCAACCATCGCGGCGAGCCTTGGCGCATGCGTCCGCGCGCGCAGGCCGAGATGGACGGCCTGGTCACGCTGGCCGGCTGCAGCAAGCAGCGCACCATGATCGGCCTGGAAGGGATCTTTACTGTTTCACTTGCGGTGAAAGCCGCAGCGCCTGGCGCAGGCGATTAAAGACCGTTACCAGCGACAGCAGCAGGACTACGGCAAGCAGGGCGTTGTGCCACACCGGCGCAACGCCTGCCCACACCAGCAAGCCAAGCAGGCCGAAAGCAAAGGCACGGTCGCTCTTTCCCATCGGGCCATCGAAGCGGCGCGCGACGCCGATGCTGCTGGCCAGCACGCCGGCAAATTCAGCCAGCAGCGCGAACACGACGACCAGGACCAGCAGATGCGTCGAGACGCCTGCCACCAAGGCGACTGGCAGGTACAGGGCGATGTCGGATACCTGGTCGCCCAACTCGTTCAGCAAAGCACCCAAAGCTGTCTTGTTGCCAGTGGCATTTGCCAGCATGCCGTCAATGGCATTCAGCGCCATGCGCAGCAGCAGGAAGAACGGCAGGCCGAGCCAGAGGCCGAGGCATCGCGGCGCCAGCGCCAGTGCTGCGCCATAAGCGACAGAAAGCGCCATCGCGGCCAGCGTGACCTGGTTAGGCGTGATGCCGATCCGCGTGAGCTGGTTGAGGAATGGACGCAGCAGTTGCTGGAAACGCGGTTTCAGCTGGTAGATCGAAATGCTCATGACGTGTAGGAGTTAAGGTAGATCCGGGCAATGAAAAGGCTGCGGCTGTAACCCATCGCGCAATGCAGGTAGACCGGGCGGCCCTGGCTACGCTCAGTGTCGATAGCGGCAAGGATAGTGCGAACCTGTTTGCGCGAAGGCGCTTGCAGGTCCATCAAGGGCAGGTGGCGGTAGCGCCCGCGGCGCAGCGGTTCGGTTTCGCTCAGTTCTGCGCTCAGGTCGATGATGCTGCAGTCCGGCGGCAGTTGCTGCGCTTCGCTGGCGCTCAGGCGGCGGCCTACCCACAGGCCCTCTGTCGCCTTGGCGAATGGCGGCTTGCCGCGATGGCCCCAGCGCACCAGCAGCCAGGTGGTCGCGTAGCCGGCGAGGTAAGGCCAGAACAGCAACCAGATCCAGGCCGGATGCCGGCCTTGGTTCTTGCGCAGGAAGGCCGCGTTGCGGCGCGCGTATGCCAACGCCACCAGCAGCGTGCTGGCCGCCAGGTAGAGCCATGGCCAGGCAGGTGCGAACAGGCTTGCTGCCAGCAGCGCCAGGCCGGCCATGATGGCGTAGTAAAACGAGACGCTTTGGCGAGCGGTGGCGCCGGGGCGCACGGCGTAGCAAGCTGCGGCTGCGAGTACGATGCCGCCTGCAATATCGGCCACAGCGTGTTGCCAGGTCAGCAGCGTGCTGGCGCCCACCAGCAGCAGCCAGCACGCCAGCGCAATGCGCGAGGCGCGGCTGGCAAGGGCTGGCCGCAGCGCGAGCCACAACAGGATGCAGTAGGTGATGTGCAGGGACGGAAACTGATTGTAAGGGCGATCCGAGGCGTCAAGCACGCCGTAGGCCAGCTGCAGGAAGCCGTGATCGGGCAGCACCCTGCTGGCAGGGAAGCGCGCGGGGAAAATGGCGAACACCAGGCTGGCGGCGACAGTGGAGAGCATCAGGCGGCGGCTGTACACGCGCAATGCATCGCCCTTGCGGACTTTGAAGAAGGCCCAGGCCAGCAAGGGACCCGAACTGGCATAGGGAATGATCATCCACGGCAGGAACGGGATGGCCTGCTCGAACGGGAGCGCCAGTGTGCGCTGGACCTGCGCCGTTTCGGCGGCAAGGTTCGTGAGCGTGTAGCAAAGCCCAAACAAGAGGGCGTTGATGATCAGGTGCAGGAGTTGCATTCATGGCATTATGTCACGCGATATGAGTGAAGATCAAAAGTACGAGCGCTGCATGGTGATGGCGGGTGGAGGATTCCGCTTCGGCTATTACCTTGGCATGCACGCAGCCGCGGAAGACAGCGGCATGGCGCCCGATATCATCCTCGCCAGTTGCGGCGGTTCACTGGCTGCGGCCATCATCCATGCCTTGCCGGATGCGGCACAGCGCAAGCAGTGGCTTGCTTCGCCCGAGATGTACCAGTTCCTGTGCCGCATGCGCGCGGCGCCACATGCGCATCCGCTACCGGTGCTGGGTGCGGCACTGCTGCGCGGAATCTCGCGTGGACGGGCCAGGCGCGTGCCGGACGTGTTCCGCGATTACATGTTCGAGTTGCCAGGAGCGCTGCCGTTGCCGATAGCGCGTGCGGAGGGCCCGGCGCTTGCTATCGTCGCCGCCAAGCTGCTGTTCGGCCGCGAGCAGACCGGCGAAGTGCGGGGCGAGCGTCCCCTGTTCGCGGAAGTCCTGCTTGGCCCGGAGCGTGCATGCAGCCTGTTGCAGGGATGGACGGCGCCGGCCAGTTCCCCAGCCTGGAGCTGCGGCGCGGTGGCGCCCGGGCTGCTGCTTGACAGCGGCATGCCCGTCGCCGACGCCGTGCGCAGTTCGATCACCGACATGCTCTATTTCGCCTGCCACGAACATGGCGGCGAACATTACATGGGCGGCGTGATCGACCTGTTCCCGATCGAGATCGCGCATGGCCTGGCCAGGCATGTGACGATGGAAGCCAAGCCGCCGTTCGGCCAGTGGCTGGCGATTCCGGCACTGCGCAAGGTGCTCGGCATCGATGGCAACGCACGGTTGAAGCATGTGCACGCACAGCACGCCCACGCCTGGGTTGATACCAGCGATATCTCGCGTGCGCTGCGCGGCAGCGGCATGCAGAAGCGCATCGACTGGCTGGGCAACCGTATCCAGCTGGTGATGCCGCCCAGCCTCGCAGAATATGCGCTGGACATCGACAAGCAATGGCAGTACGGCTACCAGCGCGGCATCGAAGCATACGCCAGCCCGGGGCTGCGGCTGCGCCATGCAACAAGATTCAACAGGGGAAGCAAATGAGGGTCATGATCATCGGCGGCACCAGCGGCATCGGGCTGGCCCTGGCAAGGCATTACGCGCAGCAGGGTGCAGTGCTGGCCTTGTGCGGACGCGATCCCTCGCGGCTCGATGGACATCCCATCACCGGGCAAGCGGGCTTGCGCCGCTATGGTTTCGACATCGGCGACCGCGCGGCAGTATTTGATGCAGTCAAAGATTTTGCGGCGGAAGGACTGGACCTGCTGGTCGTCACCGCCGGCCAGTATGCCGATGCCACTGCATTGGCGCAGGACCGCATGCGCAGCTTGCCGGTGGTGCGCACCAATGTGTCCGGCTTGTGCCATGCATTCGATGCGGGCACGCAGGCCATGCTGCGCAACGGGCGTGGCCAGATGGTGGTGGTAGCGTCGATCGCTGGCCTGCTGCACGAATATCCGAATGGCTCGCTGTACAGCGCAAGCAAGCGCGCCGCAATAGCCATCAGCGATACCTACCGCAGAGCGCTGGCGCCGCACGGAATCGGCGTGACGGCCATCGTGCCGGGCTATATCGATACGCAGAAGCTAAGGGATTTGAACGGAGGAAGTGCGCAGCGCAAGCCGTTCCTGCAGAGCGAAGAAGAGGCTGTGCGCCGCATTGTCCGCGCGATCGCGGAGCGCGATGCACACTGCATTTTCCCCTGGCAGCTGCACGCGATGGTGCGCGTGTTTAACCTGCTGCCAAAGGGATTGCAGCGCTACCGCAAGAAATGAATCAGTAGCGGTAAGCTGCTTTCAGCAAGATGACGTCGACGCCGCTGTTCGGCTTCTTGATGCCGCCATTGGAATAGTGCTGCGCCTTGAGAGCGACTTCCCACTTGTTGTCGAACACATAGCCGACGGCGATATGGTCGCCGAACTGGAAGGCAGTCGACAGGCCGTCATCGTTGTTGAAGTAGGTCTTGGACAGCACGTGCGCGCCGATGCCACCTTCAACGTAGAAGCCCTTCTTGCTGGTATTCTCGAAGCGGATGACCGGGGTGAAGCCGAGGTCGAAGAGGTTCTCTTTGTCGCCCTGCACGTTGTGCCACTGGCGGGCCTGCCAGATGCCAACGCTGGCGTCCCAGTAGCCGGTGACGTGGGTGCCGTTGGAGTTGAACCAGCTCCATTCGGGCTTGAAGTCTTGCGTGGCGCCCAGGCGCACCATGCGGATCTTGGAAGCGGAGCCGGCTTCCACGTAGGCAGAATTGATGTCGAAGGCGAAAGCGGATTGCGCTACCAATGCAGCGGCAGCAACAGCGAACAGTTTTTTGATTTGCATGTTTTTCTCTCTAGTCCTTGCCACAGTCTTCACATTTGCTGAGGCAATGCCGGCAATTTTACTTTCGTTCTGAATTTTTTTCAGGCGAACTCTTAATTGTTAAAATCACTGCAATATTGGCACAACTGGAGCTTATTGTGACGCATCCCCTGCGAATTGCATTTCTTGGCATCGGCTTGATGGGTGAGCCTATGGTACTCCGCCTGCTGGCGGCAGGCTTCAAGGTCACGGCCTGGAACCGGACTGCCGGCAAGGCCGGCGTGCTGGCTGCAGCCGGTGCGGATCCGGACGACGTGCTGCCGCATGCGGTCGCCGATGCTGCAGTGGTGGTATCGATGCTGTCGGCCGGCGATGCAGTCGGCGGCGTCATCGAGGCGGCCATCGATGCGCTGCGCCCAGGCACTTTGTGGATCGATATGAGTTCGACGCGGCAGGACGAGGCGCAGGCCTTCCATACGCTGCTCGCCGCGCGCGGGCATCGCTTCATCGATGCGCCGGTGTCGGGCGGTGTTGGCGGTGCGCAGGCGGGCACGCTGGCCATCATGGCGGGCGGCAGCGCAGCGGATTTCGAGGCAGCGCGGCCGGTACTGGAAGCGATGGGCAAGCCCAGGCTGGTCGGCCCGGCTGGCAGCGGGCAGGTGGCAAAGCTATGCAACCAGTTGATCGTCGGCGGCACCATCAATATCGTGGCGGAGGCTTTGCTGCTGGCGCAGGCGGCGGGCGCCGATCCGGTGGCGGTGCGCGAGGCGATACGCGGCGGCTTTGCCGAGAGCCGCGTGCTGGAAGTACATGGACAGCGCATGCTGGAGCGCAATTTCCTGCCGGGCGGACAGGTGCTGACGCAGTTGAAGGACCAGCACAACATCCTGGCCGCGGCTGCGGCGGCCGGCGTGGCGCTGCCGGTCACCAGCCTGGTGACCGAGCGCTATGAATCAATCAAGGATGTGTATCCGCGCGCCGACCATTCAGCCGCACTGCTGGCGCTGGAGCGGCTGAATGATGGCGTGCGCGTCGGCACGCAGGCCGACAAGCTGCCTTAGGCCTGGGGCGCTTGCGGCAATGCCGCTTCTGCGAGATGCACCCAGAAGCTGGCGCCGATCGGCAGCAGCCGGTCGTTGAAGTCGTAGCTGGCGTTGTGCAGCACGCAGGGACCGAGACCATGGCCGCCGTCGCGGTGCTCGCCTTCGCCGTTGCCGATGAAGATGTAGCAGCCGGGTTTCTCCTGCAGGAAGAAGGCGAAGTCCTCGGCGCCCATGGTCGGCTCGACATTGGCGTCCACCATCGATTCGCCGACCACCGACTTCATGACGTCCAGCGCAAACCGGGTTTCCCTGGCGTGGTTCACCAGCGGAGGGTAATTGCGGCGGAAGGTGAACTCCACTTCCGCATCGAAGGCGGCAGCTATGCCTTCCGCCAGCGACTGCATGCGCTTTTCCACCATATCCAGCACCTCGGTGGTGAACGTGCGCACGGTGCCCACCAGCTTTGCATCGTCGGGAATCACATTGGTGGCGCTGCCGGCGTGGATCTGGGTGATCGACAGCACGGCAGTATCCAGTGGGCTCTTGTTGCGCGTGACGATGGTCTGCCAGGCTTGGGCAATCTGCACCGCGATCATGATCGGGTCGATGCCCTTGTGCGGTTGCGCCGCATGGGCGCCTTTGCCGCGCACGGTCACGTGGAATTCGTTGGACGAAGCCATCATCGGGCCTTCGCAAGCGCCCAGTGCACCTTGCGCCATCCCGGGCCAGTTATGCATGCCGTAGATCGCATCCATCGGGAAGCGCTCGAACAGGCCATCCTTGATCATTTCGCGCGCACCGGCGCCGCCTTCCTCGGCCGGCTGGAAAACCAGGTAGACGGTGCCGTCGAAATTGCGGTGCTTGGCCAGGTAGTGGGCCGCGCCCAGCAGCATGGCAGTGTGGCCGTCATGACCGCAGGCATGCATCTTGCCGGGATGCCTGGAGGCGTGCGCGAAAGTGTTGATCTCCTGCATAGGCAGGGCATCCATGTCAGCGCGCAGGCCAATGGCGCGTTCGGAGGTGCCATTCCTGATGATGCCAACCACGCCGGTCTTGCCCAGGCCGCGCTCGAAAGGGATGCCCCATTCGGTCAGCTTGGCGCAAACGACATCGGCGGTACGTTCTTCTTCATAGCAGAGTTCCGGGTGGGCATGCAGGTCGCGTCGGATCTGCTGCAACTCGGACTGAAACGCAATAATCGGGTCGATTAGTTTCATTTTTGTTCTCCATCGGACTTGCCATTCTAGCCTCCCGATGCGATTTTCTGGAATCGTTTACGATACTGTTTTCAGCCGTCGCTAACCCAGATCAAGATGTCATCCACACAAGTCCGCGCCACCTGCCCGCACGATTGCCCCGATACCTGCGCCCTGCTCGTCACCGTCGAGGATGGCGTGGCGACCGAGGTGAAAGGCGATCCGGATCACCCGACCACTGCCGGCGTGCTGTGCACCAAGGTTTCCCGCTACACCGAGCGCACCTATTCGCCGGACCGCCTGCTGTACCCGATGCGCCGTGTCGGCAAGAAGGGCGAGGGCAAGTTCGAGCGGATCAGCTGGGACCAGGCGCTGGACGAGATCGCGGCGCGCCTGAAACCGCTGGCGGCGAGCGAGCCGGAAGCCATCCTGCCGTACAGCTACGCGGGCACCATGGGCCTGGTGCAGGGCGACTCCATGTCGTCCCGCTTCTTCCACAAGATCGGCGCCTCGCTGCTGGACCGCACCATTTGTGCGACGGCCGGCGCCACCGGCTACAAATACACGGTCGGCGCCTCGATCGGCACCGATATCGAGCAATTCCAGAATGCCAGGCTGATCATCATCTGGGGCGGCAACCCGATTGCGTCCAACCTGCACTTCTGGACCCGTGCCCAGGAAGCCAAGCGCAATGGCGCCAAGCTGATCGCCATCGACCCATACCGCTCGCTGACGGCCGAGAAATGCCACCAGCACATCGCCGTCCTGCCCGGCACGGATGCGGCGCTGGCGCTGGGCCTGATGCACATCCTGGTGCGCGACGACTTGCTGGACCACGAGTACATCGCCGGCTACACGGTAGGCTTCGAAGAACTGCGCCAGCGCGTGGCGGAATGGACGCCGGAGCGCGTGGCCGCCACCTGTGGCATCACGGCCGGGGAAGTGGAAGGCCTGGCGCGCGAATACGGTGAAACTGCCAAGCGCGGCGAACCGGTGGCCATCCGCATGAATTATGGCTTGCAGCGTGTGCATGGCGGCGGTATGGCCGTGCGCAATATTGCTTGCCTGCCGGCGCTGGTCGGCGCATGGCGCCATGCGGCTGGCGGCGTGCAGCTGTCCTCGTCCGGCACTTTCAAGAAAAACCTGGCTGCACTGCAGCGTCCGGACCTGTTGGCCAAGCAGCCGCGCACCATCAATATGAGCACCATTGGCGACGACCTGCTGCGCCCGGCCTCGCCGGATTTCGGCCCGCAGGTGAAGGCGGTCATCGTCTACAACTCGAACCCGCTGGCGGTAGCGCCGGATTCGTCCAAGGTACAGGCCGGCTTTGCACGTGAAGACTTGTTCACCGTGGTGCTGGAACATTTCCAGACCGATACCGCCGATTACGCCGACATCGTGCTGCCGGCCACGACCCAGCTCGAGCATACCGACGCGCACAGCGCCTACGGCCACCTGTACATGATGGCCAACAACCCGGCCATTGCGCCAATGGGCGAAGCCAAGCCGAACACCGAGATCTTCCGCTTGCTGGCGGCACGCATGGGCTTCGACGATCCATGCTTCCGCGACAGCGATGACGCGCTGGCATCCGTGGCGTTTGTTCAATTCGACTGGGAGTCACTCAAGCAGAAGGGTTGGCAGAAACTGGAAGTTCCTGATGCACCCTTTGCATGCGGCAATTTCCCCACACCTTCCGGAAAATGTGAGTTCTACTCAGAAAGCATGAAGAAGGATGGCCTGGACCCGCTGCCAACCTATATCCCGAACTACGAATCTGCAGCATCTGCCCCTGAACTGGCGGCAAAATACCCGCTTGCGATGATATCTCCTCCAGCGCGCAACTTCCTGAACTCGACCTTTGTCAACGTGCAAAGCTTGCGTGCGACGGAGGGCGAACCGCACCTCGACATCAGTCCTGACGATGCGGCAACACGTGGCATCAACCACGGCGATATGGTGCGCATCTTCAACGATCGCGGATCCTTCGTCTGCAAGGCGCGCGTGACGCCGAAGGCCCGCAAAGGCCTGGTGGTAGGCCTGTCGATCTGGTGGAAGAAGCTTGCCGGAGATGGCAAGAACGCCAACGAGGTCACCAGCCAACGGCTGACTGACATGGGTCGCGCACCGACGTTTTACGATACACTGGTCCAAGTCGAGAAAGCCGCCTGAGAATGATTTATGCGCTCGTTATCACACCTGAAACTGCGCGCCAGATACCTGGCGACGGCGGGTGTGTGCGCCGGTCTCCTGGCCGGTTGCGCGCAATTCAAATACTACTTCCAGGCAGCCCAGGGACAGTACGCTCTCTGGTCTGATGCCCGTCCCGTCGACGACTGGATCGGCGACCCCAGCACCGACCCCAAGCTTAAAGCCCGCCTCGAAAAAGCCAAGCTGATCCGCAAATTCGCGGTCAAGGAACTTGGCCTGCCGGACAATGCCAGCTACAAGAATTACGCGCCGCTGAACCGGCAATACGTGCTGTGGAATGTGGTTGCCACGCCGGAGCTGTCGCTGCGACCCGTGCAGTGGTGCTTCCCGATCGCGGGGTGCGTCAGCTATCGCGGCTATTACGACAAGGCCGATGCCGAAGCCTACGCCGAAGAGCTGCGCAAGGAAGGCAACGACGTGCAGGTTGGCGGCGTGCCGGCTTACTCCACGCTGGGCTGGCTCAGCGACCCGTTGCTATCGACCTTCATCAACCACTCCGATGCCGAACTGGCGCGCCTGATCTTCCACGAACTCGCGCACCAGGTGGTGTACGTGCAGGGCGATTCCAAATTCAACGAAGCGTTTGCTTCCGCGGTGGAAGAGGCTGGCGTCAACCACTGGCTCGAGCTGTACGGCAACGACGCCATGCGCGAAGCCTACGCGCGCTACAACGTGCGCCGCCAGGACTTCATGGATTTGCTGGTGAGGCACAGGCAGATGCTGGCGGATAACTATGCCAGCAAAGCCAGCGCTAAAAAGAAGCGCGAGGAAAAAGCCCGCATCTTCGCGGCCCTGCAGGAAGCCTATAAAGTCCTCAAAGCCAACTGGGGTGGCTACAACGGCTACGACCGCTTCTTCGCAGAACCGTTGAATAATGCCCATTTAGCATCTGTTGCCACCTATAATGACCTACTGCCAGGCTTCCGCGCTTTACTTGTGAAAGAAAAGGCATTCCCGCAGTTTTATGCTGCGGTGCGGAGCATGAGCAACCTGCCATCCGTGGAACGGCATGAAAGGCTGCATGAACTGGCGCGCTCTATGGCGCAAGCCACAGAGACCACGACGGCCGCCGCTGCAAAGGAAACGGGCGCCGTCAATTGACGCACTATCTATGCTGCTTTGCAGCACGGAGGCCCGCTAGAGTACGCGTTCCAAATCCCGAAAATAGCTTGCCCTGTGACATGCCGCACGATAGCATCTAGAGTGCGGGAAAGCACGGCCGTTCTATTTTCGCAAATAAAACATATAAAACTGAGACAAAGAGGCACAGGATGGAAAAAATCTGGTTGAAGTCGTATCCCCCAGGCGTTCCGAGTGAAATTGACGCCACGCAATACCGCTCCCTGGTTCACCTGCTTGAAGAATCCTTCCAGAAGTACGCGTCGCGCAATGCCTTCGTGTGCATGGACAAATTCCTCACCTATGCCGACCTTGACCAGCACTCCAAGCGCCTGGGCGCCTGGCTGCAAAGCCGCGGCATGAAGAAGGGCGCGCGCGTGGCAGTCATGATGCCGAACGTGCTGCAATACCCGATCGCCATCGCCGCCATCCTGCGTGCCGGCTACACCGTCGTCAACGTCAATCCGCTGTACACGCCGCGCGAACTGGAGCACCAGCTCAACGACTCCGGCGCGGAAGCCATCATCATCCTCGAGAATTTCGCGACCACCCTGGAACAGGTGCTGCCGCGCACCCAGGTCAAGCACATCATCGTCGCCAATATGGGCGAAATGCTGGGCGGCCTGAAAGGCATGATCGTCAACTTCGTGGTGCGCAACGTGAAGAAGCTGGTGCCGCCATTCTCGCTGCCTAACGCGGTGCGCTTCAAGGATGCGCTGGGCCACGCCCGCAGCATGAAGCTGACCCCAGTTGAACTGCGCCATGAAGACGTGGCCTTCCTGCAGTACACCGGCGGCACTACCGGCGTGTCGAAGGGCGCGACCCTGACCCACCGCAACATCATCGCCAACCTGCTGCAAATGCAGGCGTGGTCGGCGCCGAAGCTGGCCGACCTGCCGCCGGACGAGCGCACCATCATCTGTGCGCTGCCGCTGTACCATATCTTCGCGCTGACCGTGTGCGCCATGTGGGGCATCCGCGAGGGCGGCCTGAATGTGCTGATCCCGAACCCGCGCGACATCGGCGGCTTCATCAAGGAGCTGGCCAAGTACCGCTTCAATATGCTGCCGGCCGTGAACACGCTGTACAACGCGCTGCTGAACCATCCGGATTTCACGAAACTGGACTTCTCCGGCCTGAAGGTCGCCAACGGCGGCGGCATGGCAGTGCAGAAGGCCGTGGCCGACAAGTGGCTGGCCGCAACCGGCGTCACCATCGTGGAAGGCTACGGCTTGTCCGAAACCTCACCGGTGGCAACGGCCAACCGCTTCGACAGCACCGAATTCTCCGGCATGATCGGCTTGCCGATTCCTTCCACCGAAGTGGCGATCCTGGACGATGCAGGCAATGAAGTACCGCTTGGCAGCCCAGGCGAAATCGCGATCCGCGGCCCGCAGGTGATGGCCGGCTACTGGAACCGTCCGGAGGAAACCGCCAAGGTCATGACGGCCGACGGTTATTTCAAATCCGGCGACGTGGGCGTGATGGACGAACGCGGCTACGTCAAGATTGTGGACCGCAAGAAGGACATGATCCTGGTCTCCGGTTTCAATGTCTACCCGAATGAAATCGAAGACGTCGTGGCAGCGCATCCGGGCGTGCTGGAATGCGCCTGCATCGGCGTGCCGGACGAGCATTCCGGCGAAGCGGTGAAAGTGTTCGTGGTGAAGAAGGACCCGAACCTGACCGTCGAAGCGCTGATGGAACACTGCAAGCAAAACCTTACCGGCTACAAGAAGCCGAAATATATAGAGTTCCGCACGGAGCTCCCGAAGACGAACGTTGGCAAGATCCTGCGCCGCATGCTGCGCGACGAGAAGCCTGCTGACGACAAGAAGGCCGCATAAGCGGCAAGGCACACGAAAGGCAATACGATGGAAAAAATCTGGCTGAAGTCTTATCCCGAAGGCGTTCCTGCGGAGATCGATATTTCTCAGTACCGCTCCGTGACCCACCTGATGGAGGAGTCGTTCCAGAAGTACGCAAGCCGCAACGCGTACGTCTGCATGGACAAGTTCCTGACCTACTCCGAGGTGGACCAGATGTCGAAGCAATTCGGCGCCTGGCTGCAGTCCAAGGGCCTGAAGCCGGGGGCGCGCGTCGCCATCATGCTGCCTAACGTGCTGCAATACCCAGTTGCGCTGGCGGGCATCATCCGCGCCGGCTACGTAGTGGTCAACGTCAATCCGCTGTACACCCCGCGCGAGTTGGAGCACCAGCTGAACGATTCCGGCGCGGAAGCCGTGATCGTGCTGGAAAACTTCGCCACCACCGTGCAGCAAGTCGTGGCCTCGACCCCGGTCAAGCATGTGATCGTGGCCTCGATGGGCGACCTGCTGGGCGGCCTGAAAGGCATGATCGTCAACTTCGTTGTGCGCAATGTGAAGAAGATGGTGCCGGCCTGGAATATCCCTGGCCACGTCACCTTCAAGCAGGTGCTGTCCGAAGGTTCGCGCCTGACCCTCAAGCCGGCCGACCAGAAGCCGGACGATATCGCCTTCCTGCAGTACACCGGCGGTACCACCGGCGTGTCCAAAGGCGCCGTGCTGCTGCATCGTAACGTGGTGGCAAACATGCTGCAGAACGAAGCCTGGCTGCAGATGAAGCCTAGCAACGAGCAGATGGTCTTCGTCGCTGCGCTGCCGCTGTACCACATCTACTCGCTGACCATTTCCTGCTTCATGGGCTGGAAGACCGGCGGCATGAACATCCTGATCCCGAACCCGCGCGATATCCCGGGCTTCGTGAAGGAACTGGCCAAGTACCGCGTGACCGTGTTCCCTGCGGTGAACACGCTGTACAACGCGCTGCTGAACAATCCGGACTTCGCCAAACTGGACTTCTCCAGCTACAAGATCTGCAACGGCGGCGGCATGGCTGTTCAGCAATCGGTGGCCGACCGCTGGCTGAAAGTCACCGGCACGCCGATCATTGAAGGCTACGGCCTGTCCGAGACTTCGCCGGTGGCCACTGCCAACCGCGTCGACATCAAGGAATTCACCGGCACCATCGGCGTGCCGATTCCTTCCACCGAACTGGCGATCCTGGACGATGACGGCAAGGAAGTGCCGCTCGGTTCCGCAGGCGAAATCGCGATCCGCGGCCCGCAGGTCATGGCCGGCTATTGGAACCGCCCCGACGAAACCGCGAAGTCGATCACCCCTGACGGCTACTTCAAGACCGGTGACGTTGGCATCATGGACGAGAAGGGCTTTGTGCGCATCGTCGATCGCAAGAAGGACATGATCCTGGTGTCGGGCTTCAATGTGTACCCGAACGAAGTGGAAGGCGTGGTGGCGGCGCACCCGGGCGTGCTCGAAGTGGCTTGCGTCGGTGTACCTGACGCCAACTCCGGCGAAGCGGTAAAACTGTTCGTTGTGCGCAAGGACCCGAACCTGACCGCGGAGGCGTTGCTCGAGTTCTGCAAGCACGAGTTGACCGCCTACAAGAAGCCGAAGTACATTGAGTTCCGGGACGAACTGCCGAAGACGAACGTCGGCAAGATCCTGCGCCGCCAGCTGCGCGACGAAAAGAAAGCAGCGTAAGCCGGCAGGTTGATCTGGCGCAGAGTATGGCTCCGGACCGGCTGTAGAGTGGAAAGCACCACCTGGGCAGCCTCCGGAGACCACATGGGCCTTCTTTATAACTTTGCACTCACCCTCAGCACCGAAGGCCGGCGCGCACTGCGGCAGCGCGAAGGCCTGCGCGGCTACTACGAAACCTCCCGTCCCGGCATGACCCCCGACCAGGTCGAAGCAGCTTTCGACCTGTCCGTGCGCAGCGCAGAACGCGCCGTGCAGCGCCAGGTCAGCCA
>JBCNOP010000132.1:0-14613 GCA_039593775.1 Pseudoduganella sp.
CTAGTTTTGACGCGTCGGCCTTCTCCACCCGTTTCGCGGGTGAAGTGAAGGGCTTCAACGTCGAGGACTACCTCGACGCCAAAGAAGCGCGTCACATGGATAAATTCATCCACTTCGGCATGGCCGCAGGCATCCAGGCAATCCAGGATTCCGGCATCACCGTGACTGAAGAAAATGCCGATCGCATCGGCGTGATCATTGGTTCCGGCATCGGCGGCTTGCCGATGATCGAAGCACAGAAGGAAGACTACGACAAGCGCGGTCCGCGCCGTATCTCCCCGTTCTTCGTGCCGGCCTCGATCATCAATATGATTTCCGGCAACCTGTCGATCAAGTACGGCATGCGCGGTCCAAACCTGTCCATCGTGACGGCTTGCACCACCGGCCTGCATTCGATCGGCGTGGCAGCCCGTGCCATTGAGTATGGCGATGCGGATGTCATGATCGCCGGCGGCGCGGAATCGACCGTGTCGCCACTGGGCCTGGGCGGTTTCGCTTCGGCTCGCGCACTGTCCTCGCGCAACGATGACCCAGCTACCGCGTCCCGTCCATGGGACAAGGACCGCGATGGTTTCGTCCTGGGCGAAGGCGCAGGCGTCATGGTTCTGGAAGAGTACGAACACGCGAAAGCGCGCGGCGCCAAGATCTATGCAGAATTGCTGGGCTTTGGCATGAGCGCCGATGCGTATCACATGACCTCGCCTCTGGAAGACGGCGCTGGTGGCAGCAAGTCGGCGCAGAACGCGATCCGCAACGCTGGCATCAACCCTGACCAGGTGAACTATGTGAACGCGCACGGTACCTCGACCCCGCAGGGCGACGTGGCGGAAGTCCAGGGTGTCAAGCGCACCTTTGGCGACCACGCCAAGAAGCTGGTTGTCAGCTCCACCAAGTCGGCCACCGGCCACCTGTTGGGCGGCGCTGGCGGCCTGGAGTCTGTGTTCACCGTACTGGCCATCCACAACCAGGTGATCCCACCGACCATCAACCTGTTCAATCAGGATCCGGCATGCGATCTGGACTTCTGCGCGAATACCGCGCGTGACGCGACGATCAACTATGCGCTGAAGAACTCCTTCGGCTTCGGCGGCACGAACGGCAGCTTGCTGTTCGCTAAAGTCTAAACGGAACTTCCAAGCCTCGCCCTGGTCTTAGTGCCGGGGCGAGCGCTTCTGCTGTACCCCCCCAAAAAAAACCAAAAATTTCTTATGTCGATCGCGGCATCTGTCGCAGTTCGTCCGTCGCCATGCCTGCGCGTTTTGCGGGCAGGGATTGTTGCGTCCGTGCTGGCCGTGGGCGCATGGAGCGGCCAGCCCTTGCTGGCGGTGGCAGCACTGACCTGCCTGCGGCGCGAAGCCAATTGCAGCCGCATTGATATTTCCGGTGTCGGAGAAATCCGGCTGACGGTATACCGGAAGCAGTGCCGGGCACGCTTGCTGGACGGCTGCACAGCCTGGCCGGGCGCCTTGCTGCTGCATGTGGAGCTGGAGGGAGGCCAGCGCCTGTGGCTGGCTTTGCTGCCGGATTCGGTTGCGGGCGGCGAGTGGCGCCGGCTGCAGGCGGCGGTGCGGGCCCAGCTTCAAAAAATGTGAACCAATCTTCGCGGGGCTGCTCTTATGAAGGTGGACCCAGATCGTGAGCTGGTGGAGCGGGCCCGGGCGGGGGAGCGGGCGGCGTTCGACCAGCTGGTGGCGCGCTACCAGCGGCGCCTGCTGCGGCTGGTCCTGCGGCTGCTGCGCGACCAGGCCGAGGCGGAGGATGTGGTGCAGGAGACTTTCCTCAAGGCTTACCGAGCCTTGCCGCGCTTTCGGGGCGAGGCGGCGTTTTACACCTGGCTGTACCGGATTGCCTTGAATGGGGCGCGCAACGCCATCGTGCGGCGGCGGCAGCGCGGCGCGCCGCATGGCGTGGCGCCATCCCAGCTTCCGGCGCCGCCACCGGAGATCGGGACGCCGGAGTCGATGTTGCTCAGCAAGCAGGTCATGCTGGCGATTGATGCGGCACTGGAGGCCTTGCCGCTGGAGTTGCGGACCGCCATCGTGCTGCGGGAAATCGAGGGCTTGAGTTATGAGGAAATTGCGCAAATCATGGAGTGTCCGCTGGGCACCGTACGCAGCCGTATTTTCCGGGCGCGCGAGGCCATCGCGCGGCGGTTGCGGCCTTTGCTGGATTTGCCTGTCGATAAGCGTTGGTGAGGAGGGGCAATGATTTTGCTTCCAGATGAAGATGAGGAACCGGTGGGCACCCAGGTCAATGCAATGATCGGCAACGCGTTGCGGCAAAGCGTGGCCGACATCGAGCCGAGCCCCGGGTTCGCGGCACGGTTGACGGCAGCGCTTGACACGCTGGAGCAGGCCGGGCACTCGGGGCGGGCAGCGGAAGATGCCGCCGGTCAGGCGGCGGACAAGAACGAGCAGGCCGACGGGGTAACGCTTGGTGCGCGGCAGGGCAGCAAGGCGGAAGAAACAGCCTCTTGAAACCAGGTGGGGTTGCCCGCAACATATCGTCACAATATCCGGCTCCCGTTTAACACGAAGCTGATTTATATTGCTTGTTCTTCATTGACTTTCACTGAACGCAACCATGAAAAAAACCATGATTTCTGCGCTGGTACTCAGTGCAGCCTCCCTCGGCCTGCCAGCCGTTGCCGGTTTCGCGCCCGCCTATGCGGCGGCTCCCGCCGTGGCCGGTTTGCCGGACTTTGCCGACCTCGTTGAGCGAGTCGGCCCGGCAGTTGTGAATATCCGTACGACCGAACGCATCACCCAGCGCGACGTCGACGCGGCCGGCCAGGCCGATGAAATGCAGGAATTCCTGCGCCGCTTCTTCGGCGGCCAGATGCCGCGCGGCCAGGCGCCGCGCCGCCGCAACCTGCCGACCCCGGGCCAGGAAATCCAGCGCGGCATCGGTTCCGGTTTCGTGGTGTCGGCCGATGGCTATGTGCTGACCAATGCCCACGTGGTCGATGGCGCCGACGAGGTGTACGTGACGCTGACCGACAAGCGCGAGTTCAAGGCCAAGGTGCTGGGCGCCGATGCGCGCGCCGACGTGGCCGTGCTGAAGATCGACAGCGGCGGCAAGCTGCCCTACCTGACCATTGGCGACCCGAACAAGGCGCGTGTCGGCGAGTGGGTGATCGCGATCGGTTCGCCATTCAACCTTGAGAACACGGTGACCTCCGGTATCATCTCGGCCAAGGCGCGCGATACCGGCGACCTGCTGCCGCTGATCCAGAGCGACGTGGCAGTCAACCCGGGCAATTCGGGCGGCCCGCTGATCAACCTGAAAGGCGAGGTGATCGGCATCAATTCGCAGATCGCGACCCTGTCGGGCGGCTATAACGGCATTTCCTTCGCGATCCCAATCGACGAGGCGATGCGCGTAGCCGACCAGTTGAAGAAGTCCGGCAAGGTGACCCGCGGCCGCCTCGGTGTGCAGATCGGCGAGCTGAACAAGGATGTGGCTGAGTCGCTAGGCTTGAAGAACAACAAGGGCGCCGAAGTGACCCAGGTTGAACCGGGCAGCCCGGCCGACAAGGGCGGCCTGCGCGTGGGCGACGTCGTCATCAAGTACAACGGCAAGGATATCGACCGCTTCGCCGACCTGACCCGCATGGTGCTCGGTACCGCGCCTGGCAGCAAGGCGACCCTAACCGTCTGGCGCAAGGGCGCTCCGACCGACGTGCAGGTGACGGTGGGCGAGGCCGACCCGGACAACAAGGTGGCCAGCCGTTCCGGCGGCAAGCGCGGCGAGCAGCGGGGCGGTGCGGTTCCAGCTTCCGGCGCCAATGCGCTGGGCTTCATCGTCAGCGACCTGACCCCGGCCCAGAAGCGCGAACTGGGCGTGAACGGCGGCGTGATCGTGGAAGACACCGAAGGACCCGCCGAGGCGGCTGGCCTGCGCCAGGGCGATATCCTGCTGATGTTGAATAACCAGGATATCGTCGATGCCAAGCAGTTCAATGCTGCCGTGGCCAAGCTCGATCCGAAGCGCGCGGCAGCCGTGCTGGTCCGCCGCGGCAACCAGGCGCAGCACTTCTCGCTGCGTCCGGCGCCAGCGTCCAAGTAAGCCGTAGTCCCAACGCCGCCGCGCGTTTGTCGCCCCTCAAGGCGGCAAGCCCGCGGCGGCGTTACATTTGGCTTTCCCCAGCCGCGTATGGAGGAAGCCATGCCGCATGAGTTTGACAACCCACGCCCACCGGCAGAAGATGGACGCATGGAGGTTCGCGTGACGAAGCTGGAGGCTGATGTTGTGGAAATCAGGGAAAGGCTAACGCGCATTGAAACGCGGTTGGATCAAACCGCTACCAAGGCCGACTTGGAGCAGGCGGTTGCGACGATGATTAAGTGGCTGGTAGGGACGCTGCTGGGTTCCTGGGCATTGATGATTACGATTATGACTTTTGTAATGAACTATGCCGCGCCGCCGCAGGGGCGCTTCGCGAAGCCAGAGTCGGCCGCTGTGGCGGGGGCGTCAAGCCAGCCGGCGCCGATCATCATCAACATTCCGCCTGGCGCGCTACAATGGCAGCCCGCGCCCGAGGGGGCGCAGACCAGTCCACGCAAGCACTGAATGCACTTCACCCTTTACTCCCGATCCTATTGCCACCTGTGCGAAGACATGCTGGCAGCCCTGAGCGCCCTGCAAACCCCGGAAAAGCCGTTCACCATCGAGGTCATCGACGTCGATGCCGACGAAGCCCTGGTGGCGCGCTTCGATGAGCTGGTGCCGGTGCTGTTCGCCGATCTCAATGAGCCGGAACTGTGCCATTACTTCCTGGACGAGGCCAAAGTACGCGCCGTGTTGTCGAAATAATTGCTGAAATATCACTATTTCACAATCCTCCCTCTAGAAATCCGGCTTTCCCCTCTGAAATCCGGTAAAATGCCGGGGGTTACCCTTGCATTGAATTCCATAAAAAGGCGCTCAAGCGCCTTTTTGTTATAGCTCGTTTCGATTTTTAATGAACAACATTCGCAATTTTTCCATCATCGCCCACATCGACCATGGCAAGTCCACGCTGGCCGACCGCATCATCCAGCTGTGCGGCGGCCTGTCCGACCGCGAGATGGAAGCGCAGGTCCTGGACTCCATGGACCTGGAACGTGAACGCGGCATCACCATCAAAGCCCAGACCGCAGCCCTGAAATACAAGGCGCGCAACGGCGAGATCTACAACCTGAACCTGATCGACACCCCGGGCCACGTCGACTTCTCCTATGAAGTCAGCCGCTCGCTGTCCGCCTGCGAAGGCGCGCTGCTGGTGGTCGACGCGTCGCAGGGCGTGGAAGCGCAGACCGTGGCCAACTGCTACACCGCGCTCGACCTGGGCGTGGAAGTGGTGCCCGTGCTGAATAAGATCGACCTGCCGAACGCCGACCCGCCAACCGCCATCGCCGAAATCGAAGACGTGATCGGTATCGAAGCGGGCGACGCCGTGCAGTGCTCGGCCAAGACCGGCCTGGGCGTGGAAGACGTGCTGGAATCGATCATCGCCAAGGTGCCGCCGCCAAAGGGTGACCCTGAAGCGCCGTTGCAGGCCCTGATTATCGACTCCTGGTACGACGCTTACGTGGGCGTGGTGATGCTGGTGCGCGTGGTGAACGGGACCCTGAAGCAGAAAGACAAGATCAGCCTGATGGCCACCGGCGCCCAGCAGCTGGTGGACGACGTTGGCATCTTCTCGCCGCGCTCCGTTTCGCTGCCGCAGCTGACCGCGGGCCAGGTAGGTTTCGTCATCGCCGGCATCAAGGAACTGAAAGCTGCCCGTGTGGGCGACACCATCACCCACGTGCAGAACGGCGCTCCGGCACCGCTGCCAGGCTTCAAGGAAGTGCAGCCGCAGGTGTTCGCTGGCCTGTTCCCGGTCGAGGCCAATCAGTACGACGCGCTGCGCGACTCGCTGGAAAAGCTGAAGCTGAACGACGCCGCGCTGCAGTTCGAGCCTGAAGTGTCGCAAGCGCTGGGCTTCGGCTTCCGCTGCGGTTTCCTCGGCCTGCTGCACATGGAAATCGTGCAGGAGCGCCTGGAGCGCGAATTCGACATGGACCTGATCACCACCGCGCCAACCGTGGTGTACGAGGTGGAGAAGCGTGACGGTACCGTGATCCACGTCGACAATCCGTCGCGCATGCCGGACCCGAGCCACATCAACGAGGTGCGTGAACCGATCGTGACCGTCAACCTTTACATGCCGCAAGAGTATGTCGGTTCCGTGATCACCCTGTGTATCGCCAAGCGCGGCATCCAGATGGACATGGCATACCACGGCCGCCAGGTGAAGCTGGTGTACGAAATGCCGATGGCAGAAATCGTGCTGGACTTCTTCGACAAGCTGAAGTCCACCTCGCGCGGCTACGCTTCGATGGACTATGAGTTCAAGGAAAACCGTGCGGCCGACGTGGTCAAGGTCGACATGCTGATCAACAGCGAAAAGGTCGACGCACTGGCCATCATCGTGCACCGCGCGAATGCGCCATACCGCGGCCGCGCCGTGGCGGCCAAGATGCGCGAACTGATCCCGCGCCAGATGTTCGACGTGGCGATCCAGGCCGCCATCGGCTCCAACATCATCTCGCGTGAAAACGTGAAGGCGATGCGCAAGAACGTGCTGGCCAAGTGCTACGGCGGCGACATCACCCGTAAGAAGAAACTGCTCGAGAAGCAGAAAGCAGGTAAGAAGCGCATGAAGCAAGTGGGCTCCGTGGAGATCCCGCAAGAGGCGTTCCTGGCAATCCTTCAAGTGGAAGAGAAATGACACTGCAATCCATCCTGGGCAATTTCGCTTTAATCCTGTTCGTCCTGATGGTGGTGACGGGGATCATCTGGGTCCTCGACCTGGTGGTGTTCTCCAAGCAGCGCCGTGCTGCCGCCAACAAGGCGCTGGTCGAATATGACGAGCGCATGGCGCGTTCGGCTGCCAACGGCATCCGCATGGACGAACAGGGCAATGCCCGCTCCAAACTGGAAGCGGACATCCTGCGCCAGCCGACCTGGATCGAATACTCGGGCAGCTTCTTCCCGGTGATCGCGCTGGTATTCTTCCTGCGCTCCTTCCTGTGGGAGCCGTTCAAGATCCCATCGTCGTCGATGGTGCCGACCCTGCTGGTGGGCGACCTGATCCTGGTGAACAAATACACCTACGGCATCCGCCTGCCTATCCTCAACAAGAAGGTGGTGCAGATCAACGACCCGCAGCGCGGCGACGTGATGGTGTTCAAATATCCGAAGGATATGAGCCAGGATTACATCAAGCGGGTCATTGGTGTGCCCGGTGATAAAATTGTGTATCAAAACAAGCGCTTAACGGTAAATGGCCAGCCAGTTGGCTATACCCCGATGGAAGACTACCTGGAAGAAGGTACCCTTACTTACCAGAAACAATTCACCGAGCAGCTTGGCGACGTGAAGCACCGCATCCTGAACAACGAGAAGATGCCGCCGGTGGCGATCGGCCAGGTAGACGACAATTACCCGCACCGCGAGGCATGCACATACAACTACGAAGGCTTCTCGTGTGTAGTTCCTGAAGGAAATTACTTTATGATGGGCGACAATCGGGACAATAGTGCCGACAGCCGTATCTGGGGTTTCGTACCGGACAAAAACATCGTTGGCAAAGCTTTCTTCGTCTGGATGAACCTGGGTAATTTCAATTTTGATCGTCTTGGCGGAATTCGCTAAGCAGATAAGGGAGCAGAATATATGCGCATGCAGCGTGAACGTGGGATTAGCCTGATTGGCCTGATTATTGTCATCGCCATCCTGGGCGTGATTGGATTGATTGGCGCCCAGATCCTACCGACCTTTATTGAATACCGTGCCATCTCTGGGGCTATCGACCGCGCCAAGAAAGATGGCGGCGATTCGGTGAAGGGAATCCAGGAATCTTTCGACAGGAGTGCGGAAGTGGGCTACATCAAATCGATTACGTCGCGCGACCTGCTGATCGAGCGCAATGGTGGGGAGTTCGACGTCAGTTTCGCGTACGAGAAGAAGATTCCCTTGGTTGGTCCTGCCAGTATCCTGATGGAGTATGAAGGCACGACCAAAAAGGCAGGCGCAAAGAAAAAGGTTGAACAATAAGTGATGAATTTACAGTTATTGCAAACAAGGTTGGGCTACACGTTCCAGGATGCTGGATTGCTCCAGCAGGCTTTGACGCACCGTAGCCACAGCAGTTTGCATAACGAGCGGCTGGAATTTCTCGGCGACTCCATTCTCAATTGCGTGGTCGCCTCCATCCTGTACGAACGTTTCAATTCCCTCGACGAGGGTGACCTGTCGCGCGTGCGGGCCAACCTGGTCAAGCAGCAATCCCTGTTCGAAATCGCCCAGAAGCTGGAATTGTCGCAGTTCCTGCGCCTGGGCGAGGGCGAACTGAAATCGGGCGGTTTCCGTCGCCCGTCGATCCTGGCCGACACGCTGGAAGCCCTGCTGGGCGCCATCTACCTGGACGGCAGCTTCGACAAGGCCGCGGGCGTGATCCGCGCCTTCTACATTCCGATCCTGGACTCGGTTGATCCGCAGACCCTGGGCAAGGATGCCAAGACCCTGCTGCAGGAATTCCTGCAGTCCAAGAAGATCTCGCTGCCGCTGTACAACGTGGTCGCCACCCATGGCGCCGCGCACAGCCAGGAATTCGAGATCGAGTGCCTGGTGCCGAAGCTTGGCATCCAGGTGTTCGGGCGAGGCGGCAGCCGCCGCGCCGGCGAACAGGCCGCTGCCAAGCTGGCGCTGGAAGTCGCCGAGGAAGCGCTGAAGAAAGCCCCATCCGCCGGCCGCAAGCCGCGCCAGCGTTCGGCCCAGCTCAAGCTGGCCGGCATCGCCACGGTCCAGGGCGAAACGGCGGCGGACAAGAAGCTCGCCAAACAATAACTGAATTGAGTTTGCATCATGACTAGTGCACCCACTCCCGCCGGCTTCCGCTGCGGTTACATCGCCATTGTCGGCCGCCCGAACGTTGGCAAGTCGACCCTGATGAATACGCTGATCGGCGCCAAGGTCAGCATCACTTCGCGCAAGGCGCAGACCACGCGCCACCGCATCACCGGCATCCAGACCGTGCCGGACGCCCAGTTCATTTATGTCGACACGCCGGGCTTCCAGACACGCCACTCTAATGCGCTGAACAAGACGCTGAACAAGACCGTCACCAATACGCTGGAATCGTCGGACCTGATCCTGTACATCGTGGAAGCGGGCACCTTCGGCCAGGCTGACCAGCAGGTGATGGACCTGCTGCCAAAGAACGTGCCGGTGATCCTGGTGATCAACAAGTCCGACCGCGTGAAGGACAAGGCAGTGCTGATGCCGTTTGCGCAGCAGATCGCCGAGAAGTTCCAGTTCACCGCGATTGTGCCGGTGAGCGCCAAGCTGCGCTTCCAGCTGGATGGCCTGCAGAACGAAATCAAGAAGCACCTGCCGGAGAATGAGCCGATTTTCGGCGAAGACGATATTACTGACCGCAGCGAGAAATTCCTGGCGTCGGAAATCGTGCGTGAAAAGCTGTTCCGCTTTGTGGGCGACGAATTGCCTTACACCAGCACGGTGCTGATCGAGAAATTCGAGCAGGAAGGCAATTTGCGCCGTATCTTCGCCGCCATCCTGGTTGAGCGCGACAGCCACAAGTCCATGATCATCGGTAACAAGGGCGCGCGCCTGAAAGAGGTCAGCACCCAGGCCCGCCAGGACATGGAAAAGCTGTTCGGCGGCCCGGTCTACCTCGAGATCTGGGTCAAAGTGAAATCCGGCTGGGCTGACAACGAGGCTGGCCTGCGCGCGTACGGCTACGAATAATGCCCGTCCTGACAGCCGAGCCCGTGTCACACTTGGTGCCTGACCCCAAGGGTGACACGAGCGCGGCCGTACCAAGCCCGCCGGCGCAGAAGCGTCGGGCGCCGGGCCAGCAGCGGACAGTTGGCACCCGCGTGACGGGGCAGCCGGCCTTTGTGCTGCATTCCTATCCTTACAAAGAGACCTCGCTCATCGTCGAGCTGTTCACGCGCGATTTCGGGCGCGTGGCGCTGATCGCGAAGGGCGCCAAGCGCCCGCATTCGCAACTGCGCGGCGTGCTGCAAACGTTCCAGCCGCTGACCACCGGCTGGACCGGCAAGAACGAGCTGCGCACGCTGACCGATGCCGATTGGGTCGGCGGCATGCTGCCCCTTGAAAAGACCGCGCTGCTGTGCGGTTTCTACCTGAATGAACTGCTGGTCAAGCTGACCGCGCGCGACGATGCGCATGCCAGGCTGTTCGATCATTACGTTTCCACCCTCAACCAGCTGGCCCACAACGAACCGGCACCGATTGTGCTGCGCAAGTTCGAAATGGCGCTGCTGAAGGAGACCGGCGTGGCGGCGGACCTGACGCGCTGCACGGCCTCGCGCACGAAAGTCCTGCCCGATGTACATTACGTGGTGGATCCTGACCGCGGCCCGCGTCCGGAGCGCGACGAGGACATGGCGCCGCGCGTCGCCGGCAAAACCTTGCTGGACATGGAACGCGAGGATTACACCGACCCGGCCACGCAGGCGCAAAGCAAGCAGTTGATGCGCTACCTGCTGTCCTGGCACCTTGGCGGCGCGCCATTGAACACGCGCCAGATATTGATCGATTTGCTGCAACTTTAAGAAAAGAATATGAGCTTCCTGTCTCCCTCCGGCACTGTCATCGACCTTGGCGTGAACATCGACCACGTCGCCACGCTGCGCAATGCGCGCGGCACTGTGTATCCGGACCCGATCCGCGCGGCGCTGCTGGCCGAACAGGCCGGGGCCGACTGCATCACCCTGCACCTGCGCGAAGACCGCCGCCATATCAAGGATGCCGACGTGATCGCGCTGGCGCCGCAACTGGTGACGCGCATGAACCTGGAAGCGGCGGTGACGCAGGAAATGATCGACTTCGCCTGCCGCATCAAGCCGGCCGACGTGTGCCTGGTGCCGGAAAAGCGCACCGAGATCACCACCGAAGGCGGGCTGGACGTGGTGCGCTTCCACAAGGAAGTAGAAGCCGCGGTCAAGCAGCTGCAAGGGGAGGGCATCCGCGTTTCCCTGTTCATCGATGCCGATGAAGAGCAGATCAAGGCCGCTGCCGCAGTCGGCGCGCCAGTCATCGAATTGCACACCGGCGCATATGCCGATGCCGAAGGCGATGCGCAGGCGCGCGAACTGCAGCGCATCAAGGATGGCGTGCGCTGGGGCGTGCAGAATGGCCTGAAAGTCAATGCCGGCCACGGCCTGCACTACACCAATGTGCAGGCGATTGCCGCCATTCCGGAAATCGCGGAGCTGAATATCGGCCACGCCATCGTGGCGCATTCGATCTTCGCCGGCTGGGAAAATGCTGTGCGCGAGATGAAGGCCATCATGGTCTCGACCCGCCTGGGCGCAAAATGATCTACGGGATCGGGACGGACGTCAGCAAAGTGCCCCGCATCGCCGCCGCGCTGGAACGCAGCGGCGAGCGCTTTGCTCGCAAGATCCTCGGTCCCGAAGAATATGCCGTTTACCAGGAGCGCTGCGCGCGCAGCCCGCTGCGCGGCGTGCGCTATGCGGCGACGCGCTTCGCGGCCAAGGAAGCCTTTTCCAAGGCGCTCGGCCTTGGCCTGCGCCCGCCGATGACCTGGCACACGGCACAACTGCTTAATGATGATCTGGGCAAGCCCTATATGGCCTGCAGCGGCGCACTGGGCGAATTCATGTTGCAGAACGGCCTGGTCGCCCATATCTCCGTGAGCGATGAAGAGGATTATGCGGTCGCCTATGCGATCGTCGAGCGAGCGAATGACTGAAGAGACCCAAGACCCACGCGAACAGGTGTTGGCCACCGTTGCCAAGCTGCCAAACCTGCCCGGCGTGTACCGCTACTTCGATGCCGAAGACAAGGTGCTCTACGTGGGCAAGGCGCGCGACCTGAAAAAGCGCGTGTCGAGCTACTTCCAGAAGAATCTTTCGAGCCCGCGCATTGCGCTGATGGTCGAGCGCATCGCGCGCCTCGAGACCACGGTCACGCGCAGCGAGGCGGAAGCGCTGATCCTGGAAAATAACCTGATCAAGGCCTTGCAGCCGCGCTACAACATCCTGTTCCGCGACGATAAGAGTTATCCCTACCTGAAGATCACCGGCGACGAGATTCCGCGCATGGTGTACTACCGCGGCGCGGTGGACCGCAAGCACCAGTATTTCGGCCCATTCCCATCGTCGTGGGCGGTGAAGGAATCGATGCAGATCCTGCAAAAGGTTTTCATGTTGCGCACCTGCGAGGACAGCGTGTACATGAACCGCACGCGTCCCTGCCTGCTGCACCAGATCGGCCGTTGCAGCGGGCCTTGCGTGGGCCTGATTGCTGCCGAGGATTACCGCAATGACGTGAACAACGCGGCGCGCTTCCTGCGCGGCCGACAGACGGAAGTGATGGAAGAACTGGAGCAGAAGATGCTCGCCTACGCTACCGAGCTCAAATTCGAGCAGGCGGCGGTGGTGCGCAACCGCATCCAGTCGCTGTCCAAGGTATTGCACCAGCAGTCGATGGAGACCACTGGCGACCAGGATGTCGATATCCTGGCAGTGGTGGTGCAGGGCGGCCGCGCCTGCGTCAACCTGGCCATGGTGCGCGGCGGCCGCCACCTGGGTGACCGCGCCTACTTCCCGACCCATGTGATGGATGCCGAAGTGGTGGCCGAGCGGCCGATCGAGCAGGAAGTGCTGTCCGCCTTCCTGGTGCAGCATTACACCGAGAAATCGATTCCCGGCACCCTGATCCTGAATATCGAATTCGACCAGCCGGAGCTGATCCTGGCGCTGCAGGAGCAATGCGGCCACCGCATTCACCTGATTTTCCAGCCGCAAGGCCAGCGCCGCCAGTGGCAGGACCTGGCGCAAAAGGGGGCAGAGATTTCGCTGGCGCGGCTGCTGTCCGAGCAAGGCTCGCAGCAAGCACGTACGCGAGCCCTGGCGGAAGTGCTGGGCCTGGAAAACGAAGACCTCGACACCTTGCGCGTGGAGTGCTTCGACATTTCGCACACGGCAGGCGAGGCGACGCAGGCTTCTTGCGTGGTTTTCCATCATCACCAGATGCAGAATGGCGAGTACCGCCGCTACAACATCAACGACATCACGCCGGGCGACGATTACGCTGCCATGCGCCAGGTGCTGACGCGCCGCTACGAAAAGGTGGCGGGAGGCGATGGCGTGATGCCGGACGTGGTGCTGATCGACGGCGGCAAAGGCCAGGTCGAGATGGCGCGCCAGGTGTTTGTCGAACTCGGGCTGGACATCAGCCTGATCGTCGGCGTGGCAAAAGGCGAGGGCAGGCGGGTTGGCCTGGAGACGCTGGTATTCGTCGATGGCCGCGAGCCGCAAGAATTGGGCAAGGAGTCCGCCGCCCTGATGCTGGTCGCCATGATCCGCGACGAAGCCCACCGTTTCGCCATCACCGGCATGCGCGCCAAGCGCGCCAAGGCCCGCCAGACCTCGCGCCTGGAGGAGATTGAAGGCATCGGCGCCAAGCGCCGCCAAAAGCTGTTATCGCGCTTCGGCGGCCTGAAAGGCGTGATGAACGCCAGTATCGAGGACTTGAAGTCGGTCGAGGGCATTTCCGGCACCCTGGCCGAAGAAATCTACCGGCAATTGCACTAGAGTGGCTTTGAATGCGCCGCCGTTATACACTAGCGGCGCGTCATTACAATTCTTATACACCGCATATGCCTTTCAACATCCCGATCCTTCTGACCTGGTTGCGCGTCGCGCTGATTCCCCTGGTCGTAGGCGTGTTTTACCTCCCCGTCACCTGGCTTACCCCGCACGAACGCAATCTGGCCGCCACCCTTGTCTTCATCGTAGCCGCCGTGACCGACTGGTTCGACGGCTTCCTGGCCCGCCGCTGGAACCAGACTTCGGCCTTCGGGGCCTTCCTCGACCCGGTGGCCGACAAGCTGATGGTGGCCGGCGCTTTGCTGGTGCTGCTTAACCTCGATGGCGGCCGCTGCCATCCGATCGTGGCCTTCATCATCATCGGCCGCGAAATCACCATTTCGGCACTGCGCGAGTGGATGGCCCAGATTGGCGCCTCCAAATCGGTGGCGGTCAGCTCGATCGGCAAGATCAAGACCGCCGCGCAAATGAGCGCGATCCCGATGCTGCTGTACTACGACGTGCTGTGGGGCGCCATCGATACGCGCTTCTGGGGCGACCTGCTGCTGTGGCTGGCCAGCGTGCTGACCGTGTGGTCCATGTTCTACTACCTGAAGAAGGCCTGGCCCATGATCAAGGAACGTTCGGGTTCCTTATTGTAAATAACAATATTGCCCCTTGACAGCGTCCATAGTTCATCTATAATGCTGGCCTGCTGTTGATGACGACGCAGCGATGCGAAGCGGGAGTAGCTCAGTTGGTAGAGCGCAACCTTGCCAAGGTTGAGGTCGAGAGTTCGAGACTCTTCTCCCGCTCCAAAAGTCATCGGCAACAATGCGGTAACCAAGCAGTAATAATCGCACTGGAAATATGAGAATGTTTCTGCGATAATGCGGTTCCTCTGAAATGCGGGAGTAGCTCAGTTGGTAGAGCGCAACCTTGCCAAGGTTGAGGTCGAGAGTTCGAGACTCTTCTCCCG
>JBCNOP010000133.1:0-14413 GCA_039593775.1 Pseudoduganella sp.
GTCATCGTCAGCCCGCAGGGTTATATCCTGACCAATTACCACGTGGTCGAAGCGGCCGACGAAATCCAGGTCGTGCTGCCGGATGGCCGCAAGGCGGCCGCCAAGATGGTGGGCACCGACCCGGAAACCGACCTGGCCGTGGTACGCATCGAACTGGACAAGCTGCCGGTGGTCGCGCTGGGCCAGGTCGAGCAGGCCAAGGTGGGCGACGTGGTGCTGGCGATCGGCAATCCGTTCGGCGTCGGCCAGACCGTCACCATGGGCATCATCTCCGCCCTGGGCCGTAACAACCTGCACATCAACCACTTCGAAAACTTCATCCAGACCGACGCCGCCATCAATTTCGGCAACTCGGGCGGAGCCCTGATCGATACCCAGGGCAACCTGCTGGGGATCAATTCGGCCATTTATTCCCAGACCGGAGGTTCGGTCGGCATCGGCTTCGCGATCCCGGTCAGCACGGCGCGCAATGTGCTCGACGCAATCATTAAGGATGGCCATGTGGTGCGCGGCTGGATCGGTGTCGAATCTCAGGAAATCACGCCGGAACTGGCGCACAGCTTTGGCCTGGACCGCGATTCGGGCGCCATCATCGCCGGCGTGGTGCGCAACGGCCCCGCCGACAAGGCCGGCATGAAGCCGGGCGATATCCTGCTGTCGGTGGACGGCAAGCCGGTCAAGGACACCAATGAAATGCTGAACCTGATCGCCCAGCTCTCGCCCGGCGGCCAGTCGACCATGCGCATCCTGCGCAAGAGCCGCGAAAGCGATCTCCAACTCACCGTGGGCAAACGCCCCCCAGCCAAAAAATAATATGCACCTGCGCGACCTGACCCGCTACCTGACGGAACTATCCGACAACAACAACCGCCCGTGGTTCGTGATGAACAAGCCGCGCTACGACATCCTGCGCGAAGAATTCCTGGAGCTGGTGACCCAGGTGATTGCGGAATTGGGAAAGTTCGATGCCCAGGTCAAGTTCTGCAATCCGAAGAAGGCGATGTTCCGCATCAACCGGGACGTTCGCTTTGCCCACGACAAGAGCCCGTACAAGACCCACTTCTCGGCCGCCATTGCGCCGAACGATATGCGCCGCCCAAGCATGGCGGGCGGCCCGACCTGGTACTTCCAGATCAGCCCAGACGGCGTGCTGGGCATCGGCGCCGGCGAGTACATTCCGCCGCCGCACCGCCTGAAGGCCTTGCGCAACCACATGGTGAACGATGCCGCCGGCTTCAAGAAAGCCCTGGCCAACAAGGCGCTGAAGGCGCGCTATGGTTCGATCACCGAGGAGCACAAGCTGCAGCGCCCACCGAAAGGGTTTGACCCGGAGCACGAGCATATTGAGTTCATCAAGCTGAAAAGCTTCTTCGTCTACCAGGAAATCAAACTGCCACTGAACAAGCCGGACGAACTGCTGGGCATGATCGTGGGCGCATTCAAGGATGCGTGGCCGCTGGTGCAGTGGATGCGCTCCGCCCCAGTCGAGGAACAGGAGGCAGCGTGAGCAGCCACCGCATCGCAGTCATCGCCGGGGACGGCATCGGCAAGGAAGTCATGCCGGAAGGCTTGCGCACCCTGAAGGCTGCCGCCGCCCGCTTTGGCCTGCCGCTGGAATTCACCACTTTCGAGTGGGCCAATTGCGACTACTACATGCAGCACGGCCAGATGATGCCGGCCGACTGGTTCGACCAGCTCAAGGGCTTCGACGCGATCTACTTCGGCGCTGTCGGCTGGCCCGATGCGGTGCCTGACCATATCTCGCTGTGGGGCTCCCTGATCAAGTTCCGCCGCGAGTTCGACCAATACGTGAACCTGCGCCCGGTGCGGCTGATGCCAGGCGTGCCTTGTCCGCTGGCAGGAAAGAAGCCTGGCGATATCGATTTCTACGTCGTGCGCGAGAACACCGAGGGCGAATATTCCTCCGTTGGCGGCCGCCTGTTTGAGAACACTGAGCGCGAGGTCGTGCTGCAGGAGGCCGTGTTTACCCGCAAGGGCGTCGACCGCATCCTGCAGTTCGCCTTCGACCTGGCGCAATCGCGGCCAAAGAAGCACCTGACCTCCGCCACCAAGTCGAACGGCATCGCGATCAGCATGCCTTACTGGGACGAGCGGGTGAAAGCCATGTCGGCCAACTACCCGGACGTGCGCTGGGACCAGTACCACGTCGACATCCTGGCGGCGCGCTTCGTGCTGAGCCCTGAGCGTTTTGACGTGGTGGTCGCGTCCAACCTGTTCGGCGACATCCTGAGCGACCTGGGCCCGGCCTGCGCCGGCACCATCGGCATCGCACCTTCGGCCAACCTGAACCCGGAGCGCACCCTGCCGTCGCTCTTCGAACCAGTGCACGGTTCGGCGCCGGATATCTACGGCAAGAACATCGCCAACCCGGTCGCCATGATCTGGTCCGGCGCCATGATGCTCGACTTCCTGGGCAACGGCGACTCCCGCTACACGCAGGCGCACGATGCCATCATGCGCGCCATCGAAACGGTACTGGTGCAGGGCCCGCGCACGCCGGACATGGGCGGCAACGCTTCCACCACCGAAATGGGCACGTCGATCGCCGCCCTGGTTTAAGCGCCCAGCAAGGCCTTCACAGCCGGCAGGTGGCGCTCGCTGACCGGCACGCGGTCGCCGCAGCGCAGGACCAGCTGGCTGGCGCCCTCGGCGTCGCGCTCCAGCGATGCCACCTCCCCCACCCGCACCAGTGCGCGCCGGTGAACACGCAGGAAGCAGGCCGGATCAAGGTGCTGCTCCAGCTTCGCCAGGGGGACCCGGTGCAGCACGCGCCGCTGCGGCAGGCGCAGTTCGACATAATTGCCCGCCGCCTCGATCCACAGCACTTCGGCTACCTGCACGCATTCGATACGGCCGACCGAGCGCACGTTCAACTGCTGCAGGTATGCCTTGCCTGCCGGCTCGGCGAAGGCACGCATGGCACGCGCGTAAGCGGCACGCTGGCGTTGCTCCAGCATAGCGGCGGCCCTTTCGAGGGCTTGCGCCAGGCGCTGGTCGTCGAAGGGCTTGAGCAGGTAATCGAGCGCGTGCACCTCGAAGGCTTCGATCGCGTGCTCGTTGTACGCGGTGGCGAAGATCACCAGCGGCGGTTCTGCGCGCCGGGCCAGGTCGCGGGCCAGGGCCAGGCCGGTTTCCTGCGGCATCTGGATATCGAGGAAGATGACATCCACTTCCTGCTCGTCCAGGACGGCGCGCGCTGCCGCCGCGCTGGCGCATTCGGCGACCAGCTGCCAATTCGCATGCGCGGCAAGGCCGTAGCGCAGGTTGATGCGGCCAGGCTCTTCGTCGTCGACGATCAGGGCGCGGATCTTCATGACGCGAAATACATCGGCATATTGATTTCGGCGACAAAGCGGCCATCGGCGCGCGCGGTGCGCAAACCGGCGCCGCTGCCACAGGCAATGCGCAGCCGCGCCTCGATATTCCGCAAGCCCATTCCCATGCCGGGATTGGGCGGCACATCGCGCACCGAATTGCTGATATGGATGTGCAGCATGCCGCCTTGCTCCGCGAAGCGCAGCTTGATGTCGCTGTCGCCATCGTGGCAATCCAGGTCATGGCGCAGTGCGTTCTCGACCAGGGGCTGGAGCAGCAAGGGCGGGCAATCGGCAGCCAGGACGGCGCCGCTGTCGCCTTCAATAGACACGTGCAGCCGGCCGCCGTAGCGCATCGATTGCAGCGCCAGGTAATCGCGTACGAACTGCAATTCTTCCGCCAGCGTCACCCAGTCGCGCGAACCGGACGCCTGGGCGTAGCGCAGCAGGCCGCTCAGGCGGCTGATTGCACTCAGGGTGGCGCTCTTGTCGTCCATGCGCACCAGGGCGCTGACTGCGTTCAGCGCGTTGAACAGGAAGTGCGGTTCCAGCTGTCCGCGCAAGGCGGCCAGGCGTTGCTGCTCCAGCTCCAGGCGCAAAGTGAGGTTGTCGGTCTCGCGCGCCCGCTGGATTTGCCAGATGCGGATGCCGGCCACCGTCACAAAGGTGAAGGTAGTCCAGGTCAATTCAAGGAAGATGGCAAACCAGCTCCGGTCCTGCTGCAAGGAGACGAAGGCGCACTCCAGCGGCAGGAACACAAAGAGCACCAGCAGGTAGGTGCGGACGATCCCACGTGGACTCGCCAGCGATTGCGGCCAGCGCTCAAGTGCGACGTACAGGACGGCGCTGAACAACACCATCAGTGCGTGCGCGCTGGCCCATTCGCCGAGCAGCTCCGGATAAGAGGGATTGGCGCCCCGCTGCAGCAGCGAGCCATAGGACGACGCGGCCCCGGTCAGGCAGATGACGCTCCAGGCCAGCAGGCAGATGCCGAGGATACGTAGGAAATGCAAGGTTCTCATGGCTGGACAGTATACCGGCCCTTTCCATAGGGGCAGACGGCCCCCGTCACACAGGCGGCCAGCTTCGTCACACCGGCTTTCCTGCATTTCAGGTCGCCATTTCTGCATTTCGTCGCACACCGGTAGTGCTGGACACCGCACATATCTATAGTTCAATCAACGAAACGCGAAATGAACTTAACCCAACCGAATGGAGAGCAAAATGAACATCGCCAAAAACATGGAATACATCTTCCTCGCAGCAGTTGCCGTGATCAGCGCAACCGGCTTCGCCACCGCCGCCACGCCGCTGAAACACAGCGCACCGGCAGCCGTCGTCGCCAAGGCAGAAGCCAAGGCCATGCCAGTGGTGACCGTCACCGCCAAGCGCCTGACCGCTGCTGAAAAAGCCGCACTGTAATTCGAACGAACCGACACTTCACGGAGCCTCAACATGAAAAAGCTTTTCACCGCCACGATGATGACCGCAGTGATGTTTGCAGCAGGCGGCGCCGCCCGCGCAGACGACATCATCACCGAAGCGCGCACTGTTGACGGACGTCCTGTGAAAGTGGTCCTGGATGGCGTGGTAGACCTGAAGCTGAAGCAAGGCGCACCGGCACTGGTGCTGTCCGGCGACAAGCGCTACCTGCACAAGATTACGGTGACGCAGAACGGCGACACCATCCGCATCGGCACCGAAGAGATGCGCGGCATCCACATCGGTCCACGCAACCTGAAAGCGGAACTGACACTGCCGCAACTGCGCGAACTGGTTTCCGCCGGCGTCGGTTCGGCTGAAGTGAAGGGATTTGACGGCGACGAAGTTCGCCTCTCCCTCGAAGGCGCCGGCGCAGTGAACATGGCCTCTCGCTTCAAGAAAGTCGATGCACGCCTGACCGGCGTGGGCAGCATGACCGTCAGCGATACCCAGGCTGATGTGGTGGACCTGAACCTGAAAGGCGCCGGCCAGATTGCGATCTCCGGCCAGAGCAAGCAACTGTACGCCAAGTTGGGCGGCATCGGCAGCCTCGATGCGAAACAACTGCAAAGCGAAAGCGTGGATGCCGACATGACCGGACTTGGCAGCGCCACCTTCAACGCAAAGACTTCCGCCAACCTGCGCCTGAGCGGCATGGGTTCGGCAACGGTGTACGGCAAGCCAGCCAACCGCCAGTCCACCGCACGCGGCCTGGGCAGCGTGTCCTGGAACTGACGCCAAAGTTTTCCCTACCAACTCGTGAGTTGTTTCACGGTGCTTGCCGCCCGCTTACCCCGGGCGGCTTTTTTATTCCAGCGTCTTTGCCCAACACGATGCGCAGTTGCGGCTCGCCGCTGCCGCGAACTTCGACCCGCGTCTCCTGCACGTTGAAAGGGATCGTGTTCGTCAGGCGCACCACCTGCATCCCCTCCGCCCGCAAGCGCTGTGCCACGGCGGCAGCCATGCCGCGAATGCCGTTGCCATTGCTGACTTCGAGCTTGCTGGTGCCGGCAGCACCCGGCACCCGGGCAACGTGTTCCACCCGCTCCACTTCGACCAACCCGGCGCTGACCTGGCGCACTTCAACGCGCGCCATCCCGTCCGGCCACAGGCTGCCTCCGTCCTCACGGGCCTTGTCGGTGCGCTTCCTGCCTTCCTCCCGCTCGCGCAACAGGCGCGCATGGCGCATGGCTTCCAGCGCACGGCCGCTGTCACCTAGCGTCTCCAGCAGCGCGGCCAGCCGCTCCCATGCAACCGCGCTGGATGGCGCCATCAGGCATGCGCGTTCCAGTGCTGCCCGCGCTTCCTCCAGGTGCCCGCCAAGGTAATAGGCGTAGCCAAGGTCGCCAAACAAGTCTGCTCCAGGTGTACGCCGCGCACGCTCCTCCAGCAAGCTGATGGCTTCTTCATAGCGCCCATCCTCAGCCAGTGCGGCGGGGGCTGGTGCTGCGGCCGGTGCGGCCGTTACGATGGCGGGAGCCGGTGGCAACACAGGCATGCTGCACGCCGCCACCATCCCCAAACCAGCAGCCACAATTGTCTTACGCATGACAAGCTCCTAACGCGCGCCTTGCGCCACAGGATGCAGAACTGCTTTCATCTGGATTGAAGCGGGACCCAGCAGCACGATCATCAGCGCAGGGAAGATGCAAAAGATCAGCGGGAACAGCAGCTTGAGCGCCACCTTGGCTGCCGCCTCCTGCGCCACCACCGCACGCTTGCGGCGCAGGTTATCGGCATGCACGCGCAAGGAGTCGCCCATGCTGGTGCCAAAGCGCTCCGCCTGCACCAGCATTGCCACGAGCGCATCGACATCTTCCACGCCGCTGCGCAAAGCGAGGTTGCGCAGTGCACGCTCCTTGGAAAAGCCGGAGCGCATCTCCATCAGCACCAGCTGAAGCTCCTGCGCCAGCGCCAGGCTCTTGATGTGGATTTCGCCCGCAACCTTTGCCAGCGCACGCTCCATGCTCAGGCCCGCCTCGACGCAAATGGTCAGCAAGTCCAGCGCATCGGGCAAGCTCTCGAAAATATCGCGCTGGCGCAGTTCGGCGCGGCGTGCCAGCACACCGTTCGGGAGGTAATATCCAATGGCCGCACTGGCAAACAGCATCAGCAGAAGATTGCCGTTACGCCCCGCCAGCGATGCGACCAGCGCCGGCAAGACAAGGGCCAGCAGAGTCTTGGCGGCAAAGTAAAGCTTGGGCGCAGCCGGATGACGCCAGCCGGCATTCATGAAGCGTGTGCGCAAGGCCGATTGCTCCCAGCCTTCTTCCGGCAGCGACAGGCGGCAGAAGGGCTCCGCCACGCGCGCAACCTTTTCGATCCACTCACCCTGGGCGGGCGTCGGCGCCGCTTCGGTGGCGCCGGTGAACGACTTCAGGCGCTCACGCAAAGGCCCGCTGGAGAGCGCCAGCATCGCCCACAACGCCAGGCCAGCCACCACCGCGAATACCAGCAGCAGGAACAGGATGCTGCGAAGTTCGGCTGCGCTCATACGCGCACCCTGATCACCTGGCGCATCCACACCACGCCGGCCACGATGGCGCAAGCGCCATACCACAGCATGCGTTGCCCCTGCGGGTCCTGCCACAGGATCGCGCTGTACTTCGGGTTAGTCACCTGCATCGCGGCCATCAGCCCTAGCGGCATCAAGGTCAGGACCCAGGCCGACATCCGGCCCTCCGCCGACATGACCCGCACTTGCGCCAGCAGTTGCAGCCGGGCGCGCGTCATGCGCGACACATTGTCCAGTAGTTCGGCCAGGTTGCCGCCCGATTCGCGCTGGATCAGGACCGCAATCACCAGGTAGCGCAAGTCGGTCAGCGGCACGCGCGCTGCCAGGTTGTGCAGCGCGTCCTGCATGGTGACGCCGAAGTTGACCTCCTCGTACGTGGCGCGGAATTCGCCGCCCAGCGGATCGGCCACCTCGTCGCCAGCCATCTGCATCACATTGGCGAAGGAATGGCCGGCGCGGAGGCCGCGCGCCAGGAAGTCAGCCATTTCGGGCAGTTGCGACTCGATGCGACGCACCCGCGCGCCCCGGGCACGCAGCAATAGCATAGGCGGCGCCGCCAGCGACAGCAGGCCAACTATGATCGACGGCAGCGGTGGCATGTGCAAGGCAACTGGCGCCAGCAGGCCCGCCAACGCAGCGCCGGCCTGGATTTGCAGGAAGCGCGCCACTTGCCAGCGCAGGCCGGATTGCAGCAGCAGGCGGTCCAGTGCGGCGAGATGGGGAATGCGCCGCAGCAGGGCATTAACCGCCGGAGCTTGCGCATAGCGGCGCTCCTTGAGGATGCTGATGCTGGCGCCCGCGCTGTCGGTGCGGCCCGACATCAGCCGCAGCCGGCGTGCGATGCGCTGTGCACTGTTGCCATGGGTGCTGCTCCACCACAGCCACGCAGCCTCGCACAGGCATATCACGGCAGCGAACAGCAGCACGGAAAAACCGGTCCAGGCGAAATCCATGGCCGCCTCCTTATTCGTACACCTTGCCGGGATCGAAGACGCTGTCCGGCACCGGCACCCCGAACATGCGCAGGCGTTCGGCAAAGCGCGGACGCACGCCAGTAGCGTAGTAATGGCCCTGCACCTTGCCTTGTGCATCGACGCCGGTCTGCTCGAAATGGAAGATCTCGTGCATGGCCACGGTGTCGCCCTCCATGCCAGTCACTTCCTGCAGGCTGACCAGCTTGCGCGTGCCGTCCGTCAGGCGCGAGAGCTGCATCACCACCGTGATGGCGGAGCAGATCTGCTGGCGCGCGGTGCGCGGCGTCAGGTTGGCGCCCGCCATGCCGACCATGCTCTCCAGCCGCGACAGCGCATCGCGCGGCGAGTTGGCGTGGATGGTGGCAAACGAGCCTTCATGGCCGGTGTTCATGGCCTGCAGCATGTCGATCGCTTCAGCGCCGCGCACCTCGCCGAGGATGATGCGGTCGGGCCGCATGCGCAGCGCATTGCGCACCAGTGCACGCTGCGTCACCTCGCCCTTGCCCTCCACGTTCGGCAAGCGTGTTTCCAGGCGCACGATATGCGGCTGGCGCAGCTGCAGCTCCGCCGCGTCCTCGATGGTGACGATGCGCTCACTGGCCGGGATGAAGCCGGACAGCACGTTGAGCAGCGTGGTCTTGCCGCTCCCGGTGCCGCCGGAAATCAGCACGTTCAGGCGCGCCTGGCCCAGTGCCTTCAGCACTTCGGACATCGGCGGCGTCAGGCTCTTGAACTCCAGCAGCTTTTCCATCGACAGCGGCTGCGCTGCGAAGCGGCGGATTGACAGGATCGGCCCATCCACCGCCAGCGGCGGGATGATGGCGTTGACACGCGAGCCATCCGGAAGCCTCGCATCGACCATCGGGCTCGATTCATCGACGCGCCGGCCCACGCGCGACACAATCTTTTCGATGATCTTCATCAGGTGCGTGTTGTCGTGGAAGCTGATGCCGGTCAGCTCCAGCCGGCCGGTGCGCTCGACGTAGACCTGGGCGTGGGTGTTAACCAGGATGTCGGACACGCCGGGATCCGCCAGCAAAGGTTCCAGCGGCCCAAAGCCCAGCATCTCGTTCTGGATGTCGAGCACCAGCTTGTGCCGCTCGCCCTGGTTCAGCACGATGCGCTCGTCGTCGACGATGCGCGCCACCAACAGCGCCAGTTCGTGCTTGAACTGTTCGGGCGTCAGGCGCTTCAGGCGTTCCAGGTCGATGCGCTCCAGAATCATCTGGTGCATGGATTTTTTCAGCTCCTGGTAGGCACCATCGGCCATTGCCGGCGCGCTTGGCGCCTGCTGTCCGTCGGCGCCCGATGCCAGGCGTTCTCGCAAACTCATGGTCGCCCCCTTAATGTTCGGTTTCGGCGCGGCCAAACAGCCGGTCGAACAGGCCTTTGCTTTCGGGCAGACGGCGCTCGGTCACCGCCTCCACCAGTTCCGCCAGGCTGCGCGCCACCGGGCTGCTGCGCGCCAGCTGCAGCAGCGGAATGCCCTGGTTGACCGAATCGGTGGCGGACAGGTAATCGTTGGGCACCGTATGCAGCACGTCGGCCCCGAGCGCCTGCTCCAGGTCGGCCAGGCGCAGCTTGCCGCCCTTTTCGTAGCGGTTGACGATCAGGCGCGTGCGCTCCTGCGGGTAGCCCAGCGAGCGGAAGATGTCGAGCAGGCGGCGGCCATCGCGGATATCGGGCAGCGCCAGCTGCAGCACCGGATAGATGGCGTCAGCCTGGTCCAGCGCACGCAGCGACAGCGCGTCGATCTGGCGCCCGACGTCAAGCAGCACGTAGTCGTAATGCTGACGCGCCACGCGCAGGATGGCGTCGATATGGTCCGGCTTCATCTGAGTGGCCAGCGCCGGGTCGTCGGCGGCCGCCAGCACGCCGTAGCCGGGCGCCACATGCACCAGGCAGGACTCCAGGAATGCCGCGTCGAGGCGGCCGATCTGGCCACAGACATCGGACAAGGTCATGGCCGGCTTCTGGTCCGACACGTACAGCGTGGCGTCGCCAAACTGTCCGTGCAGGTCGAGCAGCAGCACCTTGCGCCCGGCCAGCGCCGCCAGCGCATAGCCGAAATTGGTGGCGAGAAAGGTGGCACCGCTGCCACCCTTGCAAGAGATGAAGGCCAGCGCCTTGCCCTCGCGTACAGCGGTCACGCCGCGCTCGATCTCGATGCGGTCGAGCGCCTCGTGCAGGGCGCGGTGCACCAGCGGCAGCTGCAGCACTTCGCGCATGCCGACGCGCATGGCGCGAATCAGCAGCTCATGCTGCGGCGCGCGCGTCAGCAGGATGAACGAGGTATCGGGATAATGCCGTGCCAGCGGTTCCAGCAGCTCGGCCTGCGCCGCTTCCACCTCGCTGGCATCAAACAGCACCAGTTCCGGCGGTTGCGGCAGCAGGCGTTCCACCGCTTCGCGCAGGTCGCGCCGCGTGGCCACCAGCTGCAATGCCGGCAAGCGCGCCGAACCCTGCGCCGCCAGCTCCGCCTGCAACCGTTCGTCATTGCTGATCAACAGCGCTTTCATGGGACCTCCTTAGCTTGCAGGTTCAGGGGCAAGGCGCCTGGCCGGGCGAGTAGCCAAGCGATTCGGCGGCCACCAGCGTGCTGGCAGACGGCATCGCGTCCGGCACCGGCACCATCGGCAGCAATGGTTCGTACGCCAGCGCCACACAACCGGCGCCGCTGCCGCACAAGCGCACGCGGATGAAGCTGATGCACGCCGAACCATGCGGCTCGCGCGCGCAATTGATGCGATTGGCCATGGGGCAGGCCGGCAGCAGCGGCAGCGGGGTCAGTGCACCGGCGGTGTCCTGCGACAGGTACTCGATGCGGATGTTGGCGCTGCTGACGTTAGGTGCCAGCGGAAGCGGGCTGTCATCGCTTCGGAACAGCGCCGCCTGGCGCAGCGCCTGCATGGCGGCCGGGTTGCTGAAGTCCGTGATCGCCGCGGCACGCGCCGCGCGCTGGGTCACCTCAGGCAGCGTGTTCCACACGAAGAGCAGGCGGCCATACTCGAACATGGCGAACAGCATGGGCATGAATACCATGCACACCAGGCCGAACTCGATGGTGGCGCTGCCGCGCCGGCGGGCTGCCTTAGTTGTCACGGCCAACCTCCGCATACACCGTCAAGTTCACGGGGCCATTGCCTATATCGAACACGCTCTGGCTTTGGACGGTCAACACCACGCCAATTTTGGTCGGGATGAAGCCTGGCTGCATCTCGTCGCAGTGGCCAAGACCGCACATGAACTCGATGTGCGATGCCTGGACATCGGTCCTCGACGCAGACAAGGTTTCATCAACCAGGCGGCGTGCGCTGTCTTGCGCCACAGTGAGCCGGCTGGCGTCGCGCAGGGCCTCCAGCGGCACCAGGGACAGGTAGCGCGCCGCATTGCTGGCAGCCCGGTCGGCTGCCGCGCCGTCGATGGCCAGCTGGCCCATGTTGATCGCCAGCGCCAGCAAGGGCGCCAGACCCGCCATGACCAGCGCGGCTTCGATCGCGGCAACGCCACGGCAGCGCAGGCGCTTCATCGCAACAGCTCCACATCGGTCGCCAGCGCCGCCAGCTCTTGCGCGCTGAGGATGCCGGCGAACTCGCCCGGCACTTCGGTGGCCGAAGCCTGCGCCGTCAGCAGGAAGCGCGCCACTGCCAGCACCGTGCCGTCCACATGGGCGCCGGCCGGCACCGGGCACGCCAGCAGCGGGACGTACAGCAGGCGCCGGTGCTTGCGGCCCGTGTATCCCGTTGGCGCCGTCGCGAAGGCGGTGTGGTTATAGGGCCCGCTGGATGGCCAGCTGGTGCCGGTTGCGCCGAATGCCGGCGAGGCGGGGTACAGGCTGTTCCAGTGGCTGAAGAGGAAGGGGTTGTTGTTGCTCCGCCTGGCAGGACCGTAAGCCCACAGCGTGCCGTACTGCGCCGGGGCCACGGCCGGCAGCGGATAGGCGCCGTCGGCTACGCTCATCAAGGGCTTGCCGGCGGCCGGCGTGCTGGAAGCCGCCGCAGCCTGTGGCGGATAGCTGCTGATCCAGTTGGCCAGCGTGCCCCGGTATTCGCGTACATTGTTGTCCGGCGGCGCCGTGTTCGGGTCGCAGGCATTGCCGCTGTAGTTGCCGAAGCGGGAATTGAGCTGCTGCCACAGGCCAAAGCTGCCATTGCGCCGCAGATGCAGCGCGCCGGCCAGCGAGTGGTAAGCCAGCTTGCCGGCGCACATGAATGGCGCCACCTGGCTGTTGTCGGTGCTGGCCGGCAGCGGCGTGCTGCCGGGCGGACTGGCCGGATCAACCAGGAAATACTCGCCGCTACTGGCCCCTGCCGCCGGATTCAGCGCCAGCAGGTTGTAGGCCACGCCGAAACGGAAACCGTAATCGATACGCTCGTCCATGCCGGGGCCGTTGTAGCGGGTGGCGGTCGGGACGCTGCTCGGCGCACAAATCGCCAGCGGCAGCACGCGCAGGCCGTTCGGCCCGGCCACGGCACGCGCGCCGACGGTCGTGGCATCGCTGCCGCCCAGCAGGCGGCCGAATGCCACCGGCAGGACGGTGAAGTCTTCGCCCTGCCCGGCCATGTCGGCGCGCGCATAACGCAGCCCGCCAGGCGCCGCCAGTGCCGCATTGAATCCCAGCCAGGGGCCATCCGCGCTGGCGGAGAAAGAGAGCACGGTCGCTGACCTGAGCCTGACGCGGTCGACGCCGCGCACGTGGCGGTTGAACACGGCATCGTTGGCGGCATCGTCCGCCCGTGAGATGCCATTTGCGGTGTCATCCAGCTGTTGCGCGGCGCTCAGCGCGACCGCGTCGGCGACCTGCTGCAGCTGGCTCTGGCGCTGGAAAGCCATCGACAGCTCCAGCCCCAGGCCGCACACGCCGATCGCCAGCGGCAGGATCAGGGCCGTCATGATCAGTACCGAACCGCGTTCACGCTGGCTGTTCATTTGCGCTCTCCTGTGTCGGGCGCTGGCTCGCTGTAGGACTTGCGGTAGCGCGCCTGGGCTGCCGCTGCGGCCGCGCCATCGAGCCCCGCGCCCTCGCCTTCCGGCTTGACCAGGTGGGCCGTGATCACGAACAGCAGTTCGCTGCGATCGTTCTGGAAATCGGTGCTGCGGAACAGCGCCCCCAGCACCGGTATTTCGCTGAGAAATGGCACGCCCTTGATGTTGTTGACCTGCGTGTGGCGGATCAGGCCACCGATGGCAAAGCTCTGGCCGTCCTGCAGCTGCACCGTGGTGCTGGCACGGCGCGTGGTGATCAGCGGGAAGATGGCGCGCCCACTGAAGCTGCCGTTCGTCACGCCGATGCCGTCGCGCGACAGTTCCGACACTTCCGGCGCCACCTTCAGGTTGATGCGCCCGCCCGCCAGCACGGTGGGAGTGAACTTGAGGCCGACGCCGAATTCCTTCTCCTCCAGCGTGATGCGGTTGTTTTCCTGCGCCACCGGCACCATTACTTTGCCGCCGGCGAGGAAATTGCCTTCCTGGCCGCTCATTGCCATCACCGTCGGTTCGGCCAGGATGCGCACCTGCCCGTCCTGCCTTTCCGCATCGAGCCGCAGGCTGCTGCCATTGGATTTGGTCAGCGCCAGCCCGCTGCCCAGCGTGCCGCTCAGGAAATCGGCCAGCACCATGGCGGTCCAGCTGCCGCTGGCATGGCGCAGCGACAGGCCGGCTTCCAGCTTGTCGAGCAGGGTCTTCGACACTTCCGCCACTTTGACTTCCAGCTTGACCTGCTGCGGCGCGCTGACCGCCAGCAGGTTCACCAGCCGCGTGCCGGGTGCCGACGGTTGCGCCGGCAAGCCTTCCTTGCGTGCCAGCGGCTGCGGTGCCTGCCGCACGAAGGCTTGCGCCAGGTCCAGCACCTGGGCCAAGGTGGCGCCGTCGCTCACGCTGCCGCTCAGGGCGATGGCATCGGCTGCGGCGCTGACCTTGATGCCGCGCTCCTGCGGCAACAGTTCGGCCAGGCTGGCGCGCAGCGGCGATACGTCCAGCCCCACCGCCACCTCCACGACGCTGCAGGCGCCGGATTTGCCCTGCACGATCAGGTTGGTGCTGCCGATTTCGGCGCCGACCAGGTAGAGCGTATCGGGCGCCACCAGCGTTGCCTGCAGCACGTGCGG